>JBFHES010000046.1:0-20621 GCA_041584015.1 Bacteroidales bacterium
TACCACTATCAACAGACTCCAATCCCATTATCATTCTGAACAGCGTTGTTTTACCAGCACCATTCGGACCAATAATGCCAACTATACCATTTGGTGGTAACACAAAATCGAGGTTGTCGAATAATAATCGATCGCCAAAACTCTTAGCCACCTGATGTGCCTCAATTACCTTATCGCCAAGGCGCGGTCCATTTGGAATAAAAATCTCCAAATTCTCTTCTCGCTGTTTAGTATCCTGATTTAACAATTTATCGTATGCCGACAATCTCGCCTTTGATTTTGCCTGCCTTGCCTTAGGCGACATGCGCACCCAGTCTAATTCTCGCTCAAGTGTTTTTCTACGCTTGCTTTCGGTTTTCTCTTCTTGCTTTAATCGAGTAGATTTCTGATCTAACCAGGATGAATAATTTCCTTTCCAAGGAATACCCTCTCCTCTGTCCAACTCTAGAATCCAACCGGCAACATTATCTAGGAAGTAGCGATCGTGAGTAATGGCGATGACGGTTCCTTTATACTGCTGTAAATGTTGTTCAAGCCATTGCACCGATTCGGCATCAAGATGGTTGGTTGGCTCATCAAGCAGCAGTACGTCTGGTTCTTTTAACAACAAACGACACAAAGCAACACGACGTTTTTCACCACCTGACAGATTTAAGATTGGTGTATCGCCTTCCGGACAACGCAAAGCATCCATTGCTCTTTCTAATTTATGATCCAGGTTCCAGGCATCAAATTGATCAATTTTTTCCTGAAGTTGTGCCTGACGATTAATCAATGCATCCATTTTATCTGGATCCTCGAGCACCTCAGGTTCGGCAAATTTTAAATTCACCTCTTCATATTCTTTCAGCACATCAACAACTTCCTGCACGCCTTCTTCAACAATCTCCTTTACCGTTTTGGTATCATCCAACTTTGGCTCCTGTTCCAGCATTCCAACTGAATATCCCGGAGAAAAAACTACATCGCCCTGAAAGGCTTTATCTTCTCCAGCAATAATCTTCATTAGAGAAGATTTACCAGAACCATTTAATCCGATGATGCCAATTTTGGCTCCATAGAAAAACGAGAGGTATATATTTTTAAGAACTTGTTTTTGAGGGGGGAAGATCTTGCTCACACCTACCATTGAGAAGATAATCTTCTTATCGTCTGACATATTATTCGCGATTTTGTTTGAGGCTAAAATTAGGGAATTTTCAGGAAAGAAAAACAGCAAGGCTTATTTCACTTTTAAAAAGCATTACTTAAAATAGTTGTGTAACAGTTTACCAAAGAATCACAAAACTAACATTAGAATTATTCGTCGCTCTTGGCCTTATCAAACACAAACTCCATATTCTTGTCAGGCATAAAATTATAGAACTCCCAATAATAGATGTGCTCATGGTCAAGCTTAGAGAACATATCTGGCTCGTGCTTGAAATTGGTAATTTGCAGGTTATTCGGAACAACCAACTGAAAGTCGGCCTTTACCAATGGCTTAGACCAATACTTTGTTGTTTTGACGATATATTCCGCCTTATTTGAAAAGATGCGCTGACGATAAGAAATCTGGATTATCGTTTCATTCTCTCCATTGAAATCAAACTTAAACACCACCATTTCTTTCTCTATCTTTATTGGTGATATTGATTCATTAGCATTTAAATCATAAATATATATGGAATCTACATCGCCATACAATGCATCTACAGGAAGAGGATACAACAATGATTTTCCATTTGTGCCATCTCCGCTAATCGTATATTGCCCTGTCACATAAAAGTAATTTTCACTTAAGCGCATGCTTATGTTCTCTCGAACAAATGTCATCCCCTGACTATTCGAGTGCCATGGAAGAATTAGTAAAAAAGCTGCTATGATTATAATTTTAGAAAACCTAGATTTTAACCAATTTACCATTTGCTATAACTTTGTTGTTGGCGCTGAAGTGATAGAACAAAATGCCTGATGGTGTTTTATCATTTGCGTGCCAGATGATTTTATTTTGAGAAGCAGGCACCTCAATTGCATCAATTAGCTCACCCTTTAATGAAAAGATTGTAAGCGTTAGCTTGGTATTGCTTTGTAATTGTTGTGCGGTAAAATCGAAATAAAAAGATACCTCATTATTAAACGGATTTGGAGAAGCAACAACCCGTTTCTTAGCTTTGGCCTCCGGCTCTGAAACAGCAAGCATTTCTGTTAAGATAACATTCTGATCTATCGTCTCCATAGGGCGCAAACAAAAAGAAATTGGCTCTATTACGTAATAGGCATAGCTTAAGCCCACGCCTACTATAATTATGGTATCAATATCGTAATTACGTGCAAATAAACGCTCGTTAAAACTTCCATCGGAATTAATCATGATACGCTGGTAGCCAATAGGATCACCAACCAAATGAGGAACTTCGATATAAGCCCCTGAAGTAGGATTGCCATCCAGACCAATAATATTACCTGAGAAAGATCCCATTGCTTCAATGGTATCATTGTTATACCCAATAGTTGGAGACTTATCTATACAATAACTTCTACAGTTTCTATCATTCAAAGTAATTCTATTCAAAGCTATTGATTCGCCTAGATTCATGCATTGCACAATTGATTCCTGATGACTACCAATTGCAAGGTAATCATTGTAGGTATTTCCCCAAACATGTGTAGATATGGTAATCAAATCATTAGCAGGATCAATGGTGAGAGGACCATTAAGATTCGCATTTGTAATAACTGCAATCGAATCTCCTGGCTCATATGGATTTCCAACGATTAATGTATAGTTTGTTATTGTTGAAGAACCTGAACTGGAAGAAATTGTAAGCCATCCCATATCTTCGGTAATATAATAGAACCCCAACTCAATGGTCCAATTATTCAAACTATCAAATGTTATTTCATGGATTTGTGCCATCGGCGGAGCAATATTTGCGCTAGCAGCTTGAGTAAAGAAGGCAATCAATAAAACCAATGCTAATCTTTTCATACTTGTTATTTTTAGTTCATTAGTAATACACCATCTAATTAATGTACTGTTTTGTTAGTGTTTGTAGCGAAATGGTAGTTCAATTTACAACTAATAACTACGAGTTAGTAGCAATGACTAAATTTAACAATTTATTTAGAAATCCAGAAAGTCGTTTTTAAGCATTGCCCTTGGTTTGGATGAAGAAATCTGATGGTAGCCAAAATAATAAACAACAGGATCGCCACAACCAATAACTGCCT
Source organism: Bacteroidales bacterium (assembly GCA_041584015.1). Classification (GTDB taxonomy): domain Bacteria; phylum Bacteroidota; class Bacteroidia; order Bacteroidales; family M50B96; genus JBFHES01. Next base: position 3,214 of record JBFHES010000046.1, read on the forward strand.
TCAGGCAAAGAGCTCCTTTTTTGTGTCCACCAACAAGATGAATAAATGCATGCTTATCATCATTATTCTCAATGGCCTTTTCTATTTGATCGCGAGAACACAGCTCCGCCAGAATAGTTGTAGTGCTTTTCAGCTTGGTTGCCGAATTTATTTCAGGAGCTAATTCACTTCGTTGCGCAAGGATAACTTTAGATGCGGTTGGTTGAACACGCTTCTCATAAATTGACAATAAATCACCAGACATTAGCTCTGGCTCAGCTTTAAGCTTCTGAGTATGCGCTTGAATTAATCGCACAAAGGCAGGTAACTTGTAAACAAATGTTTCCTGCTCAGCCTCTTTTAAAGCAAGCGGGATATTACAAATATCAGGCATTTGTCCAATATCATTAGATGCGGATCCCATCACCAAGTTTAGAAATACGTAGGTTGTTTTACTTCTGTCGTTAGCCAGTCGGGCATCGGTCATTACCAGAAAGGATGCGTTGGGGTTTGCTTTCGTTTTCTGAAAGGTTTCATAGCTAATCAACTCAAACGGGGTAAGCGTCCAGTTTTTAACCACTGCATCTTTAATGTAGAAGTTATAGTCTGAAAATAAATCGCTATCGTAAACCACATAGGTTTTACTTTCAAAAAAACCATCTAACAGTTCAGGGCTCACCTTTTCCTGACCAAACAGGTCGGCAACTAGAATAAACAAGGATATTAGAGCAAACGATAATTTCAATATTGCGGATTTTACTTACTTAACGGAACCATTATCGGATTTCGTTCATTGAACTTTCGCAAATAGAAGAAAACCATCTTCTTTTGCTTGCGCTTCTTCAGGTCGTTAAACTCTTCGTACAACTGTGGATCCTTCATGAGCAATACTTTCAAACTCTTCCAATCATAAAAATAAACATCACCCGTATCCCAATCGATCAGATACTGTCTCATTTCTTTGGTAGCATAGGTACGGTTATTATTTCTTGTATAATACGGATCGTTGTAGTAATAAGGGTTATAGGCGTAATCCGCCACCCTGTTATTCTCAATGGTAAAATTAGATACAAAATGAGAAATTCGCCCTAATACCGGTATTCGATTAAACTCATCATTATACAATATGTAAAGCACTCCCATTTTAGAATAGCCCCACAGATCAGCAACTTTCAATTCCTTCCGCATACCATGTTCATCAAAAATGGCAATCGTCTCTTCCTTAAGCACATTTTTAAAGAAATTCACATCATTATAATCTTCGGTTGTAATTATTTTATCAAGCGAAATTGGGGAGTTATTTTTAACCTGATCGATAGATAAAAACAAGCCATCGGTAAATTTATAATCCGGTGTATATTTAATCAGGTCTAATGTATCGGCCTGAGTATAACTCTGTAGAAAAGAACAAAGCAACAATATGAATGGAAGTAATTTCATTTTAAGTTTGAAAACAATGTGATAAAATTAATTAAATTTGTAGTAAAACATCTTTAGCTTTTCAATTGTTGCACCATTTTATACAACTTTACTCAATGCTGCACGTGGTAGCACAGAATAAAGTTACGAAGTTAAAAGTTAAAGTAGTGTTTAACCAAAGCACATTAAACAAAATATTATTGTATGAAAGGGCTTATTTTTTCTGAATTGTTAGAGATGGTGGAAGACAAATTCGGATTTGTTGTTGTTGATGAATTAGTGACATCATCAAATTTACCCAGCGGAGGAACCTATACCGCTGTTGGAACCTACGAGTACACCGAACTTGTGGAGTTATTAGTAAACTTAAATAGAATTGTTAAAATAGAAATCCCGGATTTAGTTTTAACATTTGGAGAACATTTGTTTTCACGATTTGCTGTTCTGTACAGCGAGTTTTTCCATGATAAAAACAATTCGCTCGACTTCCTTGAAGATCTTGAGAGTTACATACATGTGCAGGTGCTCAAATTATATCCGGATGCGCAACTACCAAAATTTGATATCAAACGTGTGAAGGACAACCAACTTGAAATGATCTATCACTCAAACAGAAGATTAGCTCATTTAGCCATCGGACTTATTACCGGCTGTGGAAAACACTTTAACGAAAAATTAGATATAAAAACTGAGAACCTGACTGATGATGCCAGTAAGGTAAAATTTACGATTACAAAACTAGATTGAATCTAATTGGAACCAAACAAGGATCATAACAAAGAACTTGAAGCCCTTAAACGAGCGCTGCTTCGGGAGCGCAGTTCCCGAAAAGAGGCCGAAGCCATAATTGAGAAAAAATCATTAGAGATTTATTTAGCTAATAACGAACTCAAGGAACTCAATCAGTCGCTTGAACTTAAGGTGAAGGAAAGAACCGCAGAGATTGAGGCATCAAAAAATGAACTTGTAATTGCCAAAGATAGAGCAGAACAAGCTACCAATGCCAAGTCAACATTCTTATCAAATATGAGTCATGAGATAAGAACACCTTTAAACGGAATTATTGGGATTACGAACTTGCTTATTGAAGAAGACCTTTCGGATGAAATAAAGGAGATGTTCAACTCAATAAAGTATTCTGCCGATAATCTATTGGTGATTATCAATGACATTCTGGACATTTCAAAAATAGAAGCAGGCAAAATTACTTTCGAAAAAATAGAATTTGACCTACACACCTTAATTAGCAAGCTGAATGAAATGTTCAGTTTTAAAGCCATAGAGAAACACATTGAATTTCATGTAAAGTTCGACAAAGAAGTACCCAAAATTATAGTTGGCGATAAAGTTAAGCTCAATCAGGTGTTAATCAATCTTATTGGTAATGCCATTAAATTTACCGAAAAAGGGAAAGTTGTGCTTCATGTGGGATGTAATAAAATAAATGATGATTCTACTGATCTGGAATTCAAAGTTCGAGATACCGGTATTGGAATTCCTGCAAACAGAATTAATAAAATATTTGAGAGCTATACCCAATCAACCACAGATACAACCCGAAAATTTGGCGGGACAGGATTAGGATTAACCATTTCTCAGAAGCTGATAGAACTTCAGGGAGGAACAATCAATGCCACAAGCGTTCTTGGTAAGGGATCTGAGTTTTCGTTTCAGCTATGTTTTAAAAAGGCTGCAACAACTGATAAGAATACAACTGAGGATGCCACAAAGAAATTAAAGTCATTCGAAAATCTGGATGTTCTTGTAGTAGAAGACAACAAGATAAATCAGTTCGTTGCCGGTAAAATTCTAAAAAAATGGGGCATTAACTTCGACTTTGCCAACAATGGCATCGAGGCACTTAGTTTTCTTAGCAAGAACAAGTACCAATTGGTGCTCATGGATCTGCAGATGCCAGAAATGAACGGCTATGAAACTACGGAGGAAATTCGAAATGGAAAGACTCCCGGCATTGATGCACAAATACCAATTATTGGGCTTTCAGCTGACGCTTTTTCCGAAACAAAGGATCGGGTATTAGAAATAGGAATGAATGACTTTGCCACTAAACCAATAATCCAAGAGGAACTCTATTCTATAATAAGTAAATATTGTACAAGTTAAATTCCCTATGCATAGCAAACCAGACCATAAAGCCATACTTGAGGCATTAGACGAGGCAATTATACTTGTTGATGACAATTTTAAATTCATCTACGCCAATAAATTATCCAGAAATCTTTTCCAAATCAACTCAGAAGACCTACCGAATAATACCTGTTCTGATTTGTTTGATTGTAAGAAGGAACAAAACAAAACGAAAGGAAGCGAGTCGGTATACTGCAATAACTGCATTTTCCAGAACACACTTATAAAGCTAAAAAATAGCAGCAAAACCATTTTAAAAACTCAATGGCTTTACCGAAGCGACGCAACAGATACAAACAGGCTTATTCTGTTCAATCTTAAAGCTATCAAGCACATTACTGAAACCAATACCCAATACATCTTGTCATTATCACCTGCAGCTATTGACGAATAACTACTTACTATTCCTAAGAATTAGGTCCTCAACCACTTTCGGAAAACATCGATATTCTAACACATGCACGCGTGAAGCAATTTCATCAGGGCCTTGTACATCCTGTATTCCAACCCGCTCCTGATAAATAATGGCACCATCATCATAGTGCTCGTTTACGTAATGAATGGTGATTCCGGTTTCAGGTTCCCTATTGGCAAAAACTGCTTGGTGCACATTATCTCCATACATTCCTTTGCCTCCATACTTAGGCAGTAAAGCCGGATGGATATTAACAATCTTGTTGGGAAATTTCTTCGTTAAAGAAACAGGAACAAGCCATAGAAAGCCAGCAAGGACAATATAATCAATCGCTCTACTTTCAAGCAATTCTTCAACAAAAGTTGAATGATAAAATTCATCTCTACCGAAAGTAAAACTATCAATACCTAATAATTCGGCTCTTGTATGAACATAAGCCTTTTTGCTATTTGAAAGGAAACAATCTACCTTTACGTTGTTGCTCTTCTCAAAATACTTGACAAAATTTTCGGCATTACTCCCCGAACCGGAGGCAAAAATGGCAACTTTAATCATCTTAAAAATCATTTAGATCAATTTCAATTAGGCTCAATTCTATTTGAGGATCAACTAATTCTTGCACAAAAGAACAAAATAAAAGATTCGAAAAAAGATAAATAATTGTATTTTTTTTGAAATTTACTGGTTTAATTTATTTCTTTGCACGGTTGAAAAAGTTCACAAAATAAATGTTTTAACTAAATTAAAAAGTTATGTCTGAAATCGAACAAAAAGTGAAAGCGATTATAGTTGAAAAACTTGGTGTTGAAGAAGATGAGGTTACTCAGGAGGCAAGTTTCACTAATGATTTGGGTGCTGATTCACTTGACACTGTTGAGTTGATCATGGAATTCGAAAAAGAATTTGACATCTCTATCCCTGATGAAATGGCAGAAAGCATTGGTACAGTTGGCGATGCTATTACATTCATTAACAAAGCAGTTTAGTAAATACCTATACGAAATTCTATGGAATTAAAACGAGTAGTGGTTACTGGCCTTGGGGCCATTACCCCACTTGGGAATTCTGTTGATGAGTTTATGGATAACCTAATGCAAGGTGTTAGTGGTGCCGGAACTATAACAAGATTCGACACCACTAATTTTAAAACCAAATTTGCATGTGAGGTTAAGGATTTCGATCCTACTGAATACATTGACAGAAAAGAAGTTCGCAGATTGGATCTATATGCCCAGTTTGCACTAGCTTCGACTGACCAGGCCATTGCCGACAGCGGATTAGATTTAGAGTCGATTGACCTAAGTAAGTTCGGTGTCATTTGGGGTTCTGGCATAGGGGGTTCAGGAACATTCCTTCACGAGGTGATTGGATATACTGAGAACGGAAAAAAGCCAAGGTTTAATCCTTTCTTCATTCCTAAGATGATTGCAGATATTGCTTCAGGGCACATCTCAATGCGTCATGGTTTGCGAGGACCAAACTTTACAACAGTATCTGCATGTGCTTCTTCTAGCAATGCAATTATTGATGCTTACAACTACATCCGTCTGGGAATTGCTAAAGGTTTTGTAACCGGAGGTTCTGAAGCGGCTGTAAACGAAGTAGGTATTGGCGGTTTTAACGCAATGAAAGCAATTTCAACAAAAAATGATGAACCAGAGAAAGCCTCTCGTCCATTCGATGCAAACCGTGATGGTTTTGTTATGGGTGAAGGTAGTGGTGCATTAATACTTGAAGAGCTGGAACATGCAAAAGCACGAGGTGCAAAAATCTATGCAGAAATAGTTGGCGGTGGTATGTCAGCAGATGCACATCATTTAACAGCTCCACATCCGGAAGGAAGAGGTGCCGCTGATGTTATGAGAAATGCACTGGAAGATGCTGGTATGGATCCATCGGAAGTTGACTATATAAACGTTCATGGTACAAGTACCCCGCTTGGAGATATCTCCGAGGTAATTGCCATAAAAAACATCTTCGGTGAACATGCTACCAAGTTGAACATTAGTTCAACAAAGTCTATGCATGGCCATTTGTTAGGTGCAGCTGGTGCAGTTGAATCTATTGCAGCAATAGCAGCAATTAACAAAAATATTGTTCCACCAACCATTAATTTTGAAACTCCAGACGAGCGTGTTGATTATTCATTAAATTTCACTTTTAATGAAGCTCAGAAGAGAGAAGTTAATGTTGCCATCTCAAACACATTTGGATTTGGTGGACATAATGCGTCTATTATTTATAAAGCATATTCTGAATAAGTTGTATTGTGGTTGTGTCGCTATTTAGTCCCGTAAAAACTCTGTTTTCAAAGAACAGACAATTTTACAGGAAGATAAAGTCCAATTTTGGATTTTGTCCACACAACCATAGACTTTACGAAATAGCTTTTACTCATAGGTCGGCACCTATTAAAGTAGCTGACGGCAGTGTGGTGAATAACGAACGCCTTGAATTTCTTGGCGATGCTATTCTTGATGCTGTTGTAGCTGACTTTTTATTTAAACGATTCCCAAACGAAAATGAAGGATTTCTAACACAAATGAGATCTAAAATCGTAAAGCGGGAGTTTTTAAATGTGCTTGCCCGAAAAGTTGGATTAGATAAATTCCTGGTAGCTCACACCAATAATTCATCCCCCAAGAGAAACTTATATGGCGATGCTTTAGAAGCTTTTCTTGGTGCTATATATTTGGATATGGGCTATAAGTTTACCAAAAAATTTATCGAACACGATCTGATTTCAAAACATATAGATCTGGATAAACTACGGCATACCGACACTAATTATAAGAGTCAGTTGCTTGAATGGATTCAGAAATACAAAAAGGAGATGTCGATCTATACAGATACAGATCCGACACAAGCAGAACGATTTATTTCATACGTTCGTATTGAACAAGAGATATACGGTTCTGGAGTAGGAAGATCGAAAAAAGAGGCTGAACAAAACGCGGCAGAGAAAGCTCTTTTTAAAGTTAACGGAAACGGAAGCGTTGAACAGAAATAAAAAATGGCCGGTTATTAACCGGCCATTTTTATATATATGCTATTTTTTGCTTAGATATCTAAAATATCAACCCACCCGTGTATGTCCTCAGCATCACCAGTTTGAATGGCAATTAGCTGATTATACAATTTAAGTGATATCGGACCAGGATTACCATCCTTTGAAAAAACAAATTCCTCTTCTGTCTTTTCATCTACAATCTTGCGTATTGGACTAATAACAGCAGCAGTACCGCAGGCACCCGCCTCTTCAAATGTTCCAATCTCATCAATATGAACAGGTCTTCTCTCGGCTTTTAGACCAAGATCCTGAGCCAATTGTATAAGACTTAAATTTGTAATTGACGGTAATATTGAATGTGATTTTGGGGTAATGTATGTGTTATCCTTTATGCCAAAGAAATTTGCAGGACCACACTCATCAATGTACTCCTTCTCTTTTGCATCAAGGTAAATTACTGAAGCAAAACCTGCATCATGTCCCTTTTTCAATGACAATAGGCTGGATGCATAGTTACCTCCAACTTTAATATGACCAGTTCCAAGAGGTGCAGCTCTATCATATGATCTGCAAACCATCATGTCAACCGGCTTAAAGCCTTCCTTGAAGTATGGTCCAACAGGAGTTACAAATACCATGAACATATACTCATTAGCTGGTTTTACACCCACCTGAGCACCTGTTCCAATTAATAATGGACGTAAATACAACGAAGCACCAGAACCATATGGTGGAATAAACTCACTATTTAATTCAATGGCCTTGGTTATTGATTTATAGAATAACTCATCTGGTACACCAGCCATAAGAATACCGTCAGCTGATTGTCTCATTCTACTTGCATTCTCATTCCAGCGGAATAGTCTTACCTTACCATCCTTACCTTTAAAGGCTTTCAATCCTTCAAAAGCTTCTTGGCCATAATGAAGACAAGTTGCTGCAATGTGAATATTTATTGTTTCCGATGAAGAGATTTCTAATTCTCCCCACTTACCATCTCGGTAATAGCACCTGACATTATAATTCGTTTTTTGATATCCGAATGGCAGGTTTTTCCAGTCTAAATTTGCCATGATAGTATTAAGTGTTGTATAATGATTATTATTTAGATTTTCACAAAAATATATAATTATTGATGAATTTCCATTGGTTTTAACATGTTCTACAACCAATTTAAAAAGGCACTATAAGAGTCAGGTTATCAGCCCTTAAAAGAAGGATGACAGAAAGTCCATTTGCCTTAAATTATCAAGCTGTTGGTTTTTATTAACATCTCGTGAATTCTTAGCACTGTCTGTAAAATAGGTGTGTTTTTCGATAAAATTAATCTGCGTTTTCAACCATTCATCCACTGACTTTATACGCTTTCGTTCATACAACTCCATGAACAGATTTCTTGACACCGGGATAAAATCTTTACGACCTAGATAATCCAAATCTGCATCGCAAATTATTTCTTCTAAATGGTTCTTTGGTACGGGCGGAAACTTTGTTGCCATTATTAACTGGCATATTTGCTCTATTTGATACACATTGTAATTAAATGCAGGAAGAATTTTCTTGGCAAGTTTAACGCTATGATATTCATGATTTTCATAATCGATACTAAAACCACTGTCATGCAATAGAGCAGCTGTTTTTACAATCACCTGTTCTTCTTTCGAAATATTCTCGCTTTGCGCAATTACTTCGGCCATGTTGGTCACATCAATTGTATGCTTTAAGTTATGATAATATAAATTTGATGGTAACTCCTGCTCAAGTTTCTTAACCATAAAATCATACAGGTCTAAGTAACGTAACTCGGCCAATTCTTGCATTAGCTTATCATTCGGAGTAATCTTCTTCTTATCTGCTGCATACTCACTCTTTAAGCCATTAACAAAGTACATTTCTGTAACATTTCCGGACTTTAGTGTTAATGTTCCATGAAATTCGCATTCGAAATAATCCTTAATGAGCTCGTAGGTTGCCTGCGAGATATTTACTTTCTCGATAACGCCATTGGACTCCATTCTACTTGCATTGTTAACAGTTACCCCCCAGATGTCGTAAGAAAGCTTTTTGTCACCAATAACCCCGGCAATGACAGATCCTGTATGAATTCCAATTCTAAGTCCCCAGTTTAAGTGTTTTGTTTTTTGCTCGTCGAATTCAAAGACAGTCATAAATTCGCGCAACTCTAACGCTGCCAATACAACTTCAACCGGATTGGTACGATTGGTTTCAGGAATTCCGCCAGCGCACATATATCCATCTCCAATGGTTTTAATCTTTTCTACCTGATACTTGTCAATAATGGCATCAACTTTTTGAAAGAACTCATCTAACTTGGTAATTAATATTTCAGGTTCAATAAGTTCTGTTATCTCTGTAAATCCCTGTATATCTGAAAACATTACCGAAACCAAATCGAATTTACGTGTTGTCGCCTTTCCATTAAGTTTTAATTCCTGAGCGGTTTTCTGAGGCAGCATATTCACCAATAAATCTTCGGCTCGCTCAAACTCCTTTACCAGGTCTTCTGTTCTTTCCTTGATTATTCGTTCCAACTTACTTTTCTCTTTTGCAAATTGATACGATCGTACTTTATACATCATTATGCTAAAAGTAATGAGCACAATAGCGTAAATAATAAAAGCAAATGTTGTGAAATAAAACGGAGCCAGCATAACAAACGATAGACTGTCCGATTCCGTTTCGTTACCATAAATATCTCTGGCTTTTACAAAAAAGGTATATTTCCCTGATGGTAGTGAGGTGTATTCTTTAGCAGTTCTTTTACCCCACTCCGACCAGTTCTCGTCATAATTCTCAAGGAAATAAGTGTACTCAATGTTTTCTCCATCAATATATGCCGGACATACATACGACAGCTTTATAGAGGCAACATCATTTTTAATTTTTAGCAATTCACGTTTTTTCAAAGCGTTCTTGGCCTCAGGATTCACATATAAAACGGTATCATCAGAAAGCGTTATGCTTTGAATGTAAGTGGATAAATTTAAACCAGCCGGCGGTTTTTGTCTTCTATCAATTCGTACAAGTCCATCAACACCACCCAGCCACACAAGACTATCCTTACCCGGATAAATTGTTTCAATACTAATGTCATTCACTTTCTGAAACATGATTTGCTCTACAGAAGCACCAATTGTATCATCGGTAAAGCTGAGTTGAATAAGCTGCTTGCTGGCATCAAGATTATTATTCAGCAAGGTGTAAATATGGCCGTCTGCCAATTGTGTTATCGGATGAAGCCATTTATTCTTGTCTGAAAAATCGAGGCCAAAAGGATTTCCGGGTTCCAGTTCCCAACTTGTAGGATTAAATTCATACACGCCTGTTTCGCTAGAGAAGTACAGCGCATTATTTGCCGAGAACACATCAACCCATCCATAAACTGAAGGCAAGAGGGAATCGGTATTATAATGTTTTAAGTCCCATGAATTTTCGGTCCCATCTTGTTCTTTCAACATATAAAGGCCGTAGAAATTAGTTCCAAACCAGATGTTATTTTCTGCATCCTCGGCTATTGACCTTACCTGACCATTAATCTTAAACTTGCTTAGTACCTCGAACACATCTCCTTCACTAATTTTGAGCACCTTAATGGCCGACGGACATCCTGCATATAAAATCTCCGGATTGTTTTTTGATAACCGTAATTCATTCACTGCCACATTAAATTTTAGTGTGGCTTCTCTGCCATCCAGCTTATATATACCGTTTGAGGTATAGGCAAAAAACTGTCCCGATTTCTCGAAGAAACCATGAGCAATACCAATAAGCCCTGCTATACGCTGAAACTTCTCATTGTTCAAATAATCCGGATGATCAGTTGGGTTTGAGGACAACCCGGCATAAACACCATTTACCGTCCCAACGTACATTAAATCATTAAATGGATGAATCGACAAAACATTTCCTTCTATACCATTATTGATATTCAGAAAACTGTAGGATGCCGGGTATTCTATTCGACTAATACCATTTTGCAAACACGCCCATAGATTGTTAGTTTTATCAGGATAAAGCGCATGCACATAGTTATCGTAGAGCCCATTGGTTTTATTTATGTACTTTACAATTTCGCCTTGCCTATTAATAACAACAATACCATTACCCCTGGTCCCAATGGCCAATAATCCATCAGATAAAATCGCTATATCGGTAAATATGTGATTCGTAATGAAATCATCGGCTTCGGTTTCAAAGGCTTCAACTGTCTTTAAATCATACAGCCAAAAAGTTGGATCATTCTCGGTTCTTATCAGGTATTTATCGTCAAAGGGTATAATGTCCAGTATTTTTTTCTCGCGGAAAAACATTCCCAAAGGCAAGCCCTCAATCCTGTTGTCGCTATAAATCGACAAACCCTGATAAGGTCTGTTTAAGAAAACAGCATCACCGGCCTTAAACACGCTCACCTCAAAATTCTTTTCACCCATCAACTGAATATAGTCGTGATGAAATAAATAAAGATTACTTTCTGTCTCAAAAAACACCTGATCCCCCAGTGTAACTACATTATGCACAAGACCGAAATCGGCTTTCTTAAGCAATTTATCCTTAAGCGATTTATACGCATAACGGTTATCCACCGAAGGACTTAGAATTCCAAAATCATTGTAAGAACCAATGTACACTTTTCCACTAGCATCGATATCTAAATACGGCCAACCAGGAACATTTATGTGGTGCCACGAATGGTTATTAAACTCCATAATCCCATTCTCATTACCGATAAACACCACCCCACGTTTATCCTGAACAATGGAAAAATTCTCATTGTCGCTGCCATATTCTTTTGGAGGATAATTTTGGATGTAAGGCATACCTGGATTGGCAATTTGCCCGTTTAAATCTTGCGTTATTAGGCTAAAGAGAAGTAATATCGAAATGTGTGAAGATAAAACATAAATAAAATGCTTTAATTTTGCCATGTTTTGAAAAATGTCTATTTTAATCAAGAATTCAATTTTTAAATATAGCCATTAATATTTGAAATAATATTTAATATGACAGGTTCGAAAAAAACAATTATCATCCCTTGCGATTTCACTGAAGTGTCGCAACATGCACTGGATCTAACACTCAGACTCTCAAAAATACTTGACACTGACTATACCCTGGTTCACATTGTTGATGAAGGTGGTATGTTCACAAGTGAAGCTAGCAAAAAGAAAGCTGTTGAAGAAGCTACACAAAAGCTTGAAATCATGGCTAACGAAACGCTTGAGCAGCATGGAGAGAAGCCAAAAATAATCGCGCGCATGGGTGCGCTGTATGAATCAATAAATTCTATTTCTGAAGAGCTTGAAGCACGACTAGTGGTTATGGGGATTCATGAATTTAAAGGCCTGCAGAAGTTTACAGGTAGCCATGCCTTAAAGGTGATGGCAGGATCAAAAATCCCGTACATTATGGTATCCGGACCTTATGAGTACAGAGACAACAATGATATTGTTTTCCCTGTTGATCATAAGTTGGAGAACAAAGAAAAGCTTATTTGGGCCAATTACATGGCAAGTAACTTTAATTCAAAGATTATTATTTTTTCAGCCTTTCACACTGATGAATTATTGAAAAAGAAAACAGCCGCCAATCTGGGTTTTGCGCGTAAATACATGGCTGAAAAGGGTATTGAATACGAAATTCATACAGCTAGAAAAGGCAAAAACTTTAACGATGAAATTCTACGATTCTCCAGAGAGGTTAATACCAACCTAATTCTTATCATGATTACGAAGGAAATTGGTATTGCAGACTATCTGCTAGGAGCCGAGGAACAAAAAATCATCTTTAACAATCTAAACATTAATGTAATGTGCGTAAATCCAAGAACAGACCTTAGAAAATCGGGAGGATTTAACTAGTACTCAATTTGAATATATTGATACCTATTATACATTTGCAACGGCCTAAGTGGCCGTTGTTTTTTTATATACTATTTTATGGAACTTGTATTTGCAACCAATAATCAGCACAAGCTGAAAGAGATAAAAGAAGCACTTGGATCTGAATTTCAAGTAAAAAGCTTAGCCGATCTAAACTACCATCAGGAGATTCCGGAAACACACGATACCCTTAATGGCAACGCAATGGAAAAAGCTGAGCACATTCACGATCGATTTGGTGTTAATTGTTTTGCTGATGACACAGGTTTGGAGATTGAAGCACTTAATGGCGAGCCTGGCGTTTATTCTGCAAGATATGCAGGTGAAAATCCAACTTTCGATGACAACATGAATAAGGTTCTTGACAAACTCTCTGGCGTGGAGAATCGCAAAGCAAAATTCAGGACTGTTATTGCGCTTATTCTTGATAATCAAAAATACTACTTTGAAGGACAGGTATTAGGAGAAATCCTTAAGGCGAAACAAGGAAATGATGGATTTGGATACGACCCAATTTTTAAGCCAGAAGGATTTAATGAGTGCTTTGCAGAAATGTCTCTAACACTTAAAAACGACATTAGCCATCGTGGAAATGCGGTTAAAAAATTAGTGGCATTTTTAAAAACAATCTAGTCGCTATTGTTTCGAGGCTTTCTTTTTTCTGTCAGTTTGGCTATCAGTTTGTCCACTGTATCAAATTTAAACTTAAAGCCTGATTTTAAAAGAGCCTCCGGATAAGCATGCTGTCCTTTAGTTAATATTACCGATGACTGTCCATATAGCAGTCGCAACATAAAGCCTGGTATTATCATAAACGAAGGACGTTTTAGAGCTTTAGCTAATTTCTTGGTAAAGTCCTTATTGTTTATTTTCACCGGCATCGACAAATTATAGGTACCTTTCATTATCGGCTCCGAAATGGCATGATCGAAAGCAGCAATTAGGTCTTGCTCATGAACAACTGAAAATCCCTGTGTTCCTTTGGCCACACGACCTCCTATTCCCATTTTTATTGGAGTTGCCATTTTATTATAGGCTTTCGACTTTTTTCCAAGCACAACTCCCAATCGGAAAACGGTATGCCTAACATCAACTAATTCATCAACCTTGGCCAGTGCTTGCTCCCAGTCTTTAACCAGAGTAGCTAAAAAATCTGATCCCAAATCGGTAGACTTTTCAGAATGTTGCGCATCATTCGTATTGTAAATTCCAACAGCAGAAACTGAGATAAACGTTTTTGGACGATCCTTTAATAATTTAAAAGCTGAAACAATTTGTTCAGTTGTTCCTATCCTACTTTTATACAGCTGCTTCTTATACTTTTTGGTCCAACGCTTAAAAATTGGAGCACCAGCCAAATGAATAAAAACATCAGCGCCTCTAAGTATCTCTTTAAAATCATGAATATGCCATTTATAATGCTTTCTATTTATGGGGATAACTTCATATCCCTTAGCTTCTAAATGCGTTGAAACCAACTTTCCAACATAGCCGCTTGCGCCGCTTACAACAACTCTCATCTAATATTTTTAACTTGAAGTTTATGCAAAACTATAAAATCTAAACTTGTTCAAGCATGTTCCTATCGTAATGCTTCAAACAAGATTTCAACAGGATGTTGTGCAACTCTACCCGTTCCATCCTTAATTTGATGACGACAGCTGGTTCCTGTTGCACTAATTAATACATCATCAGGAGTTTTCCGAATGCTTGGGAACAAAACCAGTTCGCCAACTTTCTTTGATACCTCAACATGTTCCTTCTCATACCCGAAGGAGCCAGCCATTCCGCAACACCCAGAAGGAATAACTGTCGCCGAATAATTTTCGGGTATTGCAAGAATTTTTGCAGTAGGCACAACCGATGCTACCGACTTTTGCTGACAATGTCCGTGTAGCTTTATTTTATTAGACTTGGAGGTAAATTGATCACTTGTTATTTTTCCCTTATCAAACTCGGCCGCAATAAACTCATCTATCATCATGGCATTTTTTGCAAGCTCCTTAGCAGCATCCTCCAATTCCTTTCCTACAATCTCTGGATATTCATCTCTAAAGCTTAGAATGGCAGATGGCTCAATACCAATCAATGGTGTTTCGCTGCTGATAAGATCTTTCAATAAGTTAACATTCTGTTGAGCAACCTTGCGCCCGGACCTTAATAATCCTTTCGAAAAGAATGTTCTGCCAGACTCAACGTGCTTTGGTATTTTCACATCGTACCCAAGCTTCCGCAATAAAAGGATGGCCTTAATTCCAATCTCTGTATCATTAAAATTAATGAACTCATCGTTGAACAAGTACACAGTGCCATTCGTAATATTTTGTGTGTTGCTATTCTTTTTGAACCATCTGTCGAGGGTTGTTTTGTACAATAAAGGAATGTCGCGCTCATTAGCAAAACCAAGCACCGATTTAAACATTCTACTGCTTACCTTATTCTTGAACAACATGTTTGTAAATCCCGGCATTAAAGCCGCCAGTTTATTCAATCGAGGAAGATAGGCAATTGCTCTTGTTCTTAAAGGTACTCCATTAGCATCGTAATAATGCTGAAGAAACTCAGCTTTCAGTTTGGCAACATCAACACTTGATGGACATTCTGACTTACAAGCCTTGCAACTTAAACACAGGTCCATTACCTCATAAATCTCCTGATGATCGAATGGGTTTTTCTTATCGGATGTTGTAAGAAACTCGCGCAAAATATTAGCTCTGGCTCTTGTTGTTGAGCTTTCGTCACGGGTTGCCATATAACTCGGGCACATGGTACCACCAATCACCTCTGTTTTCCGACAAGCAGCTGTTCCATTACATTTCTCTGCGGCACGTAAAATTCCCAGATCATTCTCGAAACTAAAGATGGTTTCAATTTCCTTGGTTTCATCACCTGGATTATACCGTAAGAAAGTATTCATCTTTGGAGTGTCAACAATCTTCTTTGGATTGAAAACGTGATTCGGATCCCAGGTTTCTTTGATATCCTTGAGTAATGCATAATTTTCTTCGCCGATCATTAACGGAATGAACTCACCCCTTAAACGACCGTCGCCGTGCTCCCCGCTTAAAGAACCTCTATATTTCTTAACCAGTTTTGCAGATTCAAGTGCGATGGTGTGAAACAACTCAACCTCCTTTGGATCTTTCAGATTCAGAATCGGTCGCAAATGCAATTCACCAGTTGCAATGTGTGCGTAATAAACACACTCCTTATCGTATTTTCTTAGTACCTCATTAAACTCTTCGATATATTCCGGAAGTACTGCTGGATTTACAGCCGTGTCTTCAATAACTGGTGCTGGCTTCGCATCGCCAGGCATATTATTTAAAATACCTAGTCCGGCCTTTCTTAGCTCCCACACTTTTTTGATATCATTCCCGGTAATCACAGGGAAAGCATAACCAAAGCCAGCTGCTTGCATTTCTGCTTGCATGGCCGCTGATTTCTCTTTTAGCAGATCACCAGAATGCTCAGCAAATTCAACTATCAATAATGCACCAGGATCGCCCTCCACAAAAAACCTATTCCTGTTTTGCTCAATGTTCTTTTTGGTTAGGTCCATTATGGCCTTATCCATTAACTCAATGGCTACAGGTTTATGTTTTAACGCAATTAGATTTGCCTTAAGTGCATTTGCAATATTCTCGAAATGCACGCAAACCAAGGCCGTTTCCCTTGGAGGCAATTCAACCAGATTCAGTTTAATCTCTGTCATAAATGCTAAGGTTCCCTCAGAACCTGCAATAAACTGACTTAAATTAATGGGTGGGGCATGCTCGGTAAAAGGCTCTGTTTCCAGCATCAAATCAATGGCATATCCCGTATTTCTTCTTTTTATTGATTGCTCGGGAAACTCGTTTCGAATATTCTTCTGATTATCCGGATTACTAAGTACCGTATTTAAATTGTTATAAATCTTGCCTTCCAGGGAATCGGTTAATTTGCATTTATCCAGAAACGCCTCTTTAGTTAAGGGACCGAATTCTACTTCACTCCCATCACTTAAAAGTGTATTTACACTAATGGTATGATCTCTGGTACTGCCGTATATAAGTGAATGGGCTCCGCATGAATTATTACCGACCATTCCGCCCATCATACATCTGTTCGACGTGGAAGTCTCTGGTCCGAAAAACAATCCATATGCTTCCAGATACTTGTTCAGTTCATCCAGAATTACCCCTGGCTGAACACGCACCCACTTCTCATCTGTATTCAGTTCAATAATGGAAGTCCAATATTTCGAAACATCCACAACAATTCCATCTCCAACAACCTGTCCGGCGAGCGATGTTCCCGCCGTTCTGGGTATTAGGCCCAACTTGTTTTTATTGGCAAATGCAATGAGCTTTTTCAGATCATCAACATCCTTAGGACGCACAACAGCCAACGGCAGTTCACGGTAAGCTGATGCATCCGTCGCATATATCAAGCGACTCGACTTATCGGTATAAACATCGCCTTTAATTCCGAGTTGCGACAACTCTTCAATTTCTATTTTGGACATGCTATTTTCTTTGAATATGCAAATCTACCA
>JBFHES010000047.1:0-20291 GCA_041584015.1 Bacteroidales bacterium
ACCTCGGATATGTATTTACCAGCGCCCTTTATTAAAAAGCTTCTTTTGACAAAGGGCTACGATGACTCTAAGCTGTACTTATCCTCGGTTGAAAGAAAAACAAAACATTCCGGCACCCTTTTCGATTACGTGCTAAAGGAAGAAAATATTAAGCCCGATCAACTGTTACATGTTGGTGATAATATTCATGCAGATATTAATATCGCATCGTCAAAAGGTATTCGAACCTATTACCTACAGCCTTATTCTAAATCAAACGCCTTATATCTAAAACATAAAGGGAAGCATGTTCATCAATTAAATAACCCGCTTGAGTCTGTGATGCTTGGTACGGTTCTTAAGGGTGAATCGAAAAACCCATATAACGACAACACTAAAAAAGAATTGTGGAAAATAGGCTACGAGCTTGTGGGTCCAAATCATTTGTCATACCTCAACTTTATTATTAACAAGACGATATATCTGGGACTCGAAAAGATACATTTTCTTGCTCGAGATGGTTATTACCTGAATGAAGCTTTTAAGCTGATCAAAACACAACAACAGCTTCCGCTTGCCTCTAATTACCTGTTGGCATCAAGACATCTGTATACATTTCCAATGATTAAGGAAATTAACGAAATTGCTATCTACAAGTTAATCACACCATTTCAGCGACTTAAGGTGAAGGACCTACTTTTAAGAATAGGAATGCATCCTGAGAAATATAAAAAGACATTAGGCTCATATGGTTTTAACAACTTAGATGCATTCCTTCCGATTAATAAAATCGGAGAACTTGCTGATCCAAAAACCAAGGTTCAACTGTGCAACTTTTTTCTCGAAATTAAGGATGATATTCTGAAAGAAGCCAAATTAGCCTTTGCCAATTTACTTGAGTATATTGAAGAAAACAAAGTTGACGAGAAAACAGCTATTGTGGATGTCGGCTGGCAAGGATCATCAATCAGTAGCTTAACCAAATTGTTAAAAGCCTATGGAAAGGAAGGTCCGTATGGTTTTTTCTTTGGCACTTGGGGAGACATTACCACCTTGCAGAAAGAAGGTATTCAGCTTGATTCATTTTACTTTCATGCCGGTCGACCAAATTACCGGGCGCAACACCTAATGACATCAGTAGCAATTTGCGAACTCTTCTTCACTGCTCCACATCCTACTGTAATCAGCCTAAAGAAAGATGCTAATAGTTGGGACGCGGTTTATGAAGAAGAAACTTTAAACGAAGAAGAGCAGCAAATAAAAGAAATAGTGTTTGAAGGTAGTATGCAATTCATCACTGATCTATTAGAAGTTTCGGATTTAAAACTTGAACATTGTAACAACTATATTCAAGTAGTTAATAATAGTTTTTTCAGATCCCCATCCGCAACGATTGCCTCAATCCTGGGCAAATACCGGCATAAGATATCATATGGTAGCATATCATCACTTATACCAATTGCCAGAACACCCAACTATGATTTAAGGGGTAGCCAATGGAAAAAGCATAAAAAGGACTTATTGAAAGAAACATTATGGATTGATGCCACAAAATCGATGTTGAAGGACAGGCCTAGGTTTTAGTCTTTTGACGACTTCCAAACAACCAGTATTTAAACATATAATAGACGAATACGAAATTACCGACAAGGTACCGCTTCATCAATCGCTTAGGTTCGAGCCATAATCTATAGAGCCATTCAATGCCCATTTTTTGCATCCAAACCGGTGCTCTTGTTATGGTACCTGATAAAAAATCAAGTACTGCTCCTCCCGCAATTATCAATTTCAGATGGCTTAAAGCATGTTTGTTTTTACTTATCCACTTTTCCTGATAAGGCACACCCATTCCAACAATTAAAAGCTCAGCACCAGAATTATTAATCTGATCGATAACTCCTGCTTCTTCATCTTGCTGAAAAAAACCATTTCGCATACCTGCAAGTTTTAGTCCTGGGATCGTGGTCTCGAGATTAGTTTTAGCCAGTGCCAATATTTCATCCTTCGTTCCTAGAAGAAACACTTTTTTCTCAAGATTAGTTGCTAGTTCAATTACTTTAGGTATTAAATCTGTGCCATTCAAATTATCCTGGATTTTCACCTTTGCGAACTTGGCTCCTAACTTAATACCACTGCCATCATTGTAAACAAATTCCGAAGCATTTAATACGTCCAGATAATGGGCATCCCTTTGAGCAATATTGAAACAGTGGGCATTAATAAAAAACAATGTTGAACACTTGGAGGAATTTAAAGCTTGCTCGCTTGCTTGCAAGGCCTCAACAGTTGTTCCGGTATCAACACCAATATTGAAGTACTCTTGTTTCGCCATTAAACTTATTTCTTATTGTGCAAATTTACATGGACGAACTTACCTCCGGCAAACCTCTCAAAGAAACTCTTCCAAAAGAGTTTGCGCAAAAGTCTTCTTTGATTTTTATTCAACACTTTTGGGCTTCTTTTAAATAACTCACTCAAGTATCCTTTCAGGTAATAAAACGAACCGGAAATCCCTGAAGAACCCATGCTATCATAGCTTGCTTTTATGAGCAGGTAAAGTTTGCTATAGCCCAGCAAATAAGCACCTCTTCCAGAATTATAGCGGCCTTTTCGATTCGATATCTTAGTACCAACCTTCCTATGCATTTCATAAAAAACATCACGAAAGGCTTTAGTCTCCCAACCTTTGTCAATAGCAATAATATTATCGGCGCAATCCCAACCCAAACTAGGAATAAGTCCACCAATAGCATTCAAACATGTTTTGTTATAAATTTTAAACTGACCATGGGAATGAAACAATGGGCTATAGTCAACCTTTCTTTTATCTTTCTCGAAGTAGTAAGGAGTGCCAGAAATCACTCCATAATTTGGTTCTATTTTATTAAAAATAGTTTCTATAAAATTTGGACTAAACGAAATATCTGCGTCAAGTTTTACAATCCAATCATAATCTGTTTCGGACTCATCGACAATTTTCCTGCCTTGATTAAACAGATTTACAACTCTTTTACCAACCTTATACTCATCATTTGTTTCCAAATGTACACTCTTAATATAATCATAACGATTAGCATATTCAGATGCAATATCAAAAGTACCATCAGTTGATCCATCATCCAGCACTATGCATAAAACCGGTTCGATAGTTTGGTGTACTATCGACTCTAAGGTTTTACCAAGTAGCTTCTCCTCATTTTTCGAGGGGATGACAATGACATATCTTATCGGATCCATGTTCATTTAAAAATTTATGTAACACACTTCCCATTTTCTCCCACGTATTTAACTTGTTAAATCGTAAGATAATTTCAAGTGTTTTTTGTTCATCTTCCATTCCATTCGCGTCCAATAAAGAGATTATGTCTTCAAACTTTTCATAGGCATTTATTACTCCAACCTCAGCGAGGTCGCGAAATGCACCTTTTTGGGGCCCAATTATATTGGAATGAAAACCAATGGAATCCATAAGAGCACCAGAACTTAAAACACTGTTGTCTTCGTATACAAACAAGGTAAATTTCGACAAGGCTACAAAATGTCTTAATTTTAAAATATCAACAAATTCATTTCTAACAGTGATATTTGAGTTTTTAAAACGTTCTATCTCCCGGGCATAGTCGTCGTTTCGTGTTTTACCAATTACAAGTATTCTATATTTTTCATCCAATTGATGCTTATAAAGATATTCCAAAAATTTGTCAATTCCTTTATATTTCAGCAAAGATCCCCAAATTAAAAGGTCGTATTCTTTATTTTTCTCAGCAATTACAGGATAATCTTTAACAGGATGCTGAACTACTAAAACCTTAGCCCTGAATCTGGGCTCAATGGATTCAAGATATGTCAGGCCCTCTTTACAATGCGTTATTACATAATCTGATTTTCTGGCCAACAACTTTTGAAGTCTACGTTTTATTTCTAAATGCTTAGGATAATGGCTTAGTTTATTATGTAAAATCCAAACCACCTTACCACCAATGGCATGAAGCAAATATATTTGAAGAATAAAAGCGAGTACTTGCAAGCGGCCAAATTTCTTGTCCGGCAAATCTTCAATCCAGTTAAGCACTAAATAATCAGTTCTTCTAAGGAAGCCAAAAAACTGAAACATACCAGAGTTTGAAGGGTAGTCGGCATTAATTATCCTGTAATTTTTAGATAATTCAAACATAAGATCTTCAATGTATGGATTGACAACCACACTTGACGTTCGTTTGGAATTAGGATAATAATATACGTTCTTCATTTGTTAATCGCTCATGTATCTGGCTTCTTTCACCGGACGCTTCTTACCTAACAAAGTAAATAACTTCCATTTAAAAAAGCCACCTAAATACTCACCATATTTTATAAATAATACCCGATATGCTTTTTTTGATGTTGCATATTTTTTATAAAACAGCAAATCCTTTTTAAGGTTATAGTTTGATTTTATATCACTTAGCGTGTAAATTAGCTTCTTAAAACTATCATCGTGCTCGTTGCCCGTATTTTCGGTAATGTTCCAAATCTTTAGTTCTGAGCTAACAACCAGCTCATATCCCGCCAATTTGCATCGATAGGTATAATCCGTATCGCCATGATACTGTGGAAAATGTTTCTCGTCCAAATATCCAACCTGCTCATAAACCTCAACAGGAAAAACGGTACCCATACCAGCAAACCAATCTACGATTCTTTCCTCCACAAAGGCGGCACTATCTTTTTCATAAGTACCAATCATGTGCTTATCTCCTTTGTCAGAAAAGAACTCGCCACCATATGCCCAAATGCGATCGGGAACTTCGGCATAATATATTTTGGAACCATATATGGTTTTAGCTCTATTCTGAGCCAATAGCTTAGTCAGGTTCACAAAGTAGTCGTCGCCTTGTAGAATATCATTATTCCACCACAACACAAAGTCAGTTTTTAGTTGCTCAATGGCATAGCTAACTCCACGGTTTATTCCACCGCTCCACCATAATCCACCATCGCCGTAGGCCAAGTGAACCTGTGGATGATTTGCTTTAATCCAATCAGCTGTTCCGTCCTTCGATCCGTCATCAACAACAATCACTTCAAACTTAAAACCTAAACCTTCGGTTCTGGTCAAATCAGATTTAATTTTGTCGAGGCACTTTTTAGTGAATTTCAATCCGTTAAAAACTGGAATTATTATGCTAATTATTTTATCCATCTACTACAATATTTTTGTTTGCCTTTTTTGCTGTTTGATCATACAGATCGACATCAATAAGATACAACATTAATAATAATGGCACATAAGAATATACATCGCCAAAGTCGCCACCAGTAAGCAATAGTATAGTTATCATTGCTACATATAGCTTGATGTATTGCAGGTTTGGCGAGAGTTTATATTTAAAAACTTTTATAAGTATTGATATGGCACCGACTAAAAACAAGACCCCGTAGCGAACATAATTTCCAATTATGCCAATATCTGAGAGGTAGTACTTTTTCTCGATTCTCATTTGTTGTATTTCAACTCCGTAGGGTGAATTCTGGCTATCGACACCATTGCCCACCAGATAAGCAATATTGTTCTTATAAAAATCGGTAAGAAAAAAAGTAATGGTCTTAATACGCTGCACGTCATCCTCACCAGAACTTTGTTTCTTTGATAAGGTTAACATCTCATTAATAATGTTCTCAAAAAGAAAGAAGATGGGTATAAGCGCCAACATTCCGAGCGGTATTAATACTAACTTAGACTGAATCCTCTTACTCGTGATTAGAAAAACAATCATAATCAAAAGTGAAGAAAACAGAATCTGCCTGGTTCCTAGAAATACAATAATCATAAAACTCAAAAAGAATAGGGCTCCCCATTTAAATTCATACTTTGTAAAGAACCGAACCATTGAATAATAAAAATTTATCATCACAAAAGAAATCCCAGGTAGGAAGATTCTAAGTGTTCCACGTTCCTTACTAATACGCACATTAAAAATTACCTTGGGATACAATACATATTGCACGAGGTAAAATATGGTAATAGTAATGCCAAGCCCGATAATGATTTTTTCAATATCTCGTGGATCGGCACGTAAGACATGCAGCAGAAAATAAAAGATATAGAAATACATAAATCGCTGGGCAATAAAGGTTATACCAAAGGATTGTCCATGACCTGCATAAGCGCCAAACATGCTTAAAAATATGGATAGCAGAATAATAAATACTTCTTTCCCAAAGAAGGGATAAAACCGCTCTTCTCTATTGTAAACGTATTCGATACCTACAATTAGAAATATTAGTCCAATACTTAAGAGCTGTATGTATTTGATAACATTAAACGGAATAAAGGATAAAGCAAAAAAATCTAAAGCGCCCGCAATAGCAAATATTATTATTGATATTTCGAAAGCTTTACGACCCATTACTTTTGTTGCTTAACGGCAATAGCCTTGTTATAAGCATCTATTATTGGTTGATAATAATTAAACTTTGCATAAAAGTCAATGCGCTCACCAGAGTTGATTACATTTTTAGCACGATATGCTTGGTCATCTAATCCACGCTCAATCATTTCGGCCATCTGATCATAATTATGCGGATCAAACACATAACTCATATCTTCTATACTTTCTGGCAAGGAAGTTACATTGGAACAAATTACCGGGACTCCGAATCGCATGGATTCAAATAATGGGCCGCTTCCTGCTTCATACAAGGTTGGCATTACAACCAAACGGGTTGTTTTGTAAAAACCAATAAGATCTTCCTGCGATACAATATCTGTAAACTGAACCTGCTCTGTAAGTCCTAGTTTTTCAATTGTTGGAGCAATAACATTCTTATAATGCGACTGACGAACACCCGTTGCAATCCAATATACTTTGCGGCCTTTATCTTTTAAGATCTTAAGTGCGTGAAGTACGCCAAGATGATTCTTATGAGGCCACGTTGCAGCCGGCGTTAGTATAAATTCCTCCGGCATATTATACCTGGCTGTTAATTCCTCCTTTCGGGTATAATCATTTGATGTAAAACACTCGGTTGCCACGGGAACCGGACAAACACTCGTTTGATCATCATTAACATGAAAATACTTTTGAACATCTGTTTTTACATGAGCAAAAGAGGAAATAACCTGATCTGAACGCAAGATGCTTTTTGTAAAAGTAAGTGCTCTTTGCATTCGTTCAAAAGGACCAAAAAACTCAGGAAAATACAGTTGTTGCAAATCGTGAATGGTCACAAGTACCGGTACCTTTATACCAAATACCCGCGACACTTGCCACGGTACATGTAACACATCAATATCAAATTTATTAAAATAGTAGGTATCAGGATTAAGGAAGCGATACAACTTGTACAAGAATTTATTTGATTCCTGTTTGTGCATGAAACGATTGATAAAAAAATCGGAAGCCTTCTTCAGTTTTCGCTTAATTGGCCCAAATGGTTTTACCTCTATCAAGGTAAATTTCTCATGCTCCCTGAACTCTGCTAAATGAATACTGCTCTTATCTTCACAGAAGAGATAAACCTTCTCTATTTGATCCATATTTTTAAGCAAGCCTAAAATATAGAACGAATACTGAAAGGTACCTCCATGCTCTGGACTTACCAGTGAAAGTTCAAATCCTACTTTAAATTTTTTCATTGTCAGGGTTTAATCTGTAGCGCAAAAAGAAGTTGGTAAAACGATCGGCAAATGCCGGATACTTAAGCTCCCATTGCTCTATTAATTGATTATATATTTTCTGATTATTTATCTTCTTGCCAACAAGCACATCTTTAGTAGAGTTGCCAAACTTCTCCTTAAAACGGAACAGGTTATCGTCTGCAACCCGGCCTCCTCCCATGCTAATTAATGTTAATCCAAGATCTTTTGCAATTTCAATGGCAGCATGATAAACCAGATCGTTCGGTCGTAACTCAATAAAATTGTAATTGGTTCCGATTAAATGACAAACCATTTTACCGTATGCAGTAAATACAATCATGCTATTAATAATTTCATCATTGTAATAAACATTCACCAAGCCTGCCTGCTTCAGAAACAAATCCTTTAGTTTTGAATAATAAGCATCAGGAAAGAGATAATATTCATCCATCTCTATTCGCTTAAAGGAATCGGCATAAAGTTTTACATATATATCCATATGTTCCATATCCGGGTCCCAAGCCCATGACAAGCCATTGCGTTTCGCCTTGTTTATGTTCTTGCGAACATGTCGATTGGCAATCTTATATTCGGCGTCAAGCTCGATGAATACATTATTCCGGACAACTTCATATTTGGCATCTCTAAGTTGATTATTAACAAATGGCAATTCGCGAATAAACTCAGCAACCACCGCATGTTCAAGACACCAATCATTAACCAGTTCATTAAACTCAAGGCGCAAATCGGCAGCAACTTCTACTTCACTTACCAAAACTCCACCGTAGCCATAAGCTGTTGAAATATCAAAATAGGGTTTGTCCAGATTGAAGCCCTCTATCTCCTTAATAAAGAACGGGTATAAAAATTTCACGTTCCGTAATTCGACAAAAATGCACATTGGTTTTGCCTGCTCATGATCCTGCCAATTGATATAATACTCTGGCGAGAAATAAACCTCTTTGCAGGATTCCGGAAAGGATTCGAATGCATCCTTCCACTGGTCAATGGTATTTAAATCGAATATTTTCATAGTTTATTTTTTAAAATACGAACGCACTGCAGCACAGATTGTCTTAACATCTTCTTCCTTCAAATCCGGATAACTTGGCAGATTCATTCCTCTCCAGCCAATGTCTTCAGAATTTTTCAGCATTTGATATTTCATGGAATACATTGGCATGGTATGAATTGGATAAAAAGTTGGTCGGGTTTCAATTTTATGTTCCTCTAAATGCTGACGCAACTCGTCACGCACTTCAGAGCTTTCAGTTAACACAGTAACCATCCAGTATGAATGCACACAATTCTCTTGCACCTTTTGGAAAGTTAATGGCAAATCCTTTAGATATTCCTTATACCAGTTTGCAATGTTATTCTTGTCAACAAGAATATTCTTTGCATTTTCTATTTGAGCAAGCCCAACAGCCGCCGACAAGTTTGTCATTCGGTAATTGTAGCCAATTACATCGTGCCAGTACTGACGCCACATAGCCAGGCCCTGCCCTTTGTAATGATGAGCACGGTCGAATAATGTTTTATCATTTGTAACTAGCATTCCTCCTTCTCCGGTAGTAATGGTCTTATTACCGAAAAAACTAAAAATGCCGATATCGCCGAAAGTACCCACATGCTGATTATTATAATAGCTACCAAAAGCTTCGGCACTATCTTCTACAATGAATAGATTATGCTTGTCAGCAATAGCCCTAAGCATATTCATATCAGACGGATGTCCATAAATATGAACCGGCATTATGGCTTTGGTTTTAGCTGTAATTTTTCGCTCAACATCTGCCGGATCAATCTGCCATGAATCAGACTCGCAATCGACAAATACAGGGGTTGCTCCTGTGTATGCAATGGCATTAGCCGATGCAATATACGTAAGCGTTGGAACAATAACCTCATCGTCCGGTCCGATACCTAAGGCAAGCAATCCAAGATGCAAGGCTAGTGTACCATTACTCACAACTGTGGCGTATTTAACTCCAACAAATTCCTTAAACTTGTTCTCAAAGTCACCAACGAATCGGCCTGTTTCAGTCAACCAATTGGTATCAATACATTCATTCAAATATTTTTTCTCGTTTCCTCGTAAGGACGGCATGTAAACTGGATATTGATATTTCATGGCAAATTATTTTGCTGATTTATTAAATGTTTCTTCTATAATTTTTTTAAGCTTTAAGCCAATTGATTTCCAATTCAGGTGCTTGCTATATTCATCATATGACGATAAAGCTAATTGCTTATATTGCTCTTTATTTAAAGCGTATTCACGTATGTAATCTACATACTCATCAATGGATGCTTCCAGAGAAAATGTTTTTCCGTTAACACCATCTTTAATAATGTATGGAATTCCTCCAACACTTGTTGAAATGCTTGGAACACCAAAAGAGTTTAACTCCGAGAACACAACAGGCGTGCAATCTGCCAACGATGGCAACAGTAAAAAATGCGCGTTACACATAATTGAATTTAATAATTCTCGACCTTCAGCACTTGCCTTACTTACAAAACCATATTCCTTTAACCAGGCTGGTTTTTCGCCTTCAATCTCGGCCTTGCATCCCACAATTAATAACTCGGCTTTCACCCCTGCTTCGTTCAGTTGCTTCACAATTTCAAAGGCAATATTTCCTCCTTTACGCTCCCACCACAATCCAAGAAACAGAAGACTGATCGTCTCTTCCGAACGATTATCAATTATTGCCTCAACCTCATTACGATTATAATTAGAACTTACATTCGCTCCAAATGGCACCTCGTTCATTTTGCTCTTATCAGCCTTATAATAGTCAATTGCAATTTTTGAAGCCCAGTCTGACGAGTAAATAACAGCAGCTGCATTTTGCAATGCGGCACTTTCCATTTGGTGAGCAAGGCGTAATGTGCGTTTACAATAATTACTGTATTCAGGATAGAAATCAACAACTCCGGCAAATGTAGTATCGGTATAAAACACAATTGGCACATTTGTTTTTAACAGAGCAATAGGTACACTCGATGGACAAAAAATAATATCTGCCGGATGCTGATCCAAGTGCTTTTGAATTTGCCGTGCATAATCTCGAATTACCATCGGCTCGCGGTAGAGATCGAAATTCTTGTGCAGCACGCGTTTATAAAACCGGTCTATCAACTTTAATAAAAAATGATTTTTTACCGTAAGCGCATTACAATATTCGAGCTGCACGCCCGCTTCACTTAACGCGTGTGCAATATAATAACCAAGTCCGGACCATTGCTTGACATCCTTGGCATCGTAATTTGTTACATAACTTACTTTCATTGATCTCTATTTATTTCGACCAGATACCTTTATCCTTTTTATTAATAATTAAATATGCTTGATACGGATTAATAATTACACCAGGAAAAAGTGTAATGCACGTACCAAGTATAACTCCGGCAGAACCCATACCCATGTTATCAGCTAAAAAGATGGAAAGAGGAATATTAAGCACGGCCAGAAAAATTGCTAAATAATATTGCAAAGTTATTTTGCCAGATCCGTTTATGAACTGCACAAATATTTCGTTCCAGGTAGATATTAATACATAAATACCCATGTAAATTGTTAAAACCATAGGCACATGAATACTATCATCGTTTATCCAAATACGGTATGCCCAATCGGAGATTGCTATTAAACCAGCAACGCCAAGCACCAGCAGTAACCACAGTGTCTTTAGTTTACCAAGTACACCTTTTATCCAGTTAGTATCGTCCTTAGCAATTGCTTCTGTAAATGCCGACCAGAATGGTCTTAGAATTAAGGAAAACACCATGGCAGCAATTCCGGTATATCTTCTGGCCAAATCATAAGGTGTTACCTCTTCCGGCCCCAATACCTGAGTGATTATCATGTTATCAGTTGAAAAAATAATCAACACTGCTATTTGAATGATAAAAAAGCGAACACCCAAATTCAGCAAGTCTTTCATGTGTTTAAAATCGACATGCTTTATTGATGGCCTGTATCTTTTATAATCATTTTTAAAAAAGTACACATTGGCGAATAACATAACTATTGCCGGTACTGCACTCAGCGTAATACCTAAATTAAGTAAAGAACCTTCAGTCGTTTTTGTTAGAATAATAATGATTAGTAAAATGATAAAATTGCCTATTGGATCAATGATGCCACCAATTGCGGGCCGTTGATCTGCAATTAAAATAATGCTGATCATCCCAAGAACCAATCGCATTACAAAAAACATGAACACGATTAATATCAGGTATTTTAGTGAATTGCCTAGTTCGGGCGACGATTTAAAAACCACCACCCAATCGATGAATGGAAAGGCCACCAAAAACAGCAAAGCCAATCCACCAAAAATGATAGCAACACCAGCATATGCGGTGCTCACATAAGTTCTGGCCAAATCAAATTTATTTGCAGCCAACGCTTCGGTAAATTTATTACGTAATCCATTTCCTAGACCAATATCAAAAAAGCCAAACCATGCAACAAATGCACTTAGGGTAGTCCATATACCATATTCTTCCGGCCCTACATACCCAATGGTTATGCGCACCAAATAGAAGGATATAAATATACTTACACCTCTAATGGCAAAAGACAGGAGGATGTTTTGCTTGGCTTTAACACTTCTTGTCTCACCTCTTCCAATAAGGTCTAATATTTTTTTAAATGCCGTTCTCATTGTTTGTTGTAAGCTTCATAGACTTTTCTAATACCAACTTCAAGAGAAGTCTGGGCTTGCCATCCTAAATCTTTTAGTTTCGACACATCCAGCGTTTTAACCATTGTTCCGTCTGGTTTATTAATATCCCAAAGTATGTCGCCTTTAAAACCAACAATTTCTTTAATTATTTCCGAAAGTTCCTTTATACTTAGGTCAACCCCTGAACCAAGATTAATATGAGTATTCCTGATTTCTTCAGAACCATTTCCACTGAGCTCAACCAAATCTTTAAACTCGGTATTCTTCATTAAAAACAGGCAGGCGTCTGCCATATCTTCGGCAAATAAGAATTCACGTAAAGGTTGGCCTGTTCCCCAAAGAGTAATAGAAACTTTTCCCAGATGAAGATGAATACCATGCTTTGCTAATTCTTGAATAAGTGCAGACTCTTCGATTAGTTGTTCATCAGAATATTTATTTAAATCGGCAGCTATTGCCTGATAGTCTCCTTCGTCCAGGCACTTGCCCAAATGAATTTTACGAATCAATGCAGGAAGCACATGCGATGTTTCCAGATTAAAATTATCGTTGATGCCGTATAAATTGGTAGGCATAACAGCAATAAAGTTCGTTCCATATTGCATGTTGTAACTCTCGCAGGTTTTCAATCCGGCAATTTTAGCAATCGCGTATGGCTCATTGCTATACTCAAGAAAAGAACTCAGCAATTCATTTTCACTTATTGGAACCTTTGATTCCTTAGGATAAATACATGAACTGCCAAGAAATAGCAATTTTTCAACTCCGGATAAGTAGGATTGATGAATTACATTATTCTGAATTTGCAAATTCTCATAAATAAAATCAGCGCGATAGGTTGAGTTAGCTAAAATGCCTCCTACTTTGGCAGCAGCAAGAATTACATACATTGGTTGCTCCAGAGTGAAGAATTCCTTTACCTTTTGCTGATCTTTTAAGTCTAGTTCATTTCTCGTTCGGGATACAATGTTGGTATACCCTCTTTGCTTTAGCAATTTATAAATTGCACTGCCTACTAAACCATTATGTCCGGCTAAAAATATTTTAGAATCTTTCTTCATTCTGCAAGCTCCATTTCAATTGCTATCCTACTCAAAATAATTCATCACATTAAAGCCACCATCTTTCAGGTATTTATCTTTAATCATTAATTTCAAATCATTCTGAACCATATCTTTTACAAGTGCATCTAAGTCATATTCGGGCTCCCAGCCAAGCAATGTTCTTGCTTTTGTTGAGTCACCAATAAGTAACTCAACCTCCGTTGGACGGAAGTAATTGCTATCAACCTCCACAACCACAGAGCCAATTGGCAACTGATAATCCGGATTGAGGCATTTAGCAACAATACCTTTTTCGTCAATACCTTCACCTTTAAACTCAAGTTCAATACCCGCTTCAGCAAACGAAAGTCTGACAAACTCGCGCACCGATGTTGTAACTCCTGTAGCAATTACAAAATCTTCGGGCTTATCGTGCTGTAACATTAAATGCATTGCCTTGATATAATCTTTGGCATGCCCCCAATCTCGTTGAGCAGAAAGATTACCCAGATAGATTTTATCTTGCAAGCCCAATGCTATTTTGGCTGTTGCACGCGTAATCTTTCTGGTAACAAAGGTTTCACCTCTAATTGGCGATTCATGATTAAACAGAATGCCATTACAAGCAAACATATCGTAGGCTTCGCGATAATTAACTGTAATCCAAAATCCGTACATCTTAGCAACACCATAAGGACTGCGTGGATAAAACGGAGTTTTTTCTGATTGAGGAACTTCCTGAACCAATCCGTA
The DNA here is from genome assembly GCA_041584015.1 of Bacteroidales bacterium. Classification (GTDB taxonomy): domain Bacteria; phylum Bacteroidota; class Bacteroidia; order Bacteroidales; family M50B96; genus JBFHES01. The sequence goes on from JBFHES010000047.1 coordinate 14,094, forward strand.
AAGCTCACTTGTTGAAGCTTGGTAGAACTTTGTTTTCTTGGTTAAACCGAGTAGTCTGATAGCTTCAAGAATACGCAAGGTACCTATACCATCAGCATTAGCTGTATATTCAGGTGTATCGAAACTAACCATTACATGACTCATTGCTGCCAAATTGTAGATCTCATCAGGCTGTGTTTCCTGAATAATTCTTATCAAGTTGGTAGAGTCAGTTAAATCACCATAATGCAATTTAAACTTTTGATTCTCTACGTGCGGATCCTGATAGATGTGATCGATACGATCGGTATTAAACATTGAACTTCTACGTTTAATGCCATGTACCATATAGCCTTTTTTCAATAAATATTCGGCCAGATACGCACCATCCTGTCCGGTAATTCCGGTAATCAACGCTACTTTACTCATTCTTATATGATATTATAATTATACATTCCAATGCCTAATTAGATATTACCTTCAACGGGAAAGCTCCCATTAGGTTTCGATAATAGCCATTTCATTTCTCTAACAATTGGTAGTTGGTTTTAAACATACAGACATAATTGCATTGAACCTGCTAAATACCAACCATTAAAGACTGTACACTTTGTTAGAATTCCTTATTATTTACATAAAAGTAAACATATCTGTAAAACAGCCGTAATAAAGCTGCAACTTTTATTTACAAGTTACAAACACATATAATGAACGTTGTTAGGAGAGTTTGATGTAAATTTGCCACAATTACTAAATGAATGATACGCGTAAAATATTATTAGCTGCTAACTGCCGTGTAGAGCAGGTTGTTATTGATGCAATGGAGCAGGCCTCCGGCTTAACGGTTGAATTAAATTATATCGACTCCATTGGATCAAAAAGTATTAATGCGATTAAAAGACACCTTTCCTATATAAAGATCGCTCATCGTGTTTTTAAAAAATCAGAAGACTACCAGATTGTCGTTTTTTGGCAGCAGTTTATAGGCATCTATTATGCACTTATCTCGTTATTCTTAAGCTTTAAAAAGCCAAAAACTCCAATCGTAATTTTAACACTCATCTACATTAAGCGAGATGGCATTAAAGGCAACTTGCATAAATGGGTGTATAACAAAACTGTCAATAGCAGATTTGTAAAAGGCATCGTTTGTCATTCTTCAGAGGAGCTTAAATATTATAGCGAGCAGTTTAGTGCGGAAAACAAGCATAAATTCAATTTCCTACCAATAGGTGAAGGCGTTGATAAGCCATCCGTTGTGAGCTCTTCAGGCAACTACTTTTTCGCTGGTGGCACCAGTAATCGTGACTACAAGGTTTTGGCAAAAGCATTTGCAGAATCGGATGATCACTTAAAAATTGCGTGTCAACCAAATGATGTTGCCGGAATTGACTTTACCAATAATGTAGAAGTGTTACATGGCATTTATGGCGATGAGTTTCATGAACTAATGGCTGGAGCAAAAGCTATATTGATTACCTTAAACGACCCCAACGTATCGGCAGGGCAACTGGTGCTCTTAAATGCCATGCGGCATAAAAAAGTATCAATCATCACAGATGGCAACGGCATGGCTGATTATGCCAACAAAGCCTATTGCTTAATGACCAAACCATATGATCCGATTGATTTGAGAGAGCAAATTGACTTTGTAAATGCCAACCCTGAGCTAATAAAAGAAATGGGCAAAGCAGGAGAAGAATTTTACGAAAGCAACTACACTTATAAAAAATATGGTCTTAACATTGGAGATCTGATTAATAAAATTTTAATGTAATGGCAGAGCGAATTCTTTTAATGACATCTACCATAAATCCGCGCAAAGGAGAACCATTGCTGCAACGCATCGACCCACAACTTAGGTTGAATGATTATAAAAAGGCATTAAAACACAACTTACAGTTTTTAGGTAAAGGCCTGGACAAGATTGTTTTTGTAGATAATTCTGATGCCAATTTAAACGAACTACATGCACTGTGCGAAAATCACAAACAGGATGTAGAATTAGTTAGCTATTACGGTCTGGATTACCCCATGGAGCATGGAAGAGGCTATGGAGAATTTAAGCTACTTGACTTTGCCATGAAAACATCTATACTAATCAGCAATGCGAGCGATGATGCACAAATTCTAAAGATTACCGGACGGTATTTAATTTTAAACTTTGAACCAATTTTAACAAAGTTACCAACCGCAGATTTGTACTGTAATTATAGAAATTATCCAGTAAAATGGGCAGATATGTTTTTTACAGTTTGGCGTAAGTCATTCTATCAAAATCATCTTCGTGAAGTTTATCTCTTACTAAAGATGGATGAGAACGAAGTTGCTCCGGAAGTTACATTCCGAAATTATTTAGAAAGTTTACCCAATGATACTTTAATCCGAAGACGCTTCAATGTAATTCCTAAAATTGATGCTCCAAAGGGCATGAATAATCAAAATTATCGCAACTTCTTTAATCAGGCAAAATTCTATTCGCGGGTATTCATTAATCGTTTATTGCCTTGGCTCTGGATCTAATCAAATATAAAGCATTATATTTCAACAACAAGCAAGATCCAAAACGAGCTATAGCTTTGAAAAGTAATCGATAAAAAAAGAAGAAATAAAATCCTTTATTTTTTTCACTTTTAGTAAGTGCATTTAAAAATAAATAATTTAAATTTGCACCCACAAACATGGTGGTTGTAGCTCAGTTGGTTAGAGCGCCGGATTGTGGTTCCGGAGGTCGTCGGTTCGATCCCGATCATCCACCCAAAAAGCTTCGAGAAATCGGAGCTTTTTTTATTACTACTAACATTTAATATCCCTTTACGGATTTCTCCGGTATTCATCAACTTTAATTTATTATTACCGTACAGTACCCACGGACATCAATTTCTTTTGTCGGGTGTTAGTTCTTGTTTATCAAGTTTAATCATCCATTAATAAAAGATAAAACTTGACCGTATGGTAATTAGTTATTTTGTACCAGAACAATAGAACACTTAAATTTTCAGTAAATGCCAATCCAGAAGATCATCATCATTTACCTTGCTATACTATTGACTTCGTCAATGGTATTTGCTCAAAACGCATCTATTAGCGAACCTGCAGCAAACACATCGTTCGAAACCAATGAATCTTTCGCAATAACCACATTGGTTAATAGTGTTATTCCAGGACAGCCAGTGCATCTGAACGTGAGTAATAGCTTGACTGGATACCGTAAAATGAAACTGGGGAATAATCCGAATAGTTTATACAATCCTAAGGTAAATGTTCTTGGCGCCGGAAATACAGCACTAAGCATCACGATGCGCGACAATTCCGGGAACGCGAACTGGAGCAAAATAAGAATAAGACCATTGGCAAAAGGAAGTCTATCGCTGGAAACTTACGTTAATGCTGCAAATCCTACCGGCAGCGATTGGTTCACAATCAGCATCCCACTTAGCGACTTTGATCCAAGTATTGATTTTTCTCAAGTTAATTATATTGAATTTCCTTACAGTGCAGATGCTGGAAATTTCAACATCGACATAAGTGATATTACTTTCACAGGTAGCGCCTATCCCTATCAATGGTTTGGTGCCAATAAAAATGACAACAAGCACAACGGTAATGGAGGACCGGGCGAACTTGTTGCAACATTGGTTGCAGCAACACCAGCCATTAGTAATGTTGATAAGGTTGAGGTATTTGCTAACAACATTCTGCTGGAAACGCTTTACAACTATCCTTTTGAGATGAGCTTTACAACAAGCCTGGCGGATACCCTTTCGCTTGCATCAACAATTTACTACACCGATTTAACAACTGAAAGCACTGATCCAATAGATGTATTTATTGAAGCTCCTTTACAAAATCAGGTGGTGAGCATACAGCTCACTAATCCTGTGAACAATGCAACTTTTGAAAATCAAGCGGATATTCTCCTAGAAGCTACAGTAAGTGGGGCTAACCCAACCGTGCCGGCATTTTTAGATGTATCTAACAGTTTAACCGGTTATCGAAAATTAAAAATAGGTTATCATCCAACCAATATTTATGCAAGCGGACAGAATGTAATTGGCGACGGAAACGACACTCTGGAAATAATATTTAAAGAACTTACTGGTTTTTCTAATTGGTCACGAATACGAATTAGACCAAATGCAACCGGATCAGTAAATATTGAAAACTATGTAAATCAAGCAGGAGGAAATCTATTTAACTGGACGAGTATTAAAATACCGCTCAGTGATTTCGACCCGGGAATAAATTTTTACAATCTCTCCTATTTCGAATTTCCTTACAGTGCCGATGCGGGCAGCTTTGAGATGGAAATTCAATCGATGAAATTTACAGGAGGCACAACACCTTTCCAATGGTTTGGAGAATCAAAAACAGATAATATGCACAATGGCAATGGAGGCCCAGGAGAACTGAACGCAACATTAGTTGAGCCAATTGTAGCAGGTACACTCATTGAGAAAGTTGTCTTTTACAACGGCAGCAATATCCTTAACGAAGATGCATATGAGCCATACGAGTATTTATGGAGCTCGGTAAATGAAGGAAGCTATGAGCTATCAGCAAAAGTTTTTACTGACATACAAACCACAGTAACCAGCAACCTTTCACAGGTCACAGTAGATGCACCTATTGCCGGAGTTTCTCCTTTATCAGTAAGTATAAGTGCTCCACTAAACGGAGACTCAATCAATTCGCCTGCTCAGCTTTCCATTACTGCTGAAGTTGTAGGTTTGCCATCTAATGAACCCACGCATTTAGCCGTTCTTAATAATCAATCGGGATATCGGAAACTTAAGATAGGTTATAACTCGCAAAACCTTTACGGCCCTGCAAACAACGTAACAACAGGAGGAAATGACACACTACTAATCATTCTGAAAGATTTTACAGGAACTGCAAACTGGCAGCAAATAAGAATACGTCCCTCATCTTCTGGCACGGTTAACTTACTGCCCTATGTTCCTACAAATACAACAGATTGGTTTGAAATAAAAATTCCATTAAGTGATTTCGACGCTTCAATTGATTTTAGCCAACTGGCCTTATTTGAATTCCCTTATAGTGCAGATGCAGGTTATTTTGAACTGGGTATCCAACGCATGGAATTTATAGGAGGATCAACTCCTTTCTTGTGGTTTGGCGATTCCAAAACAGACAACAAACATAATGGCGACGGTGGTCCCGGAGAGTTAACAGCAAGCATCTATTTAAATTCGCCTTCAACGCTCGCCGTTGAAAGGGTTGAATTCTATAACGACACTATTAAGATAGGCGAGGATGCAAATGCTCCATATGAATTAAGCTATGCTATTCTAGCGGAAGGTTCTTATCCAATCATTGCGGTACTCACCGATAACTCTCAATTAGTTTCAAAATCGGATACTGTAATAATTCATGCCACCTCACTAGCCGGACCAAAGACATTTACATTTACTGTTGAATTTGACACCGTACCAGATTACTGCACGGTAACAAAAGCTCCGGTAAAGTATAATAAATCCTTTGCCTATAGTTTCTCACTTGACGACGGCAAAGAAGATGGATTCACGCATGCTTATCCAATGATGAGTGGAGGCTATATTGCGGAGAACCAAACTAATTACCTGGGTTTGAATTACACCGATGGTTGCAGCAACGACCACGCATTTAAAGCAGCAATCTCCTGGAATTCGGTTAATTCATCTTACAACGACCTGCATGTTTCTACACCAAGTTACATGACATGGACGCAGCTCACACAACTGCATACCGCCGGTTGGGATGTGCTTAACCATAGCTACTCTCATGCCGCCTACAACGCTACAGATTACAATTTTGAGATCATGCAAAATGAGCAATATGTATTACAACAGAGCGGCATACAAATGAGTCACTTTGTAGTTCCGAGCGGTGATCAGGGTTACGTGCAACCTGCATTCAACAATGGCTACAAAGCAATTTATGCATACAACGGTGCTTATCAGGGCGCTAGTTCAGGAATTCAAATTGACAACCCGTTGAATTACCAGGGACTACAAATTTACAGACACTTCCTTCACGATGCGGCCTACGACACAAGTAATATTTCGCTTAAAATAGATCAGGTAGCAGCAGCTTGCCAAAACGGCAACCACTATTGGTACAACGACTTTACTCACCGCATCATTGGAACTCAAATTGGTGGCTCGCTAATTTTTAACACTTTTGAATGGTACATGCAGTACCTTGAGCAAAACTATG
>JBFHES010000048.1:0-19992 GCA_041584015.1 Bacteroidales bacterium
CTTCGTGCGTTGGCAAAGATTAGGCTCTTTTGGTTTTTCTAGTTTTGGCAATCAGGTCGGAAAAAACCAAATGTGCCTAATGTGTGTTGGCTTTGCTCATATCGTCATTGTTTGCAGCGTCATTTTTCCATGAAACGCCAACGGTTTTGTGTATGATTTCGTTGCGTGTTTAAACACTAAAGTTAGCAAATAGATCACAGATAGAAAGTCCGCGAGGACTTTCGTAAGTAGGCTATAACCAGCAATGAATTATACACGTTGGGGCTATGTTGCTTTTATTATTTATCAAATTCTAAATACTTTAAATCAAGTCCAGTCTTTGCAGATATAAATTTTATCATTTCTGAGTCTTTTTCATAATTCGAATCACCTCCTTGTCTCGAACTCCATTTATTGGAATCGGAAAAATCGATTATATAATGTTTATCAATCACGATATTTCCATTTGGAGCAATCAATTTCTCAATGGATTTGATGTTAGTAACATCCTTATACTCATATTTGGATTCAGTCAACTGGAAAAAATTGCTAATCACAATCTTTTCAGTTCCGAATGATGCAAAATTATTAATTGCAAAAATGAAGAATCCAGTAACTAAAATTATCAGAAACTTGATAAGAATTTTTATAATCCTATCACTGTCATATCCATATTTTAAATTTGAATATGCAATGTAGTCATTGTATTTTTCTTTAAGTATCGGTTTTTGAATCGCCGTAAAAATGAACGCGGATAAACCAAGTCCCGAAAAAATCGCTGGTACGAACCACATCATTCTATCTGGCAAGAATAAATAACCTTCATCAGCGTAATTTGAAAATCTGAAATCTGAGATTGCGCCAAAAATTTTATATGATATATAGACTAAAAATGGTGTTGAAACAAAAAATAATAATAAAATTAAAATGTCAAATGTGCGGAATCCTTTTTTAAGTTCACTTAAAGATTTTGAAGTCTGGCGTTTAGCTTTATTTATTGGAAAATATCTACTAAACAATGCAAATATCAAACTCATTAATCCGCTTGTTACCGCTATCGAAATATATTTTTCATTCATATGTGTCTATATTATTCTGCTGTGTCTTGCAATTAGCCCCAACGGTAAGTATAAATTTTCGTTGCGGATTGCAGAGTGATTTCCTGTCGTGCCGCAGTGTTGTTATTGCTGGCTAAATAGCTTATTGCCTGTACGAAAACCGCAATGGAATTTATACATTGTTACCAACCGTGTTATATTTATCTGTCAATTATTAACCGGATTAAGCTCTCTCTTTCTAAAAACGATTGTTCTCAATACAATAATGTAAATGACTGTCAAAGGACCAGAGAAAATAATATTTGAAAGAATGTCTGGTGGTGTAAACAGGCCGACTAGTATAACAATTAACGCCACACCATAAATTGAAAAACTCCATTTAATCTTCTTATTCTTATCTGACTGGTTTAAAAATAATTTTAAATTTCCAATCAGTCCAATTACAGCTAATGTTATGGCAAGATATAATTCTGCTCCGCTAAGTATCATATTTTAGGTTTTAGTGTTCTGTCAATTTAGGTCAATTATTATAAAAAAATATGCCTTTAAATAATGTATTTTATTCGTCTGATAATATGTCGAATTTTATCAACCGGTCAATGTAACGCGCTCTTTTTACATGGTTGGTAACTAGTAACTATATACACCTGTTTTTATTTCACTTATAGCTATAATCACCAGCTGTTAAATTAAATGATTTCTTATAGCGGACTTGCATCAACTATCTCGTTAATGTCAATCTTTTCGCAGAGCTTTCTCATGGCGCCATAATTGCGTTGCTCCAGCTCACGCGTAAAACTTTTTATGTTCTCCAGGGGCACTAAAAAGAAATCATCAGGTGCATCCTGAAAATAAATACTCAACATTCCACTCTTCTGGTGGCCATTCTGGAATTTAAAAACTGATGGTTTTATGTAGCACCCCGATTTTGTCAGTTCGGTTTCTATCATGTTAATTGAGTTAGTAACTATTAAACTCAAAAATACATATAATTTATAGAATAATAAAAATCAATAAAACCAGACAACTACTTCAATTCCTTTAGCACCTGCCAATGTTCTTCTTTAAGTGATGAAAGCTCGAAAAAAGAAACACCACTGGCTCCGTTGGTAAAGGCCTGCACAATTGATTCGCGGAAACTTTCTTTGTCGGCAATACCAGGCAGGTAGAGTCCGCAAATAATGTTTTTGTCAGGAACCATACTTTTTGCTTTGGCAACAATGGTACCCACCCACTGCGGGTTTTCGTTATAAAAGTTATAATACACCATTGGATAAAAGGCATCGATATTCCAATTATTCCATTGCTGTCGAACCATGTGTGCCGACATTTCGGGTTCCGGAAAAACAGCCGCCGTTAATTGAACACCGTGCTTATCGCTAAGCTCAGGCAGTAAGTTAACGGCCTCATTCACCTGATCGAGTCTGAACTGAAACCAGCTGGAATCATGGGCCATGTCGGCCAAGTCAAATGGATCAACTCCAAATTGTTCCTGGTATTTATTTCGTAAATAAGGATGATAGCCATAATCAAACTGAGGCATTATACTATCTTGCTGTAAGTTATACTTTGGCTGCAGCGCGACAGGCAAAAACACATCTACATAACGAATGTAATCAAGGTGCACTCCCGCTAATCCTTTTATACTTGCTAACTGCTCTACTTTTGATTTAATAAATTGACGTACCTCGGGCAAGGCGGGGCACATAAATTTATAATAATCAACATAAGCCCTTTCATCAGCCAACGACTGCCCCAGCGCATTTACGCTCAACCATTCGGGTTTGGCATCTCCCATGTTCATGGCCCACATCCATGCATGTACCTCAATATGATGCTTGTGCGCTATAGGTATAAGCCTGACAAGGGCTGCAGAATCGGCACCAATTAATAAACCCTTGAAACCATGATCGTGCATCTTTGCAAAAAGGCTGTCCCACTTTGCCTCAGAATAATCGGTGTGTGCATGCGACCAGGCCCAAAAGCGTGCTTCAGGTGGGTTCTGTTTATCGCATGATGCAAATAAAACAAATGACAGGATAAGAAGACCAAGAATTTTTTTCATCGCATAAGTATTTGTCCAAAATGATCGACCTGAACTGTGCCGGATTGAGTTTTAATTTTAACAATAAACTGCTCGGCATTTATCAATAAGCTTAGCTTTTTCTTTTGAACATGTTCGGGTAAGCTTAGCTTTTCCAGCTCATTAGGAAAAACGCCATGCGTGCCCCTGTACTTTGTTAATGCTTCGTAAACTGCCATAAGCTGCATTTTTTCGTTCCAATACACATCCGGTATAAATGCCTCGTGAGCCTGCCCTACCTGGCTATCAGAAAATTGAAGGTAGCCCCAAAACTCTGGCTTGTGCATGTCAATTGCCCACTGGTTAGACCAGGTCCAATTGTATTCAGGCTGCTTTAACTTTACATACTTGCCCTGCTCAATTTTGGTATCCCAGTGCACCCGGCTAAAGCCAATGCGCCACTGATCGCCCGCAACAGGTTTTTCGTAATGAAGCAGCAAGTCGGCTATGGAGGCCAAGGGAATAGCCATTTCAATGGTCCAGGCAGTATCAATATCAGCAGGATTATTAATGGTTCCTTCAATGGAGATGGCATGTTTCAGCTTCTTGCAGTCCCAACTAAACGAAGGTACAACGCCATTGCGATAAGGCCTTGCTAACAGCAAATCCATAATGGTACCAAATGCATTGAACTCTAATTCGGCATAATGATGATTATCCCCGTTAGGATCGATAAATACTTCAATGTCATTATCATAATAAATAATACTCTCGCGCTCTGTTAGTGTTGCCCAAATATGTGGTTCTTCTAGCCGAACGGCAATAAACAAATGGGAATCGTTCCACAGCATTTTTGCCTTGGTTTGAAAATGTGGCTTTGGCTTAGCCGGACCTTGAATATCCTGAAAGGCATCTGTCCATGCAGCAGCTTGCCAGGAGTGCTCATGCATTAATCCATCAATTTCAATGGTATCCAACGTACGATAACATACATAGGATGGAGGATGCGGCGGAATGGAGTTTTGCGCAAAACCAAGAACAGCAGAACAAAGCAAGAAACAGACTAAAAATAATCTCATCATAATAATTTATAGACAGCCAAAAATAATATTTAAACAACAGAAGCTGCCCCACTTTCGGGAATTAAAGGATGAATTAAGTCATGGCTAAACGTTTGTTCCAAAATGCGAATGCAACCATTTCTGCTTGTTCGAGTCTGATATAAACGAAAGGATTTTATGTATTAACTTTAGTTTAGTATTTTCGAGCTAAAATTTAAACAACTAGCATGAATAGATTTATTTTAATAATAGTGCTAATTAGTCATGCACTAATTATAAACGCTCAAAACCCCTATCAAATAGGCAACGGCTATTGGCCAGTTGGCGATACCAGTAGCATTACATTTTGCAACGGACCAACCATTGGCAGTAGCAGCTATTATCTTTCCCCACAAGAGGGTTATGCTGTAGTATCAGACTTTAACTGCAACCTGATTTTAGCTTGCAACGGAGAAACTGTTTATAATGCAAACGAAGAGGCCATGTACAACTCAACATTTGCATCACCGGGAGGCCAGCTTGAAGGAGACATTAGCTCAACCCAAGGCGCAGTGATTGTGCCAAAGCCCAATGACCCTTTAAGCTATTATGTTTTTTGTGCAGATGCTAACATGGGCATTGGCGGATACACCTATTCGCGGATTGACATGTCGTTGAACGGTGGTTTAGGCGATGTTGATCTAAGCGAAAAGAACATTCCACTGCATACACCCGGTACAGAAAAGATACATGCAACCATGCATGCTAATGGATACGATATTTGGGTAATGACACATAAAGCGCAAAGCGATCAATTCGTTGCCTATTTGGTAACCAGCACGGGCGTTCAGGTATCAACACCGGTAATATCAGCAGTAGGAGTTTCACATACTACTCCCAGTGGAAATATGCGGGGCTATATGAAGTTTTCGCAGTCCGGAGCCAAATTGGCAATTGCACTGGAATCCAATGCTATTGTTCAATTGTTTAACTTTGATAATGCCACAGGAATAGTCTCTAATGCCATTACGCTTACCGACATAAACATGAGTGCCTGTTATGGTCTGGAGTTTTCGGCTAATGAGCAATTCTTATATAACTCGGAACGCTGGGGAACTGCTATTCATCAATGGGATATTTCATCAGGAATTGAATCCATAATATCAGCTTCACGAATTAATGTATCAACAGGAACAGTATCAACTAATGGTGCCTTACAGCTAGCACCAGATGGCAAGATTTATTGCGCCCGAGCAAATCATTCATCAATGACTTGTATTAGCCAACCAGACTTACCGGGTGTTGCCTGCGGATTTACAGATAATGTACTGGATCTGGGATTTTTGGTGAATTACAGAGAAGGTTTGCCTAATCATGCCAATGTTTTTATTAATAGCGGACTTTCGTTTTTGGTAACAGACGAAACTTGCCCGGGTGTTGGAGATGGCGAGATTGCCAGTAACATGGGAATGCTGACCTACGATTCATTGGTTTGGTCAAACGGCACAACGGGTCTTAATCTTACGAATCTGGCTGCAGGAACTTATTATGTGTCAGTTTACGATGCAGGCCTGGTTTCATCTACAGACACAGTTATTGTTGCTGCAGGTATTGGCGTCGACGTTTCGGTTATTATTAATCACCCAACAACCATAACTCCGGGTAGTGGTAGTATTGAACTTACGCCCATTCTTGGTGTGTCTCCTTTCGCCTATTTATGGTCAACTGGTTATACTGGCTCAACGCTATCAAATTTATCGCAAGGCACCTATTCATATACCGTAAGCGACGCTCAAGGATGTGAACTGATTGACAGTGCCACGCTGATTACTCAAAATACATTGCCATGGAATTACAGCATAACGGCAAACAACCACACTATCTTATTACCACTATCACCTCAAATAAACATGGCTGGCGCTGCTATTAGCGTTGGTGATTTTATTGGTGTTTTTTACGACTCACTTGGAACATTAAAATGCGGTGGCTACGCTGAATGGAATGGTGGAGCTTCAGTAATTTCCGCTTGGGGCGCAGATGCCGGCTACGATGGTTTTGCTGCCAACGAAGAATTTAAATGGAAATTCTGGCGAAGCTCCGATCAGACAGAAATAACGGCCTTTGCACTATTCGACCAAATGTTTGCCAATCAGGAATTCTTCATACCAAACGGCATGAGTAAGGTTGACTCCTTATTTACCTTAAGCATTGGGGGCAGTGTAAGTACGCCAACAAAAGCAGCACTATCAACAGGTATTATGCTGGCCTATCAGGTAAATGGCTCAGACTATACCGCCGTAAGTTCTGCTCCTATTCTCGACGGTTCATATACCATTCAAGGAATTGAGCCCGGTAACTTTATTTGCTATGCCATACCCGACCCAACATCGCCACAGGCTTTACCAAACTATTACACAGGCGAAGACAATTGGCAAAATGCCACAATTCTTGAAGTACTGGAACCAGCCAACAATATTGACCTTACACTTCCTGACTTTGTAGCTTACGCTACCGGAATGGCGGCCATTCGCGGAACGGTTATTCTTGGTACGGATAACAACTACAATCCTGCCATTTACGATTCTTTATGGTTTGAGATTCCGACAAAAGATGCAGGCGATCCGGCAAGAAACATCGCCATGCTGCTTTATGATGCAAATATGAATCTGCTGGATTTTGACTTAAGCACGGAAGAAGGTCAATTCAGGTTTGAGTTTTTAGAATACGGCACCTATTTCATCCGACCGGAGAAAGCCGGATCGACAACCAACCTGCTACAAATAATTCTCAGCGAAACCAATCAAAGTGTCGAGAATCTGGTATTCACCCTTAATGATGGAGAGATCACCAACATTGAATCAAATGCCATAAACAGCACCATCAAAATATATCCAAATCCAGTTAAAGATATTTTAAATATAGAGACAACCGCAGCCTGCGAAATTCGTCTATACAGTCTTACTGGTCAATCCATTAAAAACACAACAGCCAGCAGTTCGGGCAAACATCAAACACAACTTAACTTATCAGATGTGACTCCTGGTGTTTACATACTAGAAATATCAAACAACTCAGAGAAAAGCCATACGAAGATTATTAAAAATTAATAATGGAATTATGAAACTAACTAAACTAAGATTATCAAGCTTATTAATCCTAATATGCATATTTCTGGCTACGCCATATTCCGGAATAAGTCAATTTGACCAATGGTATTTTGGGCAATATGCAGGAATAGATTTTTCCAGTGGAAGCCCTGTAGCTACGGTAGGAAGTCTATACACCAACGAAGGCAGCGCCTCTATCTCGGACGACCAAGGCAATTTATTGTTTTATACTGATGGGATTACTGTTTATAACAGTGTTCATGCTCCAATGTCTGGAAGCTTGGCTTCTTCTCCTGGAGGTGCTTTAGGAGGTGATCCTTCAGCTACACAGTCGGGTGTTATTGTACCAAAGCCAATGAGTACAACCGAGTATTATATTTTTACAGTTGATGCAAACACTGGAGCATACGGCCTAAGGCATAGCAAAGTGGATATGAGCCTGAATGGCGGCTTAGGTGATCTTGTTCTTGGTGAAAAGAACATTCCCCTGATCAATCCATCTGCGGAGAAAATCACAGCAGTACAGCACGCCAACAATATTGACTATTGGGTAATCTCCCACAAATGGGCTAACAACCAATATGTAGCCTATTTAGTTACCTCAGCAGGTGTTAGCGCAACACCTGTTATTTCACCAGTAGGAGCTGTTATGACTGGAACTTCTGCTGCAGCAAGAGGCTACCTGAAAGCTTCGCCTTGGGGTAACTATGTGGTAAGTGCCATCGAGGGCTTAGATAAATTTGAACTATTCAATTTTGACAATTCGAATGGTGTTCTAACTTATATTGGATCTACCCCTGTATCTCAAAATTATAACGATGCCTATGGCGTGGAATTCTCGGCTAATGAGAATTATTTGTATGGCAGCCAGCGCTGGGGAGATGGAATTTATCAGTGGGATTTAACACTACCGGCAGCTAATATCTTTAATGCTGCTGCTCAAGTAGGAACGTTAAGCACAAATTATGGAGGTGCACTACAAATGGCTCCTGATGGTAAAATTTATTTAGCACGCAATAACCAAGCTTATCTGAGTACTATTAATAATCCATCGAACTATGGGCTTGCCTGCGGTTTTACCGAAATAGGTTTTAACTTGGCAAGCGGCACCAATTCCAGAGAAGGGCTTCCTAATGGCACTTGGGTGCAAGCAATTCAAAACTTTATTGTAGTAGATGTTGAGGAAGAAACCTGCATGGGATCTGCTGACGGGTCCATTGAAATTTCTGTTAATACTTCTATCCAGTACGACTCCATCCTGTGGTCTGATGGTTTCACAGGACTAAACAGATATGGACTAAGTGCGGGTAGTTATGTAATGGAAATTTATAGTATGGGGGTAAGCTTAAGTAGCCAAACCGTTGTTATTGATTTATCCAATGGATTAAATGTTAGCTCTCTGATTGCCAATAGTTCAAACGTGAGTCCTAATTCTGGTCTCATCAATCTAAGCGTAACAGGCGGCCAAACTCCTTACACATTCATGTGGAGCAACGGGGCTACCAGCCAAAATCTAACGAACCTTTCGGCAGCCACTTATACCGTAACCGTGGTTGACGCAAACTTGTGTGCTTCAGTTACCGATATTACTATTGGTGAATCTACCGTTCCTCCTTGGTATGTGGAGTCAACGTCTTCAGTTCACTCAATACTTATTCCAGGCAATGCAACCATCACTTTAAACCAGGATTCTATTGAGTTTGGAGATTATCTGGGTGTATTTTACGATTCACTGGGAACATTAGCTTGTGCTGGATATACGCTGTGGGTGCCCTTTAACAATACATTAGAGGCATATGGAAAAACCGTTTTTGGAGGTGCAACTAATGGTTTTGCAAATGGAGAAGAATTCATTTGGAAGATATGGAAATCAAACGGACAAGAGCTGTTCGCCAATGCTACCTATGATCCGAGCAAACCGCACCAGCAATTTTTTGCCAATGGCGGTTACAGCGGCCTTCTAACATTAATTGAGGACACAATTCAAGTTTTAGACTTTACACTTGAAACAACTAACAACAGCTGTTTTGGGGTGTACGATGGTGCAGCTGAACTTGTCAATTTAAGTGGAAACCCGCCGTTCATTATTAATTGGTCAACCGGAGCAAGTGGTTTACAAATTAACAACCTCACCTATGGGCTCTATCAGGTAACAGTTACCGATCAAGCAGCTTATCCGCAAGTCGTGCAGTTTGAAATCACAATGCCCGACCAACTTCAGGTAAATTCGAATATATTAAATAGTATTCCTTCACAGGGAATATTAGGCTCCATTCAACTTTTGGCAAATGGAGGAACTCCTCCATATAGTTATTCATGGTCTAATGGTAGTGCGCTAAGTCAAGTACAAAACCTTTTAACTGGAACATATACTGTAGAAACTACAGATATTAACGGATGTAGCCTTGTTACCAGTCATGATATAATTGATATTACCAATGCAACGGATATTGCCGTTACAGCCGCATTCTATAATAATCCAGGCTGCGCACTTGCATGCAATGGATCAATTGGTTTGCTACCAACTGGCGGAATAGCACCTTATAGCTATCATTGGTCAACAGGCGATACAACCCCTGTTCTTTCTTACTTATGTGCGGGTACCTACGACGTAACGGTAATGGGTGCCAATGGCGGAGCAGGCAGTTTTCCATGGACTTATGCAAACACCGGCATCTCGCATACCATACTTGTTCAGCCTGCCGTGCAGTTTTCCGGATTCACACTTCAACCGGGAGACTACATTGGTGTTTTCTACGATAATCTTGGAACGCCAACCTGTGGTGGTTACAGCCAGTGGACAGGTGGCTCTATAGCCATTACAGCCTGGGGAGATGATTCATCGACCGGCGACAAGGATGGATTTGACAACGCAGAAACATTTTCATTCCGAGCCTATAAAGCCAGCAACGGTGTTATTAACCAGTTACTGGTTACCTACAATACCAACATGCCAAATCAAGGTATTTACTACACCAACGGCATGTCTGAATTGCTGACACTTTCGGGTGTGCAACTTTCAGGGCCAACCTTTGCTAATTTATCTTTTACATTAACCGATCCTGCAACGCCTACAATAAGTTCTACTTTATCCAATTACTTTGGTTACAATATCAGTACACCATCTGCATCAGACGGATCAATTACAATTGATTCATACAGTGGTTTGGTAAGTCCGCTTATTTTTGAATGGTCTAATGGCCAGGTTGGAGCACAACTTTCAACGATTGATAATTTAAGTTCCGGCATATATTATCTTACCATTACAGGAAATAACGGCTGCTCGCTAGTCGACACTTTTTATATTGTAGCTCCTCCGGCCACACCATTTGTAGTAAGCTCTGTTAGCACTAATATAAGCTGTTACGGCTACAACAACGGAACCGTTGACTTGAATATCACTGGAGGAATTCCACCATATAGTTTTATATGGTCCAACGGAGAGACAACTGAAGATATAGATAATTTATCTACTGGCGTATATACCGTAACCGTAACGGATAACTATGCTGCTTCCTACGAAGAATCATTCTATATGAATAGTCCGGGTGGATTTCTGTATTTACCTACAATTATACCAGCCAACTCGCTCTATGGTACTGATGGAGCCCTACTTGAAAACTACAATAATTTTCCACAACCATACACTTTATTATGGTCCACTGGTGAAACTGCCGCAAACATTACCGGACTAAGCGCTGGGGATTACTATTTAACAGTTACTGCTAGCAATGGATGCATGCAGGAATTTGAGTATACTGTTGGCTTTAACGATTCAATAATTCCGGTGGCACCGGTTACCAGTGACGAAAGCCAATTTATTGAAGATATGCTTGAAGCCCCTTGTGGTGATGTTGATATTTTCAATGCCACGTATACGGGCGATCCATACTCGTTGGGATATTTCATCAGAGGCAACTCTGCAATGGGGCTCGACAGCGGTATTGTTTTATCAACAGGATATGCAGCTGATATTGTTGGGCCAAATTACAGCTCATCATTTTCAACAAGCACACTTGGTGGCAGTGACAGTTTGTTAACGGCAAACTTCGGAATTACTACTGATGATGCCGCTGCCATTGAGTTCGATTTCACCGCTTGTCAGGATAGTTTTAAACTGGAATACATATTTGGATCGGAAGAATATCCCGAGAATCTGAGCACTAATGACCCCTTCTTAATTCTAATTACTGGTCCTGCACCTCCGGGACAAGCACCTTATGTAAACCACATTCTATCTACCATCCCGGGAACAAATATTCCTGTAGGGATTCCAACTGTTAATGACACAGCCAATGCCATATATTACATGGATAACAACCCGGTATTCTCTTACAACACCTTTGGTGAGTTTGATGGTTACACAGTTCCATTCTTTGCCGAAGCTGCCATTGTTCCTTGCGAAACATATCATGTTAAAATCGTAATTGCCGATGGTGATAATGATTTATACGACAGCGGTATTTTCTTTAAAGCACGATGCGATTGGTCACCTTATAGTATGAACGCTTCAATGAACATACAGCATGTAAATTGTAATGCAGAAAACAATGGATCGGCCATTATTGAAAATCTAACAGGAACCCCACCATATATATATCAATGGTCAAACGGATTAAGTACCAGCGACACATTACAGAACCTGTATGCAGGAGATTACAATCTGACAGTTTGGGATGCTGACAATCAAGTGCTCACAATGCCATTTACCATTACAGAACCAGAGGAACTCGTGATTACCGAAACAATCATTAATCCACCTTGCGCTTATACTCTTGGTTCCATAGAAATAAGCTGTAATGGAGGAACTCCGCCATATACATATAGCTGGAGTGATGGGAGCACACAAACAAACCTTATAGATGTACACGCCGACACCTACGAACTTACCTTATCAGATAACAACAATTGTTCTCTTACAAATACCTACACCATAGTAGAACCAGAAGCCATTATTAACAGCATTGAAATATCCCTATGTGAAGGTGAACAATACTATTTCAACGGAAACATCATCACCTCGTCCGGGCTTTATACTGATGTTCAGATAAACAGTATGGGCTGCGATAGTTTTGTAATGCTCAATGTAGGAGTATTCCCTTTGCCAGAAGTTTCGATGGATGCTCCTCTTGAAGATACAGTTGATGTAAATGTCATGTTTATTGATCTTCCGGCCGGATATCCAAGCGGCGGAACTTATAGTGGCCTTGGCGTAGTTGGATCTACTTTTAGTCCGAGCGATGTAGGATTAGGTACCTACACCATCTATTATGAATACAACAATGGTTTGTGCTCCAACACCGACTCCATTGAAATTAGTGTTCTAAACATTGAAGGCATTAGCGAAGCAGGTTTGGGAGATTTGATAAATCTATATCCTAATCCCGTGAAGGATAAGCTCACAATAGTTTCCGACCTGGCACTAGGCATAAAGCTCTTTAATGTAACCGGACAAGAACTGGAAATAAATACCCATTCACCTCAAGAAAAAGGCAAACATGAGCTCAACCTATCCGAACTGGCACCCGGAGTTTACTTTATTGAATTACAAAATGAACAAACCAAAATCTGCCATAAAATAATTAAAAATTGATTTTTTGCTAAATACTTTACATTCATCACTAGCCCTGCCATTTTACTGGTGGGGCTTTTTGTTGAAATCAAACTCAAACCCGCGGTTTGATAATTTTCTTGGAGTCTAAGATTAAATCACCTTCTCAACATTCATAAACGCCAATAGCTTAGTAATCGATTTAGCTTTATTCTTTTTCCAAAAACTATATTGTAACGGTAAGCAATTAATACCTGTTCTTCCCAGAGTTTTATATCGCTCTAAGCTAAATGAATCAATGAATTGCCCAGGATATCCAACCAAATCAATGAAGTAGTTTATTCCATTATGAGTAACTAGAATATCCAATACAGACCCGGCTACTGGATAACCGCACTTAATATTTTCGAGGTCATATTTTTTAAGAACCTCAACCACTTCATTTTGGAATCCATCGGCAATCATTTCATCTGCATCATAATGCTGATAGTTTTTAATAAAAGAGAGATACTCAGCGAATAAAGACTCCTGTTTCAAATCGATTTCCTTAATTGAAGTAAAAACATATTGAAACGATTTTGCTCGTGTAATGGCAACATTCATAACCTCCGGTTTATTTAAATGAATAAATGCAGAATGATGCGTGTCTTTGCAAACGGTAAAAGAAAGTAAGATAATTTCCCGCTCCGATCCCTGAAAACTATATGGTGTTCCACAAAGTAGGTTAAATCGTTTAATAGTTTTTAAGTCGAAACGTCTACGTACCAAGCTGTTGATGTAATTCACCTGACTGCTAAATGGTGCAATAATACCTACCGATGGTACTTCAATGGTGTACTTATAATCTTTAATTATCTCCTCAAATTTATTAATTAATGAGTTTGCCTCAACTCTATTCACTCCGTCAGAATTTCTCTTTCCATCCTCAACATAAATCAACTCAATTTGCGAATGACTTGTAAATTCTGGAGTTGACTTAATAATCTCTAGTTGATTTTCGTAAAAGTGTTTATTGCTGAATTGAATTATTGAAGGAGTAGATCTGAAATGTTCTCTTAGAAAAGTAAGCTGCTCCTGAAGTTGAATCTTTGATACGAAAAGATCAAGAATACTGCGATCTCGATAATCAAACATTTTATCAGTTGGCAGTTGATACTTAAGTTGCAACGAGTTTTGCTGGTACCTTGACACGAATGAATAATGCTTGAGCTGATTAGGGTCCCCGGCAATAATAACTTTTTTAGCACGATAGATTGCTGGCAAAGCGGAAGCTATATCACACTGTGTTGACTCATCAATAATTACCAAATCGAAAATTTCTTTATGCAGAGGTAACACAGAATTTAAATCGGAAAGATGTGCCAACCAGATTGGAAATACAGAAATTATATTCTCATAATTTATTGATGCAAGAGATTGCTTAAATTCAGAGAAACTATTTAAATCTAAACCATCATAATATTTCACTAAATCAGCTCTATAGTTGGTCGAACTAATTCTTATATTCTCTTCAATCTTACGTATAGCGTAACAGCGCAGCCTGGCATCCAGTTTAATAGAAACATCATTAATTTCAGAAAATATATCCCAGATTTCTTCATCAACCTTTGAAACAATGCTTAGCATAAACTTCCTTAATCGATCTCCCAAGGTCAAACTATCTTTAAAGCTGAGTTCTGATCTGGTGAGTTCATTTTCGATATGATTTGTGAATTCAGCCTCCAATTTACGAAGTTCATCACTAAGTTGCTCAATCTCAATAAACCCAGTACCTCTAGCTCTTTGAGTAATTATCCCACTTAAATATTTACGAAGTTTAGCTTTTAGGCTAATCAAGTATTTGTTACCGGTTGTATGAATGATATAGTCTTTCAAATAAAAATCATTCTGCAACATCTCACGAATAACCTCAACGGCTTGTTTGGTTTTAGAAACAACCAAAACTGTTTTGCCATCAACTACATGATCGGCAACTATTGATGAAATCGTGTATGACTTGCCCGTTCCAGGGGGACCAATAATTACCGAGTTGGTAAATTGCTTGGCATTATTCAATGCACTAAGTTGATCGGGGTTTAGCCGACTTTGAAATGGACTTGAACCAAAAGGATATTTCCGAACCTCACTGCCTAGTAATTCGTTTAAGGATTGGTTAAATTCATTACTAGCAGACAAAACTTCAAGATCCTGTAAAACACGTAAAGAGGACGAAGACATTTCAGTAAAAACTGTTCCAGCAGCAGGAACAACGGTATATTCTTCCTGATGTATTTGTTCAGTTGTGAAATGAGACTTAACTTTTCTACTCGTCCATAAATTTGGATAAAATGCCAAGTCACTAGAGTTTTGATTGCAAAAATATTTATCCAATAGATTTTTTAACCAAATGGCATTATCGGTATGAGAAGCCAAACGTTCACCGAGTTCTTTAATGAAGAGGTCCTTAGTGAGACTTTCATTTACCAAATCAAACTTCGACAGGATGGCTCTATTTACAATAAATGATTCTTTTTCAATCTTTAGAAAAACACTATCTTCTGATTTCTCAATATTTGCCGGAAACAATAACAAGGGAGCGCAAACTCTTTTGTCTTTTATCAATGGATTGTTAGACTCGCCAAGAACAAAGTAGCAAGCATAGAATAACTTCTTTTCGAGTTTATACAATTCAAGCTCAGTTTCTAGTTCCTTAAGCTTTGTATTGCTGTATGGAATGTATGGCATCATTCCATTTGTAAGCTCCTCTAGTCCATTTGCGAACCACTTGTGTTTGTATTTAGTAGCCAGTATGTTCTCAACAACAAACTCCTTATAATCTAACTTATAGCAATCACGAAAATAATTATAAAAGTCTTTGGCTATCGGAGTATTCATGTGTTTATACGTTGAATTATCAAAAGCCTAAGATAGTATGATTCGTTTATCTTTCGAGCATTTCAATGCATCGATAACCCTCGGTCCAGATAAAGAGTTTATCATATGCTTTGTTTAAAATAAATCATTAAACCCGAACAATGGTTTGTAGACGAAACCCATTAATTAGTTGAAAGATCTGCACTATTCGTTGATTTGATTTTTAACTTTCCTGTTCTGGACCTACTTTTAAACCTTTTAATTTTAGAATTGTAGTATTAGACATTCAATCAATAAAATAAATATGACAAGATCATTTACATTCGTTTTGGCATTCATCTTGGGAATCAACCTGAACGCACAAGATTTTTACGACCTAAACACCATTCAAACCATCGAGATTACATTTGCGCAAAGCAACTGGGATCAATTATTGGACAATGCCTACTCCAGCGGAGATTACATTATGGCCGAGAGTGTTGCAATTAATGGCGAATTGTTCGATAGTGTTGGTGTAAAATATAAAGGCAACAGCACCTATCAATCCAATCAAACCAAGAATCCATTTCACATTGAACTGGACACTTACAAGGATCATATCTACGAAAGCTACACCGATATTAAACTAAGCAACGTGGCTAAAGATCCATCATTCTTGCGTGAAGTGTTGTCCTATCAAATACTACGTCAGTATATGGATGCGCCACTTTCTAATTATGCCAACGTGTATGTAAATGGTAATCTAATTGGTTTGTACAGCAACTCCGAAGCTGTCTCAAAGAAATTTGTAAAAGACCGATTTGGAAGTAAATCCAACACATTTGTCAAATGTAACCCACCTGATGGTGCTGGCCCGGGAACTACCAACTTACCAAACCTCAAATACATTAGTCAGGACAGTAGTGCATATTACAGCGCCTACGAATTAAAGTCTGATGGCGGCTGGCAAGAACTTATTAATTTATGCGATACGCTGGCAAACAACACAGCTGCAATCGAAGAAATATTGGACATTGATCGTGCACTTTGGATGTTGGCCTATAATAATGCTTTAGTGAATCTTGATAGCTACATAGGTGGCTTTGCTCAAAACTATTACCTGTACCGCGACGATAACAATCGCTTTGTGCCTGTTGTATGGGACCTAAACGAATCATTTGGTGTGTTCTCACAAACCGGAACAGGAATGCTAAACAGTACAAATGCCAAACGGCAGATGAGTCATTTGCTGAATGTAAACGATAACGATTATCCATTGGTTAAGAACCTGCTTAATGTACCAATGTACAAACGCATGTACTTGGCACATTTCAAAACCATCCTTCTCGAGAATTTCGACAATGATGCTTACTACACAACAGCTCAGGAATTACAAACATTAATTGATGCGGCAGTACAGGCAGATGGAAATAAATTCTACAGTTATAATAATTTCATCAGCAACTTAACATCAGATGTAACATCAGGCGGAGGACCTGGTGGTTCGTCAAGCCCGGGTATAACCAACCTTATGGATGGTAGAAGTAGCTACTTACTGGGACTAAGCGACTTTTCTCAAACTGACCCTGAAATTAGTAACATTAACTTGTCGAATACAGCTCCCCTCATTAATGAAACCATTACAATTACTGCTACCATTACCGATGCTGATGATGTGTACCTTGGATTTAGAAACGATGTAAACACGCCATTTGAAAGAGTGCTTATGTACGATGATGGAGCACATAACGATGGAGCGGCTGGTGATGGCGTTTACGGCGTTGACATGGACATTACCAACTTTTTTATGCAGTTTTATATTTATGCAGAAAACACCAATATTGGAATGTTTTCTCCTCGTCGTGCAGAACACGAATATTACACGATAAATGCCACATTTGCCAATGCCGGCGATTTGGTAATCAATGAATTCATGGCATCAAATGATGCAACGGCAGCCGATCAGGACGGCGAATACGACGATTGGATTGAGCTCTACAATAATAGCTCATCAAACATAAGCCTTGATGGTTATTACCTATCAGATGATGAAGACGACCTGATGCAATGGGCATTTCCGGCGGGAACAGAAATTGCTGCCAACGGCTACCTTATTATTTGGGCCGATGAAGATGACACCCAAAGTGGACTTCATGCTAATTTTAAATTATCAGCAGCCGGCGAAACAATCTATCTGGTAGGCTCAGATGGTAGCATAATTGATCAGATAAGTTTTATGGAACAAACCACTGATGTTGCCTATGGACGGATTCCAAACGGCACCGGTAATTTCCAAAGCATCACGGCAACTTTTAGTTCCGAAAATCAAATGCTCAACGAATTACAAAAAGTTCAGGAAGAAACACTCACTATAAAAGTATTCCCGAACCCGATGCAAAATTCATTTGTATTAGAGCTTGGTGAAGCAATGGCTAAAAATAGAGATGTACTCATTTACAGCATCAATGGAGTTGTAATGTATCGCGGCTTAATCAACAGCAATCTAAACATCAACTCGGGCACATGGGCAAAAGGAATGTACATTATTCGGGTAGATGATTCTTATTTGAAGATCATTAAGAATTAAAAAAACCGGCAATGTATGGTTCGTGTAATCATACATTGCCGGCAATATTTTTATCAAAGAGAATTTAATTTTACCTGGCTCCTGTTTGTTTTGATAACAACTCAATAATCGAATTAAGCTGATTCTTTAGATTAATTAATTCATCAACACTTACGGGCCCGTTAAGCAGTCCGGCCGAAAGCTTTTCGGGAATAATTGCAGCAGCCTCGCGCATGTCACTTCCTTTTGCACTTAATTCAATAATTACTTTCCGCTCATCTTTTGCCGACCGAACCCTGGTAATCAATCCTTGAGTTTCCATGCGTTTAAGCAGCGGTGTTACCGTATTGGTATTTAATATCAATTTACGGGTAATCTCGTTTACGGGAAGCTTGTCCTCTTCCCACAATACCATCAATACCAAATATTGCGGATAGGTAATTCCGAGTTTATCCAAATACGGTTGATACTCCCTTATTATTAACCGCGATGCAGCGTACACCGGGAAACATAGCTGATTTTCTAATTTTAATTGTTCGTATTCCATGTAACAAAACTATTAAGTTAGGTATTAAAAAGGCTCACAACTTTAGATTGGCCATTTTAAAACTCAGACTCTAAAAAATATTATTGCAGAACTTCTGATAAGTAGGCGTCTATTTTCTCAGGTGTGGTAGTTGGCGAAAACCGTTTCACAGGTTTGCCATTGGCATCGATTAAAAATTTAGTAAAATTCCACTTTACCTTACTGCCCGGAAATCCTCTTAATTCTTTCTTTAGGTATTTATACAAAGGATGAGCTCCGGATCCATTCACATCAATTTTTGAAAACATTGGAAACGATACTCCATAATTAATCATGCAACCTTCCGAAATTGATTTTTCATCACCCGGTTCTTGATTGGCAAACTGATTACATGGAAACCCTAAAATAACTAGTCCTTTATCCTGATACTTTTTATACAACGCTTCTAAACCTTCGAACTGCGGCGTTAAGCCACACTTGCTAGCTGTATTCACAACCAACACCGTTTGCCCTTTGTAAGTATCCATCTTTACTTTTTTACCCTGGAGGCTATTGGCCTCAAAACTATAAAACTGATCTTTCATGTGCTATTCTCCTACTATGCTAATTTATCGAACAATCTTTATCGTTTCAGATACTGTCGTTCGCGACACAAATATAGTCATTAAAATTTAAATCGCAAGCGACACAAACTTATTTTATATGGATGAAACGGTTTCGTTGATGAAATACAGCAATTCGTTGAATACTTTTTCATGATACCGTAGTTTCTCCGTTCTTAGCTGTGTAATTAAAACCCAATGATATGAAACAGATATTAAGTAAAACCTTAGCAAGCCTTTTTATAGTAAGCCTCTGCTTGCTTCCAACAGTAAGTCAGGCGCAACAGCGCGGACAACAAGGACCTCCTCCAATACCAAATGAGAAGCAGATTGAGAAGATGGTTGATGATTTAACACAAAAGCTTGAATTAACCGAATATCAAAGTGCGCGTATCTCTAAAATTTACATAGACCATTTTGAAAAGGTAAAAGATCAGCAAAGCCAGGATGGTAACAAAGAAGCCCAGCGCAAAATTATGCAAAGTCTAAAAACAGATTTTGAACGAAACGTGAAGGCGGAACTAACAAAGGAACAACAAAAGAAATTTGATAAGATACAACAGAAGAGATCTACCCGAGATCGTGGTCAACGACCTCCAAGATAGATAAGTGGTTAGTTAGGTTAGAGATGAGGGCGCAGCAAATTGTTGCGCCCTTAGTCTTTTAAAAAAGTTTACTGGAAGGAATAAATCCTGGCTTTAACTACTA
>JBFHES010000049.1:0-19963 GCA_041584015.1 Bacteroidales bacterium
GATGGTTGGATTGATATTACACCAACAGGAGGTCTTCCACCATACACTTTTGAGTGGAGTACGGGACAACTAGCTGAAGACTTAAACAATCTTACAGCTGGCACATACGAGGTAACTGTGACAGATAATGCAGGATGTTTCAATACAGCATCGTTCGTATTAACCGAACCAGCCAGTATTTCTGTGCTAACAGGAACAGTAACATCAACAGATCCAGCTTGCTATAATGCATGTAATGGAACTCTGGAAGTTACACTTACAGGTGGTATAGCACCTTATACTATTCTTTGGTCGAACGGCAATGCTGGTTTGAATATTGACAACCTATGTGCAGGTTCATATACAGTTACAATTAGTGATTCCGGAACTGGAGGAAATCAGGCAGCTGCCTTTAACTGGACCTATAATAATACAGGAACAAATCATTCTCTATTAGTACCAGCAAGCGCCGGTTTAATTAATGGAAATCCATTAAATACAGGTGATTATGTTGGTGTATTTTATGACGTTAATGGAGCACCACAATGCGGTGGATACATTCAATGGGATGGTTCAACAACTGCGATAACAGCCTGGGGCGCACAATCCGGAACAAATGACGGTTTTGCATTAGGTGAAACTTTTCAATGGAAAGTTTGGCGTGCAGCAGACAGCTCAATTGTAAACATGTTAGCCGTATATGATGCTACTTTTCCGAATGGGAATACATTTGCGCCGAACGGAATGAGTGGATTATCAGCTTTAACTGGTTCAGTACTTAATAATAACACCAGCCAGACCATCGTTTTATCTGGAGTAATTACCGATCCAGATCCGATTCAAATATCAGCAATTCAAAATGATCCAAGTTGTTCTAACTTTAGTGATGGTACAATAGATATTGAAGTTTCGAATGGATGTTTCCCTATTAATTACCAATGGTCAACAGGCTTTGCTTTACAGGATTTAAGCGATGTTGCTGCTGGAACCTATGCAGTTACAGTAACATGCTCTAATGGTTGTGATGCCAGCGAAGTATTCACATTAGCAGATCCAAATGCCTTAGATGTAAGCATAATTGCTTCCGACTACAACGGCTATGGAGTAAGTGCCTTTGGCACAAATGATGGAACAATCGACTTAAGTATAGCTGGCGGGTTGGCTCCGTATCAATATAGCTGGTCTAATTCATCAACAAGTCAAGACTTGAACAATTTAAGTGCAGGAACATACGAAGTAACAATAACTGACAGCAACGGATGTTCCGATGATGAATCAGTTGTAATTACTCAACCTGCTCAACCAACTTCTCCTTTAAGCATAACAGCTACTATTGAAGATCTTGATTGTAGCAATAATTGTGATGCAGAGATAGAAATAAGCGTGAGCGGTGGAATTCAACCATATACTTACTTATGGTCAAATGGCAATACTTCTAACGAAGTTGAGAATCTTTGTGCTGGAACATATACAGTATCAGTAACTGATGCAAGCACAACAGCTCCTGTATCAACTGCTTTTAACTGGACCTACATTAACACAGGAATTAATCATATTATATTAGTACCGGTTGGTGGTGTAACCATTGATGGTCAAGCTATTCAGGTTGGTGATTATATTGGTGTATTCTATAACCAAGGGAATGACCTTGTTTGCGGTGGTTATAAGCAATGGAATGGCGTAACAACGGCATTAACCTCATGGGGCACGCAAGCTGGACAAAACGATGGTTTTGTGATTGGCGAAGAATTTAAATGGAAAGTTTGGAGTGCTGCAGACAGCTCAATAACTGACATGACAGCAACTTATCAAAGTGGTTTTTCAAACACGAATACTTACCTAACCAATGGCATGAGCGGCTTATTAAGCTTAACAGGCGCAGCTCAGCCTCAATCAGGTGGACAACTTATAACCGAGACATTTACTATTACAGCACCAAACCAAATGCAGTTAAGTGCTACAATAACCGATATCGACTGTTATGGTGCAAATAATGGATCCATTGATCTTGCAATAACCGGCGGACTAGCACCATATATTATCAGCTGGGAAGATAATTCTACATCAGAAATTAGAACGGGTCTTTCTGAAGGGACTTACAATGTGAGCGTTGTAGATGCAAATGGTTGTCAGCAATCTGCAACCTACATAGTTGCTGAAAGTTCAGCAATGAATTTGAGCATAACTACGGTAAATCCAAGTTGTAATAATCTTTCAAACGGACAGCTTTCCGCAATAATTACTGGTGGAGCATCACCTTACACTTTTAACTGGTCTAGTGGCCAGCAAAGTGCAAGCATCTCTAATATTGCAGCCGGCGAATATTGTTTAACTGTAAGCGATAACAATGGGTGTCAGGTAAGTCAATGTGCTACGCTGGTTCAGCCATTAGCAATTGAAATATTAATTTGGGCTGATGAGCTTGCTTGTAATAACGACAATTCGGGTTCTGTCACAATGAATGTTAGTGGTGGAGCAGGAAGCTTTCAGTACTTATGGAGTAATGGCGCTACAAACGCTGTTGTTGAAAACCTTGCAGCAGGAACATATTCTGTTACTGTTGTTGATCAGAATTCATGTACGGCTAGCTCTTATGCAACAATTGCAGAACCTGCCGCTCTGGCAAGTACCTCTCAGTTGTCAAATTATAATGGTTATAATGTAAGTACCTTTAATGCAAGTGATGCTTGGATTGATATTGAAGTAACAGGTGGTGTGGCACCATATAGCTATGCATGGTCTACCGGAAGTACACAAGAAGATCTTCAAACTTTAAGCGCTGGAACCTATAATGTAATAATTAGTGATATGAATGGTTGCTCAATTAGCAGCAGCTATACACTAACACAGCCAACTCAGGTAATTAATCCCTTAATCGCAAATGCAACAACCACAGCAATTGATTGCAGTGGAGCATGCGACGGAACAATTAGTCTTGCTGTTTCAGGTGGGGTACCACCGTATAGCTACGAGTGGACAAATGGAGCACAAACACAAAATATTGATCAATTATGTGCAGGACAGTATGCGGTAACAGTTTCCGATTCAAACTTTGGAACTATCGCAGGTCAGGCATTCGATTGGACTTATGTTAATACGGGTAACAATCATACCATCGCACTACCATATGCATGCGTAAGTATTGATGGACAAGCTGCACAGCCAAACGATGTATTAGGTGTATTTTACGATAATGCCGGCACGCTAGCATGCGGTGGCTATTTCGAAATTGGGACTCAAATTGGAGCAATCACTGCATGGGGAACAGAAGTTGGCTTAAATAATGGTTTTGCCATTGGTGAAACCTTCACCTGGAAACTATGGAGAGCGACAGATGGAGCAGTTATTGACCTAACTCCAGCTTATGCCACAGGCTTTTTTAACATGGGAACATACTCAATTAATGGTATGACAGGTATCTCAAGCTTAACTGGTAACAGCACCGCTTCAAATATAGGCGATAGCTTAGTACTTAACGTAACAATTAGCGAACCTGCCGTAATTGCCATCAATAATAACATTGAAAACATATCATGTAATGGTTCAGCTGATGGAGCAATTAGCATTGCAGTAAGCGGAGGAATTAGTCCTTACAGCATCTTATGGAGTAATGGTAGCGATTCAAACACCATTGATAATTTAGCACCAGGAACTTATGTGATAACAGTAAGCGATGCTAACTCATGTTCAGCAACAGAGCAATTTGAGATTACTGAGCCGCTTGCAATTAACACCATTGCATCATCAACAAATGTTTCTTGTTATGGTGTGTCTGACGGAAATATTGCATTAAGCCTAATCGGTGGAACTGCACCATATCAGGTATATTGGTCTAATGGTGCAAACACTGAATCATTAAATGGACTTGCAGCAGGAATCTACGAAGTTACCGTTCATGATACTAACAATTGCCAACTTACACAATCATTTATAATAAGCGAACCAACCGAGATTGTTGCTACAGTAAATGCTCAAAACAACAGTTGTTTTGGCGATACAAATGGAATGATAGAGGTACTAACACAAGGTGGCGTTGCTCCATATTCATATAACTGGAGTAATGGCGAAACTACGGCTGCCATAAACAATTTAAGTGATGACAACTATTGCGTTGTAGTTACAGATCAATCAGGCTGCAGTGCCTCAATATGTGAGATCATTACAGGAGCATCTGAAATTGTGATTAATGCTCAATTAACACACAACCTTTGTTCATCGGAACCAATTGGAGCAATTGACCTTAACGTGAGCGGTGGAAATGCACCATATGCATTCAGTTGGACATACAATGAAACTACAGAAGATTTAAACACATTGGCTGCAGGAACTTATACAGTTACAATAACTGATAATGGAGGATGCACCAAGATAGAAAGCTTTGAAATAAACAGCCCGGAGGTTATGGCTTTAAATTTCACAAAAACAAACGTTTCTGTTTACGGTGGAGCAGATGGCGCCATTAATTTAACAGTAAGCGGTGGATCTTCACCTTACTCCTATTCATGGTCGAACGGCGCAACAAGCGAAGATATTAATGCATTAAATGCCGGAGTATTTAGCGTGACTGTAAGCGATAGTAATGGATGTACCATAAGCGATTCAAGAAACTTACTTGAGCCTCTTGGTGCAACGACCATTGAAACTCCTGTTTCATGTGTTAATAGCTGCGATGGTGCTATTGAACTACTTGTGGGTGGTGGTGTAACACCATACTTCTACGAATGGTCAAATTCCGAAACCGGAAGTATCATTGATCAACTTTGTGCCGGAAGCTATTCAGTTACAGTATCGGATTCTAACTTCGGAACCAATGAAGATTTTAATTGGAATTATGAAGTAACAGGAACCAATCACACCATAGCAATTCCATTGGGAACAACCACAATTGATGGTGCTCCTTTAAATGTTGGAGATTATATTGGAGTATTCTATCATAATGGCAACGACTTAACGTGTGGTGGTTATCAGGTATACAATGGCATTACAACAGCTGTTACAGCATGGGGTGCTGAAAGCGGCACCGACAATGGTTTTGTAAATGGAGAGGCATTTATCTGGCAAGTTTGGAGATCTGCAGATAGCTCTATAGTTGATTTAACTGCAACCTATACCAGTGTAATGCCAAATCAAGGAACTTATGTATCAAACGGAATGAGCGGAATCTCTACGCTAACAGGATCAAGCATAAACTCAGCTACAGGTGACTCATTTGTACTTAACTTTACGCTTAACAACCCTGCTCCGATTTCCATTACAGCGGCCACAACTAATGTTAGCTGTAATGCTGGTTCTGATGGCGTAATTCAATTATCCGTGAATGGTGGCATTAGTCCAATTACCTATAACTGGTCGAATAACCAACAATCCCCAGGCATTGAAAACATTTCTGCTGGTGAATATTTTGTAACAATTACAGATGAAAATGGATGTGAAGTCATTGAGTCTTATATAATAGCAGAACCGTCCGCAATTAGCATTACGCTAAGTGCTACGGATGTATTATGCGCCAACGAGGCTACTGGAAGTATTCAAACTCAGGTGAGCGGCGGAACTGGCACTTACGTATATATATGGGCTCATGGAGCTTATAGTGCTGATCTTGCAAATCTGGAAGCAGGTGAATATACAGTATCAGTTTATGACCAAAACCAGTGTTTGGCTGTAGCTTCAATAATAGTTAACGAACCTGCTCCATTATCACTTAGCTTTGTAACCAACGACCCGACCTGTTTTGGCGCATACAATGGAAGTGTTATAACAACTGTTGTAGGAGGAGTTGCACCATTTACTTATTCTTGGTCAAACGGATCAACAACTGCCAATCTTGAGAACGAAGGAATGGGCTATTTCTGTTTGGGTGTTGATGATGCCAACGGTTGTAATGTTACAGACTGTGCTATCTTATTCGAGCCTGAACCATTAGGATTAGAATTAGCAGCATACGAAGCAAGCTGTAATGGCGAAAACGATGGTGGCATAGCTGTATCAATCACTGGTGGAACTTACAACTATTCATATAGCTGGTCTAACCAAAGCACTGGTACAACATTGTCAGGTTTGGTTGCGGGAGTTTACAGCTTAACTGTTACCGATTCTAACAATTGTGAAATCAGTGAATCAGCAACTGTTTATCAGCCCGACGCTTTAAGCATCACAGGACAAGTTCAAAATATTACCTGTAATGGCGGATCAAATGGAGAAGTAGATATTACTGTACTCGGTGGTACATCACCTTACACCTACTCTTGGTCAAATGGTGAAAACACAGAAGACCTCACAAACTTGCTTCCTGGTAATTATCAGGTAACAATTACCGATGCAGAAGGCTGCGATTTAGTAAGCGATTTTTATACAATAACAGAAGCGCAAGCACTGAGTATTCAGTTGTTTGAACAACATGTTACTTGTTTTGGTGGAAGCAATGGAGAAATTAGCATTATTGCAGATGGCGGAAATCAGCCTTATTCATTTAGCTGGGATAACGGAAGTACTCTAAACAGCCAGCATAACTTAGGTGCAGGAACATATTGTGTGACCTTAACCGATCTTAATGGCTGTACCATTGATGCTTGTCAAACAATAAGCGAACCTTCAATAATTACAGTTAGCGAGCAACTTACAGATGTAAGCTGTAATGGCTTAAGCAATGGGGCAATATCGCTTAGTGTTAGTGGCGGTTCACTACCATTCTCTTATAGCTGGTCAACCGGATCAATAAACAAGGATCTTTCTCAGCTTAGTGCTGGAACCTATGAGCTTACCATCATCGACGGAAATGCTTGTAGCTTGGTTGAAACGTATAGCATTTCAACTCCGGATGAGTTATCAATCAATGCCGCAATAAACCATGTAAGTTGTTACAATGGTAACAATGGTAATATTACATTAAGTGTAGCTGGTGGAAATGCACCATATACGTTTAACTGGTCGAATAATGTGCTGGCAGCAACAAACGATAACTTACCTGCAGGAACTTATGCGATAACCGTAACAGATGCTAATGGATGCGACAAAACAGCAAGTTATGTGATTGAAGAAGCTACTGCCATAACTATTAGTCTGACTGCAATCGACGCTAGCTGCTTTGGTGCAACAAACGGATCAATATCAAGCAGTATCACAGGAGGAACATCACCTTATACTTACAATTGGTCGAATGGAGTTTCTGCTGCCAACATTGATAATCTTGAAGCTGGAACGTATACGCTTTTCGCACACGACAGTAACAATTGTGTTGCCGAACAAACCGTGCTTATTAACGAACCAACAGAGATTATTATATCAGCTACAATTACCAATCCTGTTTGTTTTGATGAAAACGATGGTAGCCTTGAACTTTCAATTAACGGAGGCATTGCCCCTTATACATACAATTGGGATAATAGCCAAACCGGAAATCAAATTGATAATCTTGGCACTGGAAGTTATTGTGTTACAGTTAGCGATGCCTTAAACTGTACAAGCAGTGCTTGTTTCGAAATTGAATCACCGCTTGAGCTAGTAGCTGTATTAAGCAAAACAGATTTAACTTGTTTTGCAAGCAATGATGGAACAATGGAGCTTACTCTATCAGGAGGAACTGCAAATTACATGTTTGCCTGGAGCAATGGATCAACTAACAGTGTTATTGATAATTTACCAATTGGAACCTATACGGTAACCGCTACAGACGCAAATGGATGTACCATTACGGAAAGTGGAGATGTTACGCAACCTGACGAACTAGTAATAGACCTTGGTGCTGATGCAACAATTAATATGGGCGAAGCCTATACCTTTGATGCAGGAACAGGCTTTGCAAGCTATAACTGGAATACCGGTGAAACAACGCAGAGTATTACAGCAACAGAAGAAGGCATCTATTGGGTAAGTGTTTCTAACCTGAATGGTTGTACCGCAATCGATTCAGTAAACCTTATTGTGAATCCATATTTAACACAATCAATACCACTTTCAGCAAGCTGGAATTTGGTTTCATTTAATGTAATTCCTCAGAATTCTGATATAGCTGCAATTGTTGATTCAATTGTACCAAACATTGCCATTGTTAAAAATGGTGGTGGACAAATGTACTGGCCATTCTATGGTGTTAACCTAATTGGTAACACAAGTATAGGCGAAGGTTTTGCAATTAAATTAACTACACCGGATACACTTTATGTTGAAGGTATGATCGTAGTTCCTGAGAACAATCCAATCCAACTTCCGGCAGGCAATAGCCTTTTAGGTTATTTACGTCAGGAGGCTGCACCGATTAGTGATATTGTAAGCTCAATAATTAGCTCTGTTCAAATTATCAAGGATGAGTCAGGAATGATGTTTTGGCCTTTCTTTGGAATTGACCTAATTGGAGATATGGAGCCGGGAGAAGCCTACCAGGTTAAACTTAGTAGTCCTGAGACTATTACTTATCCTTCCAACAGCACAAGCTTTGCAAAGAGCAGTCCGGTGTATTACGAAACCAGTAACTACAAGAACAACAGCAATACAGGATCGAACATGACATTAGGTATTCCGGCAACAGCATGGAATACACAACCAGAGTTTGGCGATGAGATTGCAGTGTTCAACAATCAATCTGAATTACTAGGAAGCGCAGTATATGCCAACGGAAATCTGGCCGTAACAATTTGGGGAGACGATGAAACAACCAATGAAATAGAGAATTTAAAATCAAATGAGCAGTTTCAGATTGTGTTATGGCATGCCAGCACAAATTCAACTGAAGCTTTAACCGTGAGTGAATGGCAAACAGGTAGTAACCACTATAATGATAAGAGTATTGCAGTGGTTGCAAAGTTTGCGGAGACTGAATCGAAAGATTCACGCAACCACCTGCAGCAAAACTACCCGAACCCATTCATTCACAGCTCTGAGATTGTTCTATTAATTAGCGAAGACACCAAGCTAGAATTGAGCATTTACAACTCAGTTGGTGAAAAAGTACGCGAAGTTGCAAACGGAAACTATTCTAGAGGAAAATACACATTTGTAGTTGACGGATCCGGCTTAGCAAAAGGTGCTTATTATTATCGCCTAACAACACCAACCCAAGAATTCACAAAGAAAATGCAAAAAATTTAAACCATTTAAGATAAATTTTGCCAGACAATAATTGCCAAAGATTATTGTTAAATGGCAAACAAATCGTGTTCAAAATAGATAATGAGTCCATGAGGCTGCTGGAGAGCAGCCTCTTTTTTTTATGCAAACTTACAGATTAATACTGCGGTATAAAATCTCAAGGATGCAGCCGTAAAATGACTACTTTTGAGCAAAATTAGAAAGCACATGCAGCAGAAAAAAAGAGTTCATCCAAAGATAAAATCATCATTGCATCCGCGCAGCAAGCATCGCGAACGCTACGACTTTGATGCTTTAATAAAAGAGAGCCCGGAGTTAAGCGATTTTGTAAAGCCAAATAAATATGGTGATGACTCTATCGATTTTGCAGATCCGCAAGCGGTTAAAAAACTCAATACTGCCATACTTAAGCATTTTTATGATATACGCTTCTGGGAAATCCCGGAAGGTTACCTATGCCCTCCTATTCCTGGTAGAGCAGACAGCATACATTATCTGGCAGATTTGCTATCGACCTCAAACGGCGGAAATATACCGCAGGGCAATAATATTCGTTGTCTGGACATAGGTGTTGGTGCAAGTTGTATTTATCCAATCTTGGGTAATAAATTATATGGATGGAGCTTTGTAGGTTCTGAAATTGACGAACGTGCCTTGGCAGCTGCTCAGCAAACAATTAAACAAAATAATGGATTGGACAAATCGATTGAGTTACGTTTTCAGAATGTAAGCGGAGATCTTTTTAATGGCATCTTAAAAAAAGATGAGCAGTTTGAGCTAAGTATATGCAATCCTCCATTTCATGCATCAGCTGAAGAAGCTCAAGCTGGAACAATGCGAAAAATAAAGAACTTGCATAAAACAAAGGTCAACAAACCAACCTTGAATTTTGGTGGACAAAACAATGAATTGTGGTGTAAAGGTGGTGAACGACTTTTTGTGCGAAACATGATTAATCAAAGCAAACGCTATGCACAGTCTTGCTTATGGTTTTCTACCCTGGTTTCAAAAGAATCGAATCTTGATGGTATTTACGCTGCTCTTAAAAATGTTAATGCAACTACGGTAACCACCATACCGATGGGACAAGGGAACAAAATAAGTAGAATTGTAGCCTGGACTTTCTTAAACGAACAGGAACACGAAGAATGGTTCAAATAGTCAGGCAGGATTATTCTTCCAATAGCAGTTCTCTCAGCATCTTTAATGCCGTTTGAACTGACTTATTAATATTTATATGCCGATGATTGCCCATTGTATATAATTTTGAAACCACCTTATTACGTGAAGCAGCTGCAATCCAGATGGTACCAACAGGCTTCTCATCTGTTCCTCCGTCTGGCCCGGCAATTCCTGATGTTGCAACCGCATAGTCTACTCCCATTGTTTGTATACATCCTATTGCCATTTCTTCGACAACCTGCTGGCTAACTGCCCCGAACTTCTCTAATGAATCAGGATTTACACCCAAAGCCTGTTGCTTTATTTCATTAGCATAGGCAACAACTCCACCCTTAAAAAAGCTGGAGCTACCAGCTCTTGATGTGATGAGTGATGCAATACTTCCTCCGGTACAACTCTCGGCACAAGCCATTGTTGCATGTTTAGCATTTAGTAATTGTCCCACAACCTCATCAATACCTTCCTCATTGTAACTGCTTATAGCATGTGGAATAATGAGGGAAAGTTCCTTCAGCGCTTTATCAAGCGACTGCTGCATGTAGACCTTATCAAAGCCTGTTAAGCTGAATCGCATTCTAATTCTTCCTGGTGATGGCAGGTAAGCTAGTTTGATTATTTCCGGCAGCTGATCTTCCCAGTCATTAAGAACAACAGATAAATGCGACTCTGAAAAGCCTTGTACAATAATCGTTTTATGAATGATGTGAGGTAATTTAAATTGTTCCTTCAGAAAAGGTAAAACATGATCGGTCATTAAGGGTTTCATCTCAAAAGGTACTCCTGGCATGGAAACTATAAATTTACCATCAAACGAAAACAACATCCCCGGAGCAGTGCCATTCGGATTATTCAATACTGTGCAATTCTCTGGTACCAACGCCTGATCAATATTTAATTGATTCATAGTAAACCCTCTTGAAGCGGTCATTGCCTGTATATGAGCCAAAACAGTTTCGCTCTGGATTAAACCCGTTTGAAAAAAATCAGCGAGCGTTGTTTTGGTAATATCATCTTTCGTTGGTCCAAGACCACCAGTTAACAAAACAACATCGGCTCTAAGCAATGCCGCATCCAATGCTGAAACAATATGTTCCTTATTGTCGGAGATACTTGTAATTTGATGTACTGCAATTCCAATTCCATTGAGTTGCTGCCCCATCCATGCTGAGTTTGTATCTACAATCTGACCGATTAATATTTCATCGCCGATGGTAATTATTTCTGCTTTTATCATTTGTTTCGTTTTAACACCATGGCAATTGCCGTAAGATGCATACCCACGCCTGTTCCAAAAATCAACCAATTAAAACTAAGTGGTATGTACGCTTGTGCCAGTTTTATAATCGCTTTGCCATTTGATGGTTTTAACAGTTCAAAGATGCTAAATTGCTGCGACATGAAACGCACATAATCCTGTGTATATGCAACAATCACAACTAACGATCCGACTATCAATAATAACCACGGCCATTTTCCAATCTGCATACTTTTGTTTTTATCTACCAGCGTTACAATAATTAGAGCAAGAACGATCATACATATTGAATTTATTACTGGTGCAATAACCGGCCCTACCCACGTGAACGGTAACAGAAACAATACGTCCCATTCGAGAATTGACATTGGCCAATTAATAAGTAGTTTGAGGAAAACATAATAAAAGATGTCCCAGATGGCAAAAGAATAGATGAACCAGGCAAAACGCGCTTTAGCATTTTTGCTTACCATAAAGCCAATGGAAACTAGCATGATTACCGTTGCTAGTTCCCGCAACAATTCGGTTATAGCTATGTGTGAATCGACCAACTGTAGCGGGAATAAATCTTTACCCGGATAATATAACTCACGTAAATAGACTACAACGGCACTTTCCAGAAAAGCCATTCCTAAAGAATAAACCGTGACCCAAAATAAAGTATACTTTAAGCTTTTAGACATAGTGCTGATTTTTTAGGTTCTGAGATAGTACGTATCTCCACCTAATATATTGTAAAACCCAGCAACAATAACCTGAAAAGGAATATGCGTTAATCAAATCTTTAGCAGTATCCGTGTTTAATGTTTTCTGCAATTAGCTTTACGATAACTACAGAAACTTCCGAGATTCACTAAAGCTTCTTTATAGCCAGAATACGCTGCAACAAGGTTGGATGAGAATAATGAAAAAACACATACAATGCGTGAGGTGTCAGATTACTTAAATTATTTTCCGACAACTTTTTTAGCGAAGAGATTAACTGGTCGCCGTATCCATGTTCATACGCAAAACGATCAGCTTGATATTCATTCTTACGAGACCAAATATTAGTACTAATACCAAGAACCATGGATATAGGACTGTATAATATTCCAAATGCAATAATGCCAATATGAAAACTAGCCTGCTCAACGCCTAAGGCCAAAGAAAATTCAGGATAATTCAAGAAAAGCGAAAGTAAGAATAATGTTATTCCAGTTTGAATTAATGAAAACACCATTCCGGATTGCTGGTGTTTCTTCTTGTAGTGCCCAATCTCATGTGCCAATACGGCCACAATTTCATCAGTTTCTAAATCATTAATAAGTGTGTCGTAAAGTACGATTCGCTTTTTGGGGCCAATGCCACTGAAATAAGCATTCGCTTTTGTTGAACGTTTTGAACCGTCGAGCACAAAAATATTATCGAGCTTAAAGCCGGCTTTATCGGCAAAGGCCTGAATAGCATTTCTAAGATCACCTGCTTCAAGAGGTTTTTGTTTGTTAAATAAGGGCACAATTATGCTGGAATAAAACAGCGTCATGAATATCATAAATACAGCAAATACACCCCAGGCATATAGCCAAAACAGGGAGCCTGTAAACTCGTAAAACCAAATTATTAACGCTAGCAAACCACCTCCCAATATTGCACCAAGCAACCAACCTTTAAGTTTATCGGTAATAAATGTTTTAACCGTGGTTTTGTTGAATCCATACTTCTCTTCAATTACAAATACACCGTAAATGGAGAATGGAATATTCAAAACATCAGAGCCAATGCCAAGCACAGCAAAAAATATCAATGCAATAATAACCGGATGATTTGTAAAAGTTCTTGCCCATTCATCAACATAGGCAAAACCTCCAAACAGCAGCATTAGCAATAGAATGACAAAACTAAAGCTGGAAGTGAGATAAGCAAAATTGGTATTCTCCTTTTCATAAGCCTGCTGCTTTGCATACTTCTGCCCGTCGTAAACATCTGCTAATTCATCAGGCAACTTTGCGTTGCTATTTCGCGAATTAAGAATATCGAGGTATTTATTGAATAGAAAATCAAAAGAGACAACAACTAGAATTATTATAAATATTGTTTGAGTCATTAACAGCATTTTTTTAAATAAAACAAAAGGAAGTGAAACTAGTAGCCACCGTAAAATTTACGAAGAAACCACTCAATTGAGATGAAGAATAGAAGTACAAAGAATATCCATTTTAAATTAATCATCTCAACTATTTTCTCTTCGGTGCTTGATACAGAGACAACATCGCTCCTTTTTTGCAAGTCCTGAAATAACTGTTCCAACTCCGATGGATAATACATCTTCCCGTTACTGCTAGCTGCCAGTTGATAAAGCAATTGATGATCAGCAACAGTGTTTATTGATTCAATGTTAATTGGATAAACAGAGAATCGTCCTGTTTGCGTAAATCGTTCGCCTTGCATGTCTACATGTGCTGTGTAGCTGTAGTCGCCTACATCAAAACGGCCAGCATCCAGCTTATAGCCACCGCTTGTTTGATTAAAGCTATAGGTAAATACTTTACCATTTTCATTGTTTAGCTCCAGTTCTATCTCAGGTCCTGATAAGGGCTCAAAACTTTCGTTGTATAGTTCTGCATTTAGTTTCACCGACTGATTTTCACCAAACAGTTTATTAGCATTTACAATGAATCGTTCCTTTTTAATTCTAAGCGATAAATATTGAACACTCTTGGTTATTAGCTCATCAAAAAACTGATGGCTGTCTTGTTGCAGAAAGTTATTCAAGCGCCATCGCCAAATTCCTTCACCAGCAATAATCCCAATTTTATGATCGTCTATTCGTGTAAATGCGACTAAAGGATTTGCAGTTTCAATACCTTTAATTTTCTGATGCATTAATACTTGAGTTGCAGCTCCGGTTGTAAAGCTTCCAAACGGAGTTATAAGCGGAGGATATTTATTAACCACCAACTGTTCATCTTCGTCAAGTTCGAATAATTCGAAAAGAGGATTAATGCTTGGCTGAGTTTCTTCAAAAGATGACTTTGTTTGATTGATTTGAACACCGATCCCCAGGTTATTCAGGTTATTAATATTGGTTTGGCCTCCAATAATAAATAGAGAAGGAATTTTATTATTAAAAAGCTCAGCTAATACATCGGTAGCCGCATTATTTGCAGCAGGCAACTGATGTAGGATTACCATATTATAATCGGCAATACTGCCTTTAAAATCAGTAATGGAGCTGTAATCAACTTCAAAATTATCGTTTGATTCAATTGCATTTCGAATGGCCGCAACATCAGGATGTGTGGCGTTTGCGAGAATTAATATTTTCTGTTTGGTATCAATAATGTCAATCAAAAACTCCATTTGATTATTATAAACATTTACTTCACTTTCAAACTGATCGAGAACAACCGTGTAGCGCTGCAAACCCGTTGACTCAGCTTGAATTTCAGCATTAAGGATTGAGGAGTAGCTATCCCCTTCGATGTTGATTTCATCTTCAAAGACAGTTTCTCCTTTGTGAATAATCCTAAGCTTGCCACTATTACCAGACAATTGCTTAGCTCCAATATAAATCTGTAATGGAAAATTATTTCCCAGGAAGGCAATCTTATTATGGTTAAGCTCAGAAATTGACAAATCGCTATGCAAGCTTGTATCTCCAAGAGCTACTGTAATTATCGGAAACTTAAATCCCTCTGCTACACGTGCCGGATTACCTCCGCGATTATAGATACCATCAGAAGCAATTATTAGCGCACCAACATTTCTATTATAAAATGAATTCTGAAGTTCCTTAAAGGCTTTGTCGAAATGGGTAGATTTATCTGAAAAATCAACATTAAAATCAGATTTCAATTCTTCCCCCAGCGTAAAGGTTCGCACCTGATATTCATCCTCAAGCCGCTCCTTCAGATCATTTAGCTGCTTCTTATATGTTGTTTGATAAAACGTTGAATCCTTTGTAAATAATACCGATGAAGAATTATCTTGTGCAAGAATAATAAGTGGTTTCTCGATTTGTTTAACAAGCGACTTTAATAAAGGCGACAGCAATAAAAACGAAAGCACAAAGATGAATACGAATCGAAAGATAGCCATCATCCGAAGTTTCCACTTCGCCAATTCTTTAAATTTACGATCTTTATAATAGAGTATAAACGCCAAGCCAGCTGCAAGAATCAAACAGAAAAAAGCAAACCATATTGGCAATTGTGTGGTGAATTCTAACTTCAATGTTGTTGGTTTTGATCAAATAATGAATAACTGAATTGTGCACATAAAATTGTGCTAAAATATTGGTTTAAGCAAGTACTAAAAAAAATGGAACGATTCTATTAAATCATTCCATTTTCAGTGATCAATGCATTCGGTTTTAACACCGAGGCATGTATATCTTCTAGGTATTCATTGCACCGCAAACATTAAGGGTTTGTCCACTTACATAGGCCGACAGATCTGATCCTAAGAAAATACAAACTCCAGCAACATCGTCAGTTGTTCCTCCGCGCTTCATTGGAATTCCTTCTTCCCACTCTTTGCGTTTGTCTTCAGGAATTTGCGCAGTCATTTCGGTTATAATAAAACCAGGAGCAATAGCATTACATCGGATGTTACGAGAACCTAACTCGCGTGCAATAGACTTTGTAAAACCAATAATACCAGCCTTACTTGCAGAATAATTAGATTGTCCGGCGTTTCCGCTAACACCAACAACAGAGCTCATATTAATAATGGAACCACTGCGCTGCTTTAACATGGTACGCTGTACTGCCTTAGTAAAATTGAAAACCGACTTTAGGTTTACATTTATTACCATGTCCCATAGCTCTTCTGTCATACGCATTAAAAGGGTGTCGCGTGTAATTCCAGCATTATTCACGAGAATATCAACACGTCCAAAATCCTTAACAATAGCATCTACTACCTTCTGGGTATCTTCAAAGTTACTGGCATCTGAGGCATAAGCATTTGCATTTACGCCCATTGCTTTTAGCTCACCAATAAATACTTCTACATTTTCATCAATTACAAGGTCGGTGATAGCAACATTTGCTCCGGCCTCTGCATATTTAATAGCAATCGCTTTACCAATTCCTCTGGCAGCACCAGTAATAATTGCAGTTTTTCCTTCTAATAACTTCATTCTTTACAAATTTAGATTTCCACAAAAATAAACAAATATTTAAAATGATTGAGATTCTCCAGAATTGCGCAACTAAACCATCTCCTCTACCCTTAATATCTTCTAATAACTCCAATTGTATTTGTTTATTCTTTTAACCTTATTTGACATAAAATTTACAAAGCATGGAAAAGCTAAAACAAGCGATGATTGACAAGCCCTATATGCGCTGGCTAATACTCATTTTAGTTGGTTTCGTATTATCTGTTAATTACTACTTTTATGATGCCTTTTCTACCCTAAAAGATGACCTGCTGGAACAATTTAATTTCAGCAATACCGACTACGGGCTATTCATTTCCTTCTACTCCATACCGAATACTTTTCTGGCAATGGCCGTTATCGGCGGTATTATCCTCGACAGATATGGCATTCGACGAACAGGATTCACCTTCGTATTTTTTATGGCCTTCGGAGCATTCTTAACTGCCTACGGAGCTTCTCAATATTATCAGAACGATGGTTTTGGCCATGCCTGGATGTCATCATTCTTACCAGGTTATACTCCTGAACTTAAGATGATGTTGCTTGGTCGTTTTTTCTTTGGATTAGGCGCTGAGACAAGCATTGTGGTGGTAAGTAAAATTCTGGTAAAATGGTTTAAAGGGAAAGATCTGGCGCTGGCATTTGGACTAAAAGTTGGGTTCGGACGATTAGGAACTGTTGCCGCACTTAATCTATCACCGGTTTTATGCGACAATGGCACCAACTTCAACCTGGCCATCTGGGTGGCTGCCATTCTTGTGTGTATGGGACTTTTAGCCTTTCTGGTATACATCTTACTCGATTTAAAATCCGATAAGGAAATTGAACCTGTTGCTGTTGAAGTAAAGAAGGATCGATTTAAATTCTCCGATTTAAGCGGTCTGTTTGCAAACAAATCATACATATACATCGCTTTGCTTTGTGTTACCTTTTATTCAGCAGTATTCCCATTCCTGGCATACGCACCCGACTTTCTGAAGGATCAGTTTGGTTTCTCAAAGATACAAAGCGGACAGGTTTCGTCGATTTTACCATTGGCGACAACATTTTTTACACCGCTGTTTGGCTGGTTAATAGACCGAAAAGGAAGAGCTGCTACTTTAATGATCTATGGATCAATCACACTGGTGCTGGTGCACCTGACCTTTGCCTTTACAAATATTTCGCCCTACATACCTTTAATTTTACTTGGTGTTTCGTTCTCACTGGTTCCTGCTGCACTTTGGCCAACTATGGTTAAATTAGTTGATGAAAAATTAATTGGCACCGCCTACGGACTCACCTATAGCATACAGAACCTCGGTTTATGGGGTATTCCATTACTTGCAGGTATTATTCTTGATTGGTCAAATCCGGGAACGCCGGTGACTTTAAATTACCAGCCGGCCATCGTCATGTTTGCTGGCCTGGGAATTATCGGTTTAATTTTCTCGCTCTTACTTAAAAGAGAAGATAAGAAAGGTGGATTTGGAATTGATAAACCAATGAACCGCTAAATTTACTGGACTTGTTCATTTGACGCCGCAAGCCACGATAGTGCATCTTTGGTGTTTGAGAATACCCGACGCTGAACTTTAGGAACCTGCACCAAACTTGCGAATATGGCAGAGTATCCGGCTTCAATAATGCTACCCACTACAAGTGCGGTTTTAAC
Organism: Bacteroidales bacterium; assembly: GCA_041584015.1. Taxonomy (GTDB): domain Bacteria; phylum Bacteroidota; class Bacteroidia; order Bacteroidales; family M50B96; genus JBFHES01. The sequence continues at coordinate 18,304 of JBFHES010000049.1, forward strand.
CGATTTGTATTTATCAACAGCTTCAAGAGAAATCTCTGAAATGGCTTTTAGCTGATCTTTATTTACAATTGCTTTCACCTCGCTGAAATCATACAAAACCTTTAAGTCTTCCGGAAGATCATCCATTTGGCTAAAGCGATAAATAGATTCAAGCATAGATCTAAAATCTTCAATATCTGTAAACTTAACCATCAAAACTTTAGTCTCTTTGTTGAAATTAATAGAAATCATGAATTACCGTTTTTGCCTTTTGGTAAATATAAAAAATATAATTTATCAAGCTGAGCAAATCATCATGAGAAGTATAAGTTTTAACAACACTTCTTTTATAGGAATTAGTAGATGGTTTAAGTATTGAAATAACCAGTTAACCTTGTCTGACTATATAAAATCTTGGGCTCCGTATTTGTCGGTTAATTCCATTAATTCCTCGCTATTCAATCCAACTGGATCGAAACCTGCGCTTTTGCAGTTCAACCATATCTTAGCGGATTTTGCAACAATATCCAGGATATCAAAAGTATCATGAAGATTATTGCCAATGGCAAATGCACCATGGCGTTCCCATAAAACGGTATCGAAACGTTCCAGTTCCTTTACAGTTAATCTGGCTATTTCATGATTCCCGGGCATATGGTATGGTACAAAGCCCAAGCCTTTAGGTACAAACAAAATAGTTTCCGGATGCATACTCCAAATCAGCTTGGTTAAGGCGCTTGTACTTCTTAGGTCCGGATGTTGAGTTAAACAGATTAGCTCTGTTATGTGCGAGTGCATCACAATTTTCTCATTACTTCCTCGCTGAGCGATTAATTCATGAATAGACAAGTGACTTGGCAATTCTGATGTGGGCATTAGTGTTTTGTCGTTTGCAGCTATTGAGAAAGCCGCTCCGCTTTCCGACACTTTTACAATTACGGTTTGATTCATGGCTTCGATGGCAACATCACGCATGCGCGAACCTGTAGCAGTAATTAAAAAACACTTACCTGCCAAATCAGGGAAAGCTCTTGATAATTGAATTTCATCCGAGAACACTGGAATGCCAGCTAGATTTACATCATCAAGGTTTACGGAGATATTACCCGCATTTTTCTCTGCCCAGCCTCGCTCCCATAAATATCCGGCAACTGAGGAAAGTTCACTATATAATTGAATTAGGTTCATGATTTTATATTTTATTAATTACTAAGGTATCTATGAATGGTAATGATTACAAGCTAATTCTTTAATCATTAATTTTTCTCTCCGTTCCGGTAGTATCTTTGGTGTTGGTCATATTGTCAACTGTTGACTCCATTTCATTCGTTTTGTTTTTTTTAAGTTTCCATAACCAATAAAGTCCTCCGAGCGGAAGCCCAAACGTCCAGACGGAACTTAGGTAGCCCATATAACTAAAGCTAATACCTAATAGAACCTGGAAACTCAAAAGACTAAATGAAACTCCATAAACTGCTGCATACGTAATGGCAGGAACATTTAGGAAAATTACAGCAATATATTTCAGCCATTTCCTTTGTAATCCACTTTTCTTTATTTGCCTTATTATATAAATATTGAAAACTGGAACACAAAGTACTACTAGTCCAAAAAGCCAAAACATGGTCATTGATGGTACTGGATATTTTATATCCAGTGTATTAATATTTAAGATTTTTCC
>JBFHES010000050.1:0-19765 GCA_041584015.1 Bacteroidales bacterium
GCATCCTCAAGCGTTCCTTCAATTTGCGCCATTTCATTCTCCCCATCTTCCTGCAGAGCAACTACTTTAATTGGTTCGAGTTTAAATTTAAGCGAGTCTGTTTTGTTTTTCGACTGATATAAATTGCCTAAAAAATCTTTGTAATAGGTAGATTGTCTGGGAATACTTTTTTCTGCTTTTGCAATCATTGCCCTATCAATCATGCTAACCGAGCTTTTCTTGTATTTAAGTTTAAGCTGGTTAATCGTATTAATTTCGCGTTCGCGAATAAAGACTTTCTGCCGGCAGTTTAATTTAATATAATTTGAGTCCTTGTATAGCAGTACTTTTTCAACAATTACTTCTGGATCGGGCGGTGTTCCAAATACCAATGTTTCGCTTAAATTGAACAGTTCCTCCTCTAAATAGATTACAGCTAAACTATCTAATTGATTAATAATAATATCTCTTGATTTGTAGCCAACATACTGAAATCGCAAGGTGTCTTCCGGCTGCAGTTCGCTAACATCAATGGCAAAATTCCCCTTCTCGTTACTGATAACTCCGCATCCTTTATGTAAAACATAAATGTTAGTATAGGGTAGAGGTGACTTGTTCTTTTTATCGAGTACCAATCCTTTCATCTGTGTGCATAGCTTGTGGCTTTTTTCAGATTGCCTGCCAGGTGCGATATCAGCAGTTTGTGAAAATAGAACAGCATTTGAAATAAGGCAGATAATTACCAGAAGTAAATTAGCTTGTTTCATAGATGTTGATTGATTAGGATCTTTTAATAACTGATTTTTCTTGATTTAATTATTCCTTGACGTTATTTCTCTTCAATATGTTACAGAATCCGAATGATGACGCCCGTTCTTATTTAACAGAACTGACATAACAGCATATTCCTAATTTTAGGTTCGATCTTTCCCAGTAGCCTTCACTGGCAAATCGAACATAGGATTGTTCTCCACGTCTTTTACTTACATATTTAATGCTTGTTGATGGAGACTCGTTCAGAACTTCCATGCTTAGCAGAAAATCATTCTCGACACGCAGATTAAGGTGCGAAATATCTAAATATATTTTATCGGTGATTTCATTCTTATGAACCACCAATTTGTATGCTTGTGAAATAATGTTCTTGCCAATGGTGGTATCGTTCATCTCATAAATATTCACACGGCAGATTAGGCTGTCGTAATTATGTTCAATGATGGAAATTTCGGCGCTATCAATAAATACAGGACTATTATTTAATTTCATTAGTGTTGCAACTTCGTAGCCTAAGCCGTTTCCAAATGAAGACCAACTTCTCTTCGGAGGAAAATCGTTACCTAGTTTTTTTACGCTAGCTTTTGTGGTTCGTACAATAATTTCATCAATGTGTTCAGTTTTTTGCTGGAGCTCAATGATTATATTTTGCTTGTCATACTGCGATTTAAAATCACTTAGCTGCATGGTAAATGGTTCGTAACCTAGATGCGAAACCCTTAAAGTATCTTCCTCATATTCTTTAGGGAGGCTGATAGCAAACACGCCGTGTTCGTTTGATACGGTGCCAATGCTTGTCCCGATAATTCCAATGCTGGCATATTCTAATGGAGTTCCTGTTTTATTATCCGTAAGGCGACCACTGTATTCCTGAGCGTGTGCATGATTAATAAAAATGAATATTAATAGGAACATTAATGTAGTTCTCATTGCATGGCTAGTCTTAGTTGAATCAAAGATAGAATAAATTGATCACATAACGGATGTGAAGGTCGATGAGGCTTCTATGTAACTTGAAAAGATGTTTAAGAAAAGATGGTCCCTTAACGAAAAGCCCCTTGGTCTTTGCGAAAGATCAAGGGGCTTTAAAATTATATTTGTCAGTATTTTACAATCGATACTTAACGCTAAGTAATGCGAACCTACCCGGGGATAATCTGCCTTTTCTGTCGATGTATGGTTTGTCGAGGAGGTTTTGTACATCAAGTGCAATATTGAAATGTTTACCCAACGATCTGCCCAAGTGCAAATCAACAAGGGAGTAACTATCTACAACCTGTGTGTTGAGGTCGTCTACCCATTGTTCGTCAATAAAACTGTAGGTTAAGGAGCCATTCAGCCATTTATGCTTAAGGTACACACCTGCAAAAAACAGGTTTGGAGAAACTTCAATTAGCGAAAATCCTGCATGATCGATCCCCGTTGCCTGATCGATAAATTCCAGAACTTCGGTACTGTTGTGCGTGAAGTTAGTTTTGAAGGTTAATGGTTCAATTGGGTTCCACTCCAAACTTATTTCAAATCCCTTAATGGCGGCGCTGGTAATATTCTGCTTTTGCAGTACAGGTTTTAACGATGAGCCTCCTGTATCAACTGTGTCTCCTGTGTTCACAAAAAATACCATATTCGATCCAACAGAATAATAAGCAGCTGCTGCCAGCTTAAGTTTTTCAATGGGAAAGTAAGTTCCACCAATCTCATAGTTAATGAGCGATTCTGGTTGAAGGTTGGGGTTGGCCAGCTTAAAGCCTTTGGTTACTTTTCCCGAGCGACACATATCGTCCAATTTAGGAGGCATAAAGCCTTTTGCAATGTTTGCATACATTGAGAAATTATTGGTGAAATGATATTTGGCTGCAAACTTTGGACTCAGTTCCGACCAGATACTGTTTTTGTATTCATTGTCTTCGGCTTGTAAAAAGCCAGTGGTTGAGGTTGGATTTGATATGATGAGGCTTCCATTGGAGAAACGGCTGTGATCAACGCGCACCCCAATATTGAAAATAAGTTTGTCGTTAAGGAATGAAAGTTCATCCTGCAGGAAATACCCCAAATAGTCCAATGTACCGAAGTAGGCAATTGAATCGCTTGAACTCATATAATCATCAGCCGCATCAATACCGCTTTGTTTGGCATCAAGTCCAATGGTCAGGTTCTGAAATTGGCCAATCTTCTTCGATGAGTTTAGCATTAACCCGCGGTCATACTTATATGAATTGGTTTCGTAGAGTCGATATTCGCTTGATGAATTAAGCGATTCATTTTGGCGAAAATAATGCTCGTTATGATTGTATAAGTTGGCTGTTAAATTTTGCCCGAGGAACTTGCCTGTGTAGCTTGCCTGCATAAAATGGTCGGTATAGCTAAAATAGCTTCCCAGCTCTTCGTATACTTTTTTCCCGTCTCCGCGCTTGTCGGTATGATAGCGGTAATTGAAGTCAATTTTATGATGCTTGTTTAGTTGATAGCCTCCTGAAATACCTGTTCCATGTTCCTCAAGAAAAACAGGAAAGTCTGTTTCATCGCTTAGTTCTGGCGGATTAAAGTTGTATCCGTCACCTTGCCTGAAAAGCACATCAACATTATAGTACAATCCTTTATCCTCATCAATTAGATTCTGGCCTGCGTTTATATTGCCTCCAAACGTATTGTAAGTTCCGTAGAATAATTTGGCCGATAAATTAGTTTTGTTTTTTGGTTTTTTTGTGATGATGTTAATGGCTCCGCCCATTGCGTTGTTGCCGTAAACTGCCGATCCCGGGCCTTTCACAACCTCAATACGTTCAACTTCATCAGGATTTATTAAATGCCAGCTAACAGGACCACCTGCTTCCTGGTTCAATGGAACACCATTTAGCATAATTAAGGTGCGTGATGCACTTTCTAATCCACGCATGGTTACACTTGTGTTTTTTGAGAAGATTCCCCAGCTACGATTTACCTGAACATTAGCAATGCTGTGAAAGATGTCATCAATATTACTTAGTGCATGATTTTCTAGTTCTGTGGCATCAATAGTTTCAATCATGGCCGGAACGTTAATCGTTCTGTTAGCTGTTCTTGTTGCCGTAACAGTTACCTGATTAATGCCAAACGGCAGTGGCTGCAAGCGTAAAAAGAAAGTATGTCCTTCTTCTCCTGTAAATGATAGTTGCTCCGAGAGAACTTTATAACCAATATGTTTGATCTTGATGTTGACATCACCCATGGGAACATTTGTTAGAACAAAGTCTCCAAGCTCGTTGGTAATGGTTGAAAGGTTTTGCTCAAGCAGAACTACATGAGCACCAGCAAGTGGTTCGTTGGTTTCTATGTCAAGTACTTTGCCTCTCAATGTATTGTGATCGGTCGGCACGGCCATTACTGTGTTCACACAAACGACCAACATAATAATTGACCAAGCTTTTTTTATGGATTTTAAATGTAACATCTTCAATTTTACTTAAACAGTATGCTTCTTACAGCAAAAACATCAGTATTCATTTACATCAGCTTAATTGCAGACGAAGAAGAATACTGATGTTTTTGCTTAATCTCAGTCGTTGCTTTTTCAAGCAATGCAGCTTATTCGCTAATTATAATATCTATTTTTATTGTACCGGCTGAGGCCTCTTTTACTTCGCTAACCATGAACATACCCATTTCTGTTTCGCTAACAAATGAATAGATATCACCGGCACTTAGTTCTTTTGCCTTGCGTTTACCAGAGCTATACTCGAAAGTATTCGCCAGAATTAGACTGTCGTTTTCTGCTGCTAAGAATTCAGCTGCATCAATTGATAACTTTTCATAGCGGGTTGTATTTTTGGTGGTCCAGTCGTTTATTGAGTACTGGCCTGCAAATACATCTTCATCAAAATTGGCGCCCGGCGAAGCAATGGCGTTGGCATCACTTCCTACTTCATCAAAAAAATACACCATGTCGATTTTTTCAGAGTTGGCAGCCGCATCAGCAAGGTTATACACCAAATTGTCTTCAAAAGAGAAGAAACTGCCATTGGTGTTATCCTGCGCCCCAAGAATAATATTCTCAGTTCTGGTAATGGTGCCATAACTTGAAGCATCATCTTTGGTTAAAGTTATGGAGAGTGATGATGAACGGCCATCTTTATCACTAACCGTAAATTCCCATGTCTCCGTATCTGAAATGCCTTTGGTGATATCGCGTACCCACTCAAAACTTTCTGTATTAATTCCAGAATCAATGCTCACGCTCATATCAGCCGTAATATCATATTTAAATGAACTAAGGTTAACGTCGCTTTGGGTTGCAGCCTCAATACCAATCTTAATTGATTCGCCAATTTTCAAAGTGGTGTCCTGATACACGAATCCTGCTCCCTGCTTAAACGAGAGGCTTGGATTGTCAAATTTCTCATCATCTTCGGTACAAGCGAATGCGCTTATGGCTATGACTGCTATTAATAGATATTTAAGAGTTTTCATAATTATAGTATTAATGTTATTTGCGTTTAATTGATTTAGCTCCCTGATAAATGCTTGCGCCTAGGGTTCCTCCAAAGAACCCAAACATTATGTACAAGGCGTAAGGATATAGCAATCCGGTTTTAAGCGAACCGTAAGGATAACCTGTTACGAACATAATAATTGTGCGGGATATTGGAATTGAGAAATGTGCAATGGCAGCAATAATTCCAAATACTACTACATTTTTCCAGCCGGTGAAATTTGCGAAACGAAAACCTAAATCGAGCAATACTGCTGGGAGGAAAAACACAATTGGCATGAACGGATCTTTAAAGCCCATCCATGGAATTAAGGCAAACAATCCAACTCCCAAACCAGAAATTGTGGCAGCAATTTTCTTTTTTGATAGGGAGCGCGCCAATACCAATAAACCCATAAATTCTAGTCCATGATGACCAGGTAGTCGGAGCGGTACACGCATTTTTGCATGTAAGGTAATTGCTAAAGCTCCAAGGCTAAATAGTAAAATGTATTCAAGTACAGTAGAAATGCTACTGTGAGATGCTCTTGAGATACTCTTTGGATGTAATTCTCCAGTGATTGTTTTCATGATTATTTATTTGTTCTGCTATTAATATTTTTTTTCCGTTTTGCATGATTGGTCTAATCCAATTACCCAATTCAAGCATTGTTTCATTTTTAAGTTCTTCACCGTTAAGTGTTAGAACTGCATCCAGTGGAATCTGGTTTTTTAATTCCTCAATTGAAATGGTTCCTTCCAGCTCTCTTAAGTTTTTACCTGATAACCAAATAAAGCGTCCATCGTTTTCACCTTTTCGCAATCCAATTGCAGCCAAAGCGCCAATAACGCCAGTGTGTTCTCCGGTTAAACCTTCCAGATAGATGTTATTCTTCTTAGCTAGGTTGTAGGCCATGTCCATGTTTAGTACAATCTTCTTTGCATTGTTTCCATATGCTACCACATCTTCTGGAATTTCATCCCAGGCTTTCAGGCAAACAGCGGCATCCGAACCCGGGGCGCTATCTTTTAAGATAAAGGCTCTGGCAAATAACTGAAGCTGCGAATAATCATCCGCAATTACATCCAGGCAGGCAGAGCTATTTTGCGATGTATAGGGAATATCCGGATGAACAAATAACTGATGTCGGCTTATTCCTACAACACTGCCAATGTTGTTCTTCTCTATTAACGCGGCTAAGCAGCGTGCCCTGTATCCTGTGCCTCTGCTATCCTTGTTGTCGGTATCGTCTATGCCTAATAGGTATCTCATTTTTTGCTGCAATATTTTTTTATGCGCTCTGGCAAAAGTTCCAATTGTTCTGTAAGTGCCGGAGACATGAACGATTGACCATTTTCAGTAAAAATTTTACCTCCTTTGTCAACATTCAGCAGAAACTCAAGAAAAGCTTCCGCGGCTTGCTTGTTTGGTGCTTGGTCTATAATTGTAATTCCATATACAATTGGGGCGCCCTTCAAGGTGAGTTTTTCACCAGGTTTTTTACCATGGATTTGAGTTGATGTACTTGCATACCAGTGGGCAAGCGCAGGGTTCTTTAGGTTTAATGAATCGGGAAGTTGTAAAAATGGCAAATTGTGTTGGACGGCTACTGATGAATAGAGAAATAAATAATCGATTGCACCAACTTCGAGTAAGGCCAAAAGATCAACCTCTTTAGGTCTTATGTATTTGTTATCCTTTGCAAGCAATCGTTGGCTCAATCCTTCAATCTGATATAATTCTTCGGCTAATTGACTGCACAGCACCGCCCGATAACCACATGGATCGGCATTGGGATCAGATCGGCCGTAAGCTACATCATCACGCATTAATATCTCGTGCCAGTTGTCTGCTGTCAGCTCATTGCTATATCTTGAGTTGGGACCATAAACCAATGAGATTTCATTTTGAGCAAACATGATATTCCAATGCGTATGATTTGGAATCAGCATTTCGTCAATTACTTTAAAATCTGCTGAAGCCATTATATCGCAGCTGCGCTCAAGATCGGTAACTTTACGAGCACTGGCAACACTTCCTGCTGATTCGAGAAGTACTTTTACATTTGGGTTTTCAGTTTCAAAGGCTTTAGCCAGTTGTCTGAATGGAACCGATAAACTACCCGCATGAAAAATGGTAATGGTTCCTGACAATCCATTTGTATTCTTTGATGGTTTTTGTTGACCACAAGCAATAATCAGCACGGAAATGCTGGCTAATATGAAAAGACGAATTGTCTTCATTACTTCGATTTCAATGTTTTCTTGAAGGTAATGATGTAGTCGTTTACCGATTGCTGAAAATTTTGCATGAGCAGGTTATAGGCATCGTAAAACTTTTGGCCATCCGCCGTAAGTTCGCTTTTTCCGCCAGATTCGCCGCCGCGTTGTTTTTCAATAAGGGCAAAGCCAAGTAAACTTTCTGCTTGACGAATATCGCCCCAGGCCTTTCGGTAACTTATTTGTAATGCATTTGCGGCCGCCTTAAGCGATCCAAGATTACTTATATGCTTAAGTAGTGCCCAATCCTGATCTCTAAGAATTTTCTGATCATGTTCATCAGAAATCCAGATATCATAATTTACTCTAATATTCGAATATTTTGGTTGTTCCATTCTACCCATCTTTTTTCGATATGCTAAAAACTACATAACGCAATGCAAATAAAGCAATTTTAGAAATGTGGTGAACTACCGATTTTAATTCAGAAAGAGTTTAAACAGCCACCTAATCAGCAGCTGTATTGTGTTGTTTGGCTTTAAGATCTATCTGTAAAGGCAAAGATATGATACTCTATCTGCACAGTTTACCTTGAACTTAACATCTTTTGCAACGATAAATGTTTCGTGCTTTTTAAATGTCTTCCATTCCTTTTCTTCAGGAAGTAATACTTCCATTGATCCGGAAACAACGGTCATGTATTCAACCATACTGGTGCCAAATTCGTATTCACCTTTTTCCATCACACCAATTGTAGCAGGTCCTGCTGCATCATCAAAAGCTATAGACTTAACTTTACCGTCGAAATATTCATTTGTCTTAAACATAATCTTAATTTTTTTGCGCTACAAAAATAGTATTCTGGGCAGATTGATAACTGACTTTTATCACTGGATTTTAGTTATCTCGTTTTGGGAAATTGGCTAAGAAACAGTATGATTAATTAATTACTTAAGTGCTTCAACAAAATTGGCGAGATGCTGATCGTAATTTCTGCGATTGTATTGTATGACCCAGCGAGGGTGTGGAAGCGGGATGATCTTTTCGAAAAAGCCATGGTCTTTATTGAGTTGTTCAAAGAATTTTTGATTCTTTCCTTTTCCTAAGCAGAAAGCAAGCTTTCTTGAAATACCTAGGTCCATTTGGAGTTTCATTGTATGAATAATGAATGGTGTTGATGCTTCAATTAGTTCCGACGAATCGTAATAATTATAGTTCTTTCCATCCTTAACAAAACCAAGCGGGCAAATGGCGGTTACAAAAAAACGAGCATAAAATTGATCAACGCCGCCGTAAGCTTCAATCCAATCGTACACAAATCGAGAGGATTGCTCTGGTGTTTTTTTGAATGGAGATTGAATGCCACAGTATTTATCGAGATTCAGCGGATCGGTAAATGGTATGCCAGTTATACCTGCGCCGAACCTGCCGGGATTGATTCCGAAGATTGCAATGCGTTCGTTGGTGTCGCTGTAATATTTCTTGTAGAATTCCTGACTCAGCTCATTAGCTGTATCTTCTAAATATGGATTCATTATTTCAACTCCTTCTGGCATTGGAGTAGTAAGCTCAAGCGAATTGTTGAAGCGAATTATTTTGTCGGCATTGGTCATACTTGTAATTTACATGTGCTAGATATCTTGTTTTGTAAAAAATTGAATGCTTTTGTTGATATTGGGGCTTTGACCCAATTCTATTGAAAAAAAGCAAATCGGGTCTGAGACCCTTTAATTACAGGTCTGGAATCTGCCAACTTTCCTCTATTGCTGATACTCCTCAATTATCCCACCTGTTAATCGTAACAGTTCGGTATGTGTATCAATAAGGTTATAAATTGATTCAAGTTTGTTAAACGAGGCATTCATATACATGATTTGTACATCGCGGTAGTTAAAGGAATTGATGGTTCCTGCTTTAAAACGATCCATGGATAGTTGTAAATTTAGTTCGGTGCTTTTCATGTTTTCCTCGGCAACATTGTACAATTGCTTGCGGGCATTATAAAAATCGTACATGGTTGAAAGCACAATGCTTAAGCTGTTGGTTATTTCTTCTACCTGCAAGCTGGCAATTTCTTCTTCTATCTTTGCATTCTGAATGGCACTGCGTGTGTTGCCACCATTGTATAGGTTCCAGTTTAAAGCAAAGGCTGCGTAATAATCAAAATTGTCATAATCAACACGATCATACTCATCCGCCTTCAGCCAGGTTCTGCCAACATCAACACCAGAGCGTAAACTCACGGTTGGAAACATTACACTTTTTGCAATCTTGGTTGAGTTCTTTAAAATGTTTTGATTGATGTATTGATTTTGTAGTGTTTTGTTGTTTTTGGTCAATCCGGCAAGCAAATCAGATAGTTTATATTCTTGTAGATAAAGAGGGAGTTCATCAGTTAAAATGTATTGTTTGCCGGCAGCTTCACCAAGCAACTGATTCAGGTTCATAAATGCACTATTTAAGTTCATTGCTTGCAGCAATACATTTGATGAATCTGTAAGGAAGGCATTTTTGCTCTGCAATACATCATAAGTTACCGCACTTCCAAGTTCCTTTTTTGTTAGCAAGTACTGGTACCTGTCTTTCGATAAATTTTTAAGTTCAGTAACAATGCTTAGTTTCTCCGTCTCGAGCAGCGCCTGGTAGTAGGCCAGAATAATGCTTTGTATAGTGTTCTCTACAACAATTGCAGCATTGCCTTCGGTTAGTTTGTATAACTGATCTAAATTGTCTTTGGTGGTGCTAATTCTAAATCCGCTAAATAGCACCCAATTAAGTGTTAACGAGGGAGCCATGGTGTTAAGAACACTTTCGGATTCTGAAATGCCGGGAACACCATTTGTATAAGCAGGTGTACCTGATTTATCGTATTGATTCCGGTTGTTAATGGAGAAATCAAGCGTTGGCAAGGCACCCGCAGAGCCTAGGCCTGTATTGTTTCCGGCAATCTCGATATTTAATTTGGCAATACGTACCTGGAAGTTATTCTGGAGACCTCTTTGGATTGCCTGCGACAGTGTTAACTCTTCCTGTGCGTTTAGGGCAAAAGAGAAAACCAATGCTGCTATGATAATTATTAATCGTTTCATTTTAATCAGTTTTTGCTAGTTAGTCAATAACCCTTTTGCTGTGAATAATCACTTTCTCAACAGATTCCTTACTTGGTCTTTCTCCTGTCCATAGCCACTTAAGTGCCACCTTTGCATCATTTAATAACATAATTAGTGCAGGGAAGAATATAAGGATGAAAAGTGTTCCTACAAATACACCATAAGCAAGCGATACGGCAAGCGGTATTAGAAATTGTGCTTGGAAGCTTTTCTCCAGAATAATTGGGTACAAACCAACTGTTGTGGTTATGGTGGTTAGAATAATTGCACGGAATCTTGCAGTACCAGCATCGTAAACAGCCTCCTTAACCTTTTTTCCTTCCAGCAAGAGGGAGTTGTATTTGGCCAGGAATACCACCGCATCATTAATAATTACTCCACTAAGTGCAACAATTCCCCAAATGCTTAACATCGAAACAGGAATGCCCTCAATACCATGTCCCCAAAGAGCGCCAAGTACTGCTAATGGTATCATAGCAACAATAATGAACATTTGCGAGAAGGATTTAAAATGCACCATTAATAATAGAATGATGATCGCAAATGCTATCCCATAGTATTTGCCAAGACTTTTTCCTGATTCCATACTTTCCTTTTGCTGCCCGAGGTTTTCAACTTTTACATTTGGATACATGGCCAGCATGGTTGGTACAATCTCGTTGTTTACCAGATCGGTTATAGGTACAATTGGTTCGTCAGGATTTTTAACGCCAGCTGTAACTGTTATCTCACGAGAGCCTTTATAGTGCTTGATGTTTACCGGGCCACGTAATATCTCATAGGTGATTAGTTCGGTTAGCGGATATTCACCTTGAGGTGTTTTTACTTTCATACGCTCCAACTGTCCGATTGTGCTTCTGTCGTCTTGCGGATAACGCACCCACACGCGAAGTTCGTTTCGTCCGGATTGTAGTCGCTGGCTCTGCCCTCCAAAGAAACCATATCTTACCTGATTGGAGATAGTGGCATAGTTCAATCCCAGAATATAGGCCTGAGGTTTCAACTGTATGCGTACTTCCTGCTTACCCAGCGGATAGTTGTCGGTAATGTTATTAAGTGCATCAAGTTTGGCTAATTCTCCTTTCAGATAAGCACGTGCTTTCTCCAGCTCTTCAATATTGCTGCTGAGTAAACTAACCGATACCGGATCGCCGAAGGTGTTTCGTCCGGCAACTATGTATTTTTGAGCTTCAGGTACCGGACCAATTTTTTCTTGAACACGGTTCACCACCTCGAAGCTTGATGTGCCGGAGTTTTCCAGATCGCGAAGCAGTACAAATATGTTACCGGCATGCGAACCTGTTTCTTGTCCGTTAAATGCTCCGCCAACACTTCTGAATGTGTAGTTTACAAAATTGCTTGTATCGTTAAGTTCATTTTTCAATTCATCATTAACTTCCCAAATAGCTTCCTCAAAACGAACCAGATAATCTTCAGTTATTTTCTCACCGGTTCCCGGCGTAAAAGCAATGTCAACATTAAACTGGTCGAAAGGAATGTTCGGGAAAAAAGTCAGTCCAATTAGGTTTCCACGGAAAAGTCCGACGGTAATAAAAATAAAGGCAATTGGAACGGTAATGGCAACGGCACGGTAATTAATTACCCACTTTAATAATTTGCCATATACTTTATGACGCACAAAATTAATTCCTCTGTCAATTGATTGTCGATACTTGGCGGCTTTCCCTTGTCGGCGTTTTTCACGTAACACCCAGTTACTTGATAAATGTGCGGGTAGAATAAAGAATGCCTCGATTAACGAAACGGCCAAACTTACCACCACGACAAAAGCCACGTCGTACATCATTTCCATTTGACCCTCAATAAAGAATAATGGTGAGAATGCTATGATTGTTGTTGTTACCGAAGTTGCCACTGCCGGAAGCACCTCCATGGTGCCTTCAATGGCTGCCTTTTTAGGAGATAATCCTTTTTCAAATTTGGAGAAGATGTTTTCACCGATTACAATTCCATCATCCACCAGAATACCAATGACCAAAATCATCCCGAAGAGGGAGATCATATTTATGGTAATACCATAGGAATTGGCAAATACAAACATGGCCAAAAAGGAGGCGGGGATGCCCCATGCTACCCAAGCTGATAGTCGGAAGTTTAGAAATAATCCAAGTGTTAAGATAACCAGTAATAAGCCAATTCCGCCATTTTTTAAAAGCAGATTTAATCGTGCCATCAGGTTTTCCAGAAAACTATAGGTAATGTGTAAATCGACTAAAGGATGTTTGGCATTAAATTCTTCTGTATAGTCGACCAAATAAGAGGTGATCATTTTAAGGTCTTCCTCAGGTAGTTTATTAATCTGAAAAGAAATAGACGGTTTCCCATTTGCATAGGATTTGCCTGGTCCTTCGGCGAATTGCAATTTTACATCGGCAACATCGCGAATGCGCAGCAAGTCACCATCCTGACTGGCGCGTACAATTAGATCGCCAATCTCGTTTGGTTTTACAGTTCTGTTCCTTGTACGAATTAGAATTTCTTGCTCGTCAGAACGGATCAGTCCGGCAGACATGTCGATGTTGTTGAAGGCAATGGCTCGTGAAATATCATCAAATGTAAGTCCGTAACGTAATAGTGTGGCTTCTTTAGCTTCTACCGACAGTTCCAGCTCGGGATGACCAGTGATGGTTAACTGTGAAAGCAAACCTGATTTGAGAAAATCATTTTCGACTTCGTCTGCTAGCATTTTTAGTGTAAGAAGATCAACGTCACCGGTAAGGCTCATGAATCCAGCCATGGTTATGGATCGCTGCTTGAATACAATTGGTCGTTCAGCATCAACAGGCAACGATGGGATTCCATCTACCGCATTTTTTACTTCAATAAGAACATCATCAACATCGTGATCATAGGTGCATTTTATATTTATGGTTGCAAAGTTCTCCGAAGAGGTGGAGGTAATCTCTTTGATGCCAACAATACTGCGCAGTGCTTCTTCAATACGAATGGTAACGCCTTCTTCCATTTCTTTAGGTGAAGCACCCGGATATGCCACGGTTACGAAGATGTTTCGTGAGGGCATTTGTGGGAAGAATGAAAGATTCATATTCATCGCACTAATAACTCCGGCGATAATAAATACCGCAATAAAGAGATTCGCGAAGAATGGGAATTTTACAAAAATGGTAACTAACTTTCTCATGTGATGTATGGTTGTTA
The DNA here is from genome assembly GCA_041584015.1 of Bacteroidales bacterium. Lineage (GTDB taxonomy): Bacteria > Bacteroidota > Bacteroidia > Bacteroidales > M50B96 > JBFHES01. The sequence continues at coordinate 13,711 of JBFHES010000050.1, forward strand.
CATTTTAACTAGATGAATTTTTGTGCGACCTTAGTGTTGGTCGCAATTATTTGCGAAGTAGCCTAATTTATAATTTCTACTTCTGTGCCTTCTACAGGATTTATCAATGCTTCGGAAACAATAAAAGTTCCTTCTTCAATTCCAGAGAAAAGCAAGGTTTTGTCATAAACCTTTTCAATTTTAACGGTACGGTGCACCAGTTTGTCGTCTTCAACCGTGTACACAAAATTGCCATTGCTAACCGCGGTTCTAGGTAATTCCATAACTCCTTTAAGCGTTTTTCCGGCAAACATTACTTTCAGGTATTGTCCTTTAAAAAGCGGAGCATCAGTATTATTCGGTACCGTAACATATACATTTATCGATTGGGTTGCAGGATCAACAAAATCGGCAATTCGGGAAACTCTACCGTTCCAGACATTTTGCTTATTTACATCGGAAGTGATGGTAGCTGTGTTGCCTACCTGCAGAAATTGCGCAGTAACCAACTCAACCGGAACTTCAATTTCAAGCTTACCTGTTTTAATCATTGTCGCAATTCTACTTCCGGGGTTTGCAATGGAACCAACTTCTGAGAAGACATCTGTAAAAGCCCCATCAAACGGCGCATAGATGGTATATTTGTCTAATCGTAACTCATCACTTTGAATGGCATAATACTCACTTATTATACCTCTGCTTGAAAGGAATATTTTTAGCTGTTTTGACGCTATAGCTGGCAGATCCGGTAAATCCTTGTCCATTTCAATGGCATCAAAAAATGAGCTCCAGCTTTCATACTGATCGGTATAATCTATTTTTATGTCAGGGAGCAAATTCGCAATTAAGGTTAAGAAACCACTCTTTCGTGCTTTTAGCGAGTAGGCATAATCGTCGCTGAAAATGCGGATGATTAAATCTCCTTTTCTGAACCTTTCACCTTTTTTGAGGGAAATATTTCCGGGCAGAATTTTACCCGAAACTTCGGCAGAAAGCGCAACATCAAATTGAGAGGTAACTCTTCCGGTGCCTTCTATCTCGGTGGTAATGTTGGAATATTTAATCTTTTCGGCAACTACCACAGCCTTCTTATTAACGGCCAAAGCGGTTTTGGGTTGTGGTTTCATATCGCTAAGTGCACCCATTATTGCAATGGCAACGACAAGAATAAGTACTATGGATCCAATGATTACAATTGCTTTTCTATTCATGATGAAATTTGGTTTTACAATTTTGCGTCAAAATTAAACAAAAAATAGCTCGTATGGTTTTCATAAGCTGTTAATCAATACTAAAAAATGCTTAAGTCTTAAATGCTGCGTAGCTTCTTGCACCAATTTAATTGATGTCCAACTAACTTAATGTTTCAATCTTTTGGCTTGAATGATGCCAAGTACCCAGAGACCTATAAAAGTTATGGCGCCATTTATTACAAGCAACTCAAAACTAATTTGCCATCCATAAAGTCGGCCTACAAGTCCCTTTATATAAAAGGATAATATAGGTGATAAGATGGCAATTACCGGCACTAGTTTATCAATGGTCTTTAGTTTCGTGAAAAGACCAAAAGCATACAGGCCAAGTAGCGGACCATAGGTGTAGCCAGCTGCTGTAAAAATGGCGCTTACCACACTCTCGTCGTTAATAGCGTTGAAAATGAGAATGACAAAGAACAACACAACTGAAAATAAAGCATGTACCCATTTTCTTATTGCTTTCCTTTTTTTCTCGCTATCGTATTTTTTTATGTTTAGGATGTCTACGGAGAATGATGTTGTTAGCGCAGTTAATGCAGAATCGGCACTTGAGTAAGCAGCTGCAATTAATCCGAGCATGAATACAATGGCAATTGTTCCACCCAGTAGACCGCGTGTGGCAATCATTGGAAAAAGATTATCGGCTTCGGCCACTGCAACTCCCTGGCTTTGTGCAAAAATAAATAGCAAGGCGCCTAAGCCTAAGAACAGCAGGTTTACGGGCACTAGGGTAATACTAAACCAGTACATGTTTTTCTTTGCCTCTTTTATGTTTTTGCAACTAAGGTTCTTCTGCATCATGTCCTGGTCGAGACCCGTCATGGTAATTGTAATAAACATCCCTGCAAGGAACTGCTTCGCGAAATGTCGTTTATCTTTCCATTCGTCAAAGAAGAATATTTTGGAGTAATCACTTTCATTTAAGGTATGAATCATGCCTTTGAAATCCAGTTGCATTTCTCTGCCAATAAAAATTACGCTCAATATTACAGCAAGCAACATGAATACGGTTTGCAAGGTGTCTGTCCAAATTATTGTTTTTATTCCACCCCTGAAAGTGTAGAGCCATATGAGCAAAATGGTAATTACAACACTTACCCAGAACGGGATGTTCCATGCACTAAGCACTGTAAACTGTAAAACATTGGCCACAAGAAATAGTCTAAAAGAAGCTCCTATAACACGCGAAAGTAAAAAGAAGGAGGCGCCGGTTCTATAGGTAACCTTTCCAAATCTGTCGTCGAGGTAGGTGTAAATGCTTGTAAGGTTTAGTCGGTAGTAGAGTGGCATTAATACATTTGCTACTACCAGGTAGCCTAGCAAATAACCAAGCACCATTTGCATGTATGAAAACTGGCTGGTGCCAACCCATCCGGGAACAGAGATGAAGGTGACTCCAGAGAGTGATGCGCCAACCATGCCAAAAGCGACTACAAACCAAGGCGACTTTTTATTCCCGAGGAAAAATGCTTCGTTGTTTGCCTTGCGTCCGGTTAATTGGGCAATAAGCACCAATACAATGAAGTAGGCAGCTATGGTTGTAATGATAATGTATGGCGACATAATGAGATTTTCTTAGCACAAAAAAAACATAAGTATTTATTAAATTCAATCATTTACCTAATTATTATGTTTTTAGTTAGCGACAAGCAATTATTAAGAATCTTATGAACACCAAATGTCAATTTTGATTGCTACTTTTGAGAAAAATACTTGACTATGTTTTTCTATATCTCAAAATTATTGGCTTTTGCTCTGGCTCCTTTAAACTGGATTATTGTGTTTGTGGTAGTGGCAGTTTTTACTAAAAAGGCAAATCGTAAAAAGATGATGTTGCTTAGTGCCTTTGTTTTTTTGGTGTTCTTTTCAAACACCTTTATTTTAAAGAAAGTTTATCATAACTGGGAGGTGCCACCTGTTGCTGACGTGCAGTTGGCGAAAAAGTATGATTATGGTATTTATTTGAGTAATCCTGTGCAATATGCTCCCGGCAAAGGAATTCTTAATTTCTCGGCTGCACCTAGTCGCTTGTTTAAAACCATAGAGTTGTACGAGCAAAATAAAATTCGTAAGATTATTATTTCCGGTGGATCAAGCAGCCTGTCGAGTGATTCAATTTCAGAAGCAGAATTGATCAAGCAATATTTATTGAGCATTGATATTCCAAAGAGACACATTATAATTGAAGGTGAATCGAGAAATACGCATGAAAATGCCGTTTACACAAAAGCACTAATTGATTCAATTGATGAAGGTGCTACTTGTCTGCTCATTACTTCGGCTTCGCACATGAAGCGTGCGAATGCATGTTTTTATCAGGAACGATTAGAAGTAGATCAGTATCCGGTCGGGCATTTTGCTTTAGAGGGTGAAACAAAGTTTTATGATTTGTTTATTCCGGATCATAGAAACTTTATTATTTGGGATTACATTATTCACGAAATAGCAGGATTCTATATTTATAGCATCATGGGGTGGGTTTAATTCAAGCTGCAATTATTAATGCATTAAACCGTACTTTTTCCAAAATACTTGACCACCAGAATTAATAGGACTATTCCTGTTGGGAAAAGCACATAACCTGGAATGCCATAAGCTGCTGGCAAAGTTCCAATAAGTACAGCAACAAAGCCAACTGTTAATGCATAAGGTAATTGTGTTTTCACATGATCGATATGATTACACGAGCTGGCCAACGAACTTAGGATTGTTGTGTCTGAGATTGGAGAGCAATGATCTCCTAGCACTGATCCTGACAGTACCGTTGAAACTACATTGTAAAATATACTCATTGCTTCATCATGTTCTAAACCATATTCCTGCGAAATAAGCCAGGTTGCCGGAAGAATGAGCGGGTACAAAATGGCCATTGTTCCCCAGGAAGAGCCCGTAGAAAACGCAATAAGCGCCGACATAATGAAGGTTATAGCTGGGAGTATGAATGGACTTGCATCAATGTTTACCAGTATTTGCGTGATGAAATCGGCCGTATGTAATGTTTCTGTTATGGATGCCAAACTCCAGGCAAGAACAAGAATCAGAACAGCGGTCATCATGGTTTTAATGCCGTCAACTAAGGCTTCAATGCTTTCTTGAAGCTTTAGAAGTCTTTGAGCCCAGGTTAGCAATAAGGCAACGATGACGCCTAGCATTGATCCCCAGAGCAAGGACTTATAGGAGTCGGCTTGTCCGAGTATTGCTGATAAATTTTTCGTGATGCCGAGGTTTTCCTGCCAGCCGGTTTCGGCATATCCTGTATACATCAAACCACTTATGGTTGTGCCAACAACAACAACAACAGGTAGCACGGCATTATACCAATGAGGAGTTGTGTCTTCGGCAACCTTTAAATTTCCATAGCCAGCGTCTTGTTGCGTTGTAAGCTTCGCTGGTTCTTTGCTTCTTGCTAGTCGCTCAGCTTTTACCATGGGGCCAAAATCCTTCCTCGACCATACTAAAATAAGAATGAAGATGAGTGCAAAAATTGGGTAATAGGAGTAGGCAAGCGAATTTAGAAAGATGGTGTATGCTGATTGCTCAATGCCAATAGTGGCAACCCCATCTTGAATGTAACCAAGCTCTGCTCCAATCCATGTTGTTACAAAGGCTATGGCTGCAACCGGAGCTGCTGTCGAATCTACAATGTAGCTTAGCTTTTCTCTGGAAATTCTTAAGCGATCGGTTACCGGACGCATGGTATTTCCGACCACCAGCGTATTTGCATAGTCGTCGAAAAAAATTGCGACGCCGAGTAACCAGGTTACTAGCTGTCCTGATCTTGGCGATTTAGCATATCTGGCAAGGATGTTAACAACCCCCAACATGCCACCATTTTTCGATATTAAAGTAACCATGGCTCCAATTAACAGCGAGAAGATAATTACGCTTAAATGTGATGAGCTGGAAAGTGTTGTAATAAGTGTGGTATCTACAAATGTGAATATACCAGTAAACAATGATACAAACCATGAAGCGCCATTAAAATAGGCGATTAGAATGGTGCCTGTTAAGGTGCCGATTATAAGCGCCGAAAATACTTCCTTAAATACCAAGGCCAGTAAAATAGCAATTAGTGGTGGAAGTATTGAGAACCACAAAGGAATAACCCGAACTTCAAATTTAGATTGTACATTTTTATGATCTATTTCAATCTCACAAGAAGCATTGAAGGTGTGCCTAATATGTATTTTGTTCTTATCAATGCTGGTAGATTCTATTAAATAGCCATCTATTCTTATGGTAAGTTCACTGGCATCAAAATCATCAAACTGCTGGATAGGAATAAATAAATCGCTTACTATGTTACTAATTATAACGGCAGGTTTTTCCAGAACAATGTCATTAGCAAATGCAGATTTGCTAATGAAAAGAAGGCAAAATGCAAGGAGGCTAATGAGAATTGTGTTCTTACCCATACGTAATGATTGAGCTTATAATGATAATTGATTTAAGCTGGAATTCAAAATTATCGCAGGTATGAAGCGCCGTTAATATCAATTACAGCACCCGTAAGAAAATCATTGCCCGGTGATGCTAAAAAGGCAATTGTTTGAGCGACCTCTTCGGCTTGAGCAATTCTACCCAATGGGTTTTGATCAATTATCTCCTGTGCACGATCGGTTTGCATAGCGTAGGCCGACATCTCTGTAGCAACAAAACCTGGTGCAACTGTGTAAATCATGACTCCATGCGGTGCCAATGCTTTGGACATGGATTGCCCAATGCTGTTTAATGCTGCTTTGGAGGCGCCGTAAGCAATCGCGTCAGGTTCACCACGAAATGCTCCTCTTGATGATACATTAATAATTTTTCCACCACCA
>JBFHES010000051.1:0-19727 GCA_041584015.1 Bacteroidales bacterium
CCCAAACAGCTTCCGGGAATATCTTAGCTGGACAACAATTCTTAGTTGTTAAGTTCAATGGCAATCGGACAATGATCCGATCCCATCACCTCGTTCAATATAGTTGCACTTTTAACAGCCGGCATAAACGACTCGCTCACTAAAAAGTAATCAATTCTCCAGCCTACATTCTTACCTCGCGCTCCGGCTCGGTAGCTCCACCAAGAATAGCAATCAGGTTTATCCGGATTAAAATGCCTAAAAGTATCAACCAATCCACCTTGGGTAAATCGGTCCATGCCGTCAATCTCTTCCTGCATGTGACCAGCAGATTTATTGTAGTTTGGTTTTGGTCGAGCCAAATCAATTGATTTATGCGCTACATTAAAATCACCGCAGACAATTACGGGCTTGGTCGCTTCAAGCTTCTTTAAATAATCAAAGAAAGCCTGATCCCAGGTTTGGCGATAATCCAATCGCTTCAACTCACTGCCCGAATTTGGCACATAAACATTAATTAAAAAGTACTTGTCGTACTCAAGGCACAAGATACGCCCTTCCTGATCATGCTCTTCAATGCCAAAATCGCGCGATACTGAAATGGGCTCTACCTTCGATAGAATGGCTGTTCCGGAGTATCCCTTTTTAACTGCTGAATTTGAATACAAATGATAACCTTCAATTGATTTCAAGGTTTCTGCAACCTGATCATCCTGCGCTTTGGTTTCCTGCAGGCACAAAATATCTGGTGCCATTGTTTCAAAATCCGTAAAAAAGTCCTTCTTCGCAACGGCTCTAATTCCGTTTACATTAAATGATATAATTTTCATATTCTCTTTTTTTTTGACAAGATAAGCAATCTGATTATTTCAATAAAATCAATGGCGCTGGCTATTAATCTCCTTTGTTGCTGTCTTTTTATTACTGATTAATATTCCGGTAATAATCAACATTCCACTAATTAAGTGATAAAAGCTTAAGCGCTCGCTGAGCAATACCCATGCTACCAAACCACTAAACAAAGGCATTAAAAAGTAAATCATTCCTGCTGCTGATGCTCCAATCTTATCTATTGCTTTGTTCCAGGAAACAAAAGATATGAGCGATGAAAATACGGCAATGTACAGAATGGATGCAAATACAGGATTGTTTAAATCAAACACCAGTGAACTTCCTTTTGTAAAAAGGAAAAACGGCAAAAGCACCAGCATTCCAATAAAGAAAGTAGTGTATTGCAGCGAGATAATGCTGATTCCGTTTGGCTTGTTTTTTACCAGAGTACTGTGCACGGCAAAGGTAAATGCAGCCAATAGCATCAACGGATCGCCGGTATTAAAAGTTAAATTCAGGAGTGAGCTTAAATCTCCTTTGCTAACAATTATTAACACACCAATAATCACAATTACAACACCCAGCATTCTAAGAAGTGTAACGCGTTCTTTGAAAAATAAGCTGGAGATTAATAGAATAAAGACAGGAAAGGTAAGCGCAATTAAGGACAGATTTATGGCAGTTGTGGTAGCACCCGCAAAATAAATAAGGGTGTTAAACAAAGAAACACCTAAAACCGCTACCAATACCAAATATGGCATGTGCTTTTTAATCGATTTATAATCTCGCTTAACACTGCGAAAAGCAAATGGTGTAAATACCAATGTAGCCAACAGCCATCGATAAAAAGCTAAATGAAAAGGATGGATGCTCTCCGACAAGCCGCGGGCCACCACAAAATTACCAGACCATAGGGCGGTTGCCAACAATGCAAAACCAAATCCAACCAGCGTGTTATTTTTGTATTTAGATAATTTCAAACTATCGAATAAAGTTGGTGTATACCTTTCGTTCCTGAACCGGTGCTTCAACGGCGTCTTTACCATGCGCGACCAGCTTCATCAGATAGGCCATATTGCGTCCAAGGGTTTGCATGATTTGTACACCTTCTGCATCTTCCAGCACCTCTCCGGGTGTTGTGCCATGAATCACGTTCCAATAGTTAGAAGTTGGTATCATTAGCTCTGAGTATTGCAAATAATGATTCAAGTCATTAAAGGTGGTCATGCCACCTGAGCGGCGCACTGCAACAAGTGATGCACCAACCTTATGACGGAGCATGCCTCCATTGGCACCCATTACGTAAAATGCACGGTCGAGAAATGATTTCATGTTACCACCAATTGAGGAATAATGCGTAGGTGAACCAAGCAAAATACCATCTGCATTTTTAATTAACTGAATCCATTCATTCACCGGATCATTTTCGATGATGCACTTCTCGTTTTTATTCTTAACACATTTATTACAAGCCAAACAACCACTTACAACTCTATGGCCAACAGTTACAATCTGCGTTTCAATTCCTTGTTTTTCCAGCTCATCAGTTACCAACTTTAAAGCGTGATAGGTATTCCCTTTGGGTTTCGGACTTCCGTTAAATGCAATTACTTTCATTATTCATTCGATTTTTCTAAAGCACAAAACTACTATTAAATCAGTTTGAAACAGAGCTTTCATGATTTTCCTATTCCAAAAATCGGATTAAATAAGCAAATGCCATGTGCAGTATTTAATTAGATATCTCTTGAATAATTGAACTCAACATCCTCGCTAAGTCATATTCTACAAAGCCCTTAACCCTAATTAAACATTACTAAAAATAAATTTGCTTCCTATTATTATTTTAGTTTAACTTTGCGGTTTAACTAAATGGTTAAATCTTATGGTCAAAAAAGAGGAAACTACTGAAAAGATAATACTACAAGCTGCACGCGAAGTATTCGTAGAAAAGGGTATGGACGGTGCACGCATGCAGGAAATTGCCGATAGAGCAAAAATCAACAAAGCGCTTCTACACTATTATTTCCGCTCTAAGGATAAATTGTTCGATGCGGTTTTCGAGGAAATATTTAGTCAGGTAACACCCAGAATAGGCAATGCCCTGGAAGAGGATTTCAACATAGAAAGGCTTCTAAGAATGTTCATTGATCTTTATGCGGATATGCTCATTAAGAATCCGTTTATCCCACAATTCATCTTATCTGAAATTTACAGAAACCCAGAGAGAATAAGAGAGCGCATAATAAACAAGCTTGGCATACAGAACTTCATTCCTATTATGCTCGAGAAACTAAAGGAAGAATTGAATCTAAACCACGATCCGCGCCATTTTCTGGTTTCGGTTATTTCCCTTATCGTGTTTCCATATGCAGGAAAGCCGCTTATTAAAATGGTTTTATTTAAAGATGATGAACGCGCATACAACGACTTCCTCATCGAACGAAAAGAGTTTAGCTATAATATGATTATCAATTACATAAACACTCAAAAAAACAAGGCGTAATGAAGATAAAAATCACAGCCATCCTGATGCTTCTTCTGCTGTTTGTCTCCTCCTCCGGAACTGCTCAAACAGAAGTATCGCTTGATTCGCTTTTTGCACAGGCTCAACGAAACTATCCACTTTGGAAGCAAAAAAAGCTAATCGAACAAAAAGCTGCTTTGAATGAACAGAACATTAGAAGCAACTATAAGCCCCAGCTCAAATTAGTTGGACAGGCAACTTACCAAACGGACGTAACGGCAATCGAATTAGATATCCCATTTATAAATATTGATATGCCCGAACTGCCAAAAGACCAATACAAAATTAATGTTGAGTTACATCAGATACTATACGATGGAGGTTTAACAAAAGTGAATATTAAGTTGGCAGGTTTACAGAGCGAATCCGAAATAGCAAAGAACGAAGCAGCCATGTACCAGCTCTATGAAAAAATTGCCGGGCTATTTTTTAAGTACCTGCTCCTAGACGAAAGTAAAGCCTCGTTAAATGCCAGCCAGGAATTATTAAATAGCAATCTAAAAGTTCTTAAAAGTGCCGTTGATGAAGGTGTTGGTTCCAGAAACGATCTGGATAATCTGAAAGCTGAATCAATAAATCTTGAGGCTAGCTTACTGGAAATTGAATTTGCTAAAAGTTCAATTGCTCAGTCAATTGAGATTCTAACAGGAAAACAATTACCGACTAACTTTCATTTTACTTCGTCCGAAACAGAGCTGCAAATTGCATCAAAATATACCCGACCAGAATTTAATCTATTCGAAAAGCAGCACCATTTATTAACAGCCCAAACCGAGCTACTTACAAAATCGCGAATGCCTAAAGCTTTTGCATTTTCGCAAGTAGGTTACGGCAAACCTGGCCTTAATATGTTCTCAGAAAGTTTCGACAGCTATGGGATTATTGGTGTAGGAATTAATTGGAACATTTACGATTGGGGCAATACCAAAAGAAAGAAGCAGCATATAGATATCCAGCATGAAGATATTAATTTACAAAAGAATTTACTTACCCAAAACCTCGATCTACTTACAACACAAACCACAAGCGAACTGGAAAAAATACAACAACTAATAGCTAAAGAGGAAGAAATAATTGCGATACGAGAAAGAGTGCTTGAGCGAACTTCTGATCAGCTAAAGAACGGAACCATTACCTCAAACCAATATCTAGATGATTTGAATAAACTCACACTAGCTTCAATCAAACTTGCTCGATTGAAAATAGAGTGGCAACAACAGCAACTGAACTATAAAATACAAACCGGCGAAATCTTAAACTAAAAAATCAATCACATGAAAAATATACTTCCATATCTGATTCTTGCAATCCTAATTTTTAGCTCGTGCAGCAAAGAGGAAAATGCCGCCGCTGCCTACGGAAATTTTGAAGCTACCGAATTATTCGTTGCTGCAAAATCAAGCGGAGAGCTCACACAATTCACCATAGCCAAAGGCGATGCTGTAAAAAAAGGACAACTATTGGGTATTTTAGATACCACCATGTTGTGGCTTCAAAAAGAACAACTAACAGCAAAAACGAGCAGCATTGAGGCAAAGCTACAAGAGGTTGACGCACAGGTATCAGTTTTAAAAGCTAAAAAAGACAACCTTATTAAGAATCAGGATCGCCTGGAAAAATTAGTAAAAAGCGAAGCAGCAACACAGCAGGATCTTGATAATATGAATACCGAAGTGCTGATTACAGAACGTCAAATAAGCCAGGCCCGCACAACAAAACAAAGCATCGCTAAAGAATTGGTGGTGATTGAAAAACAGGAGGCGCTGTTAAATAATCAGATACGTGATTGTCATATTATTAGTCCGATAAACGGAACGGTAATGGAAACATTCTATGAGAACAAGGAATTGGCCCTAATGGGAAAGCCTTTGATAAAGGTAGCAAACCTGAATAATATTGATTTAAAAGCATATGTTGATGCACCGCTACTTAGTGAGATAAGCATAGGTAAAAAGGTTAAAGTTGCCATTGATGGTCCTGATGGCTCGCTAATTTACTTTGATGGTAAGGTTAGTTGGATTTCCAGTGAAGCCGAGTTTACCCCTAAAATAATTCAAACACCAGAAGAAAGAACCAACTTGGTATATGCCATAAAAATAGCAGTCAAAAATGATGGCAGCATTAAAATTGGAATGCCAGGCGAAATGCATCTAACCAAGCAAGAAGATAATGAATAAGGCGGTAGTTCTTAAAAATATCAGCAAATCGTACGATAAGGTAGTTGCCGTGCAAAACATTTCATTTGATGTAAATGAGTCGGAACTATTTGGGCTTATTGGTCCCGACGGTGCTGGTAAATCTACATTAATGCGCATGATTGTTACATTGTTGCTGCCCACTGAAGGAAGTGCAAGGATTCTTGGTAAAGATGTAGTTGCCAATTTTAAGTACCTCCGCTCACATATTGGTTACATGCCAGGTCGATTTTCCTTATACACTGATTTAACTGTAGAAGAGAATCTTCAATTTTATGCCACTGTTTTTGGCAGTACCATTGAGGAAAATTACGATTTGATAAAAGATGTGTATTCGCACATTGAACCATTTAAAAAGCGCAAGGCCGGTGATCTTTCCGGAGGAATGAAGCAAAAATTGGCCCTCAGCTGTGCACTTATTCACCGACCAAAACTTTTGGTTTTGGATGAACCAACCACCGGAGTAGATGCCGTATCGCGAAAGGAATTCTGGGACATGCTAAAAGGTTTAAAATCCAAGGGCATTACAATCATTGTATCAACACCATATATGGATGAAGCAGAAATGTGTGACCGCATTGCACTAATGAATAAAGGCACCATAATGGAATTAGATACTCCGAATGCGGTAAAAGCCAACTATCCCGGTTTCCTATACAAAATTGAAGCGCCCAACTTATACGAAGTAAAAAATCAGCTGAACGCAGCGTTTGGCGAAAACCAGGCCTACCTTGCCGGACAATGCATACACCTTAATCCCGGTGCCGAAATATATCATGAAGGTATTTGCAACCTTCTTAAGTCGATGGGTATGAAATTCAACTCATGCGAAATTATAGCACCAAACATTGAGGATTGTTTCATTAACAAACTCGCAACAATAAAGGAGGCTATTGATGAATAATCAGGAAACCATTATTGAAGTGCAAAAGCTCACCAAGATGTTTGGAGACTTTGCAGCCAACAAAGAACTTTCTTTTGATGTGTATAAAGGAGAAATATTCGGGTTCCTTGGCGCCAATGGTGCTGGTAAAACCACAGCCATAAGAATCCTAAGCGGACTGTCCGCTCCTACATCCGGAGCCGCAAAAGTGGCAGGATTTGATGTGTACAAAGAACGGGAACTCATTAAAAAGAACATTGGGTACATGAGCCAAAAGTTCTCACTTTATGATGACTTGACGATTACAGAAAACATGCGCTTTTACGGCGGAATATACGGTATGTCTAACAAATATATTAGAAACCGTACAGCTGAGATGCTTTCAAAATTAAAAATGAAAAACATCAGCAATACCTTAATAAAGGACATCCCGCTAGGCTGGAAACAAAAGCTTGCCTTTTCGGTAGCCATCTTTCACAAACCTAAAATTGTATTCCTTGATGAACCTACCGGAGGAGTTGATCCGATTACAAGAAGACAATTCTGGGACCTAATTTATGAAGCCGTTGATGAAGGTATTACGGTTTTTGTAACCACTCATTATATGGACGAAGCTGAATATTGCAACAGGGTTTCCATTATGGTAGATGGTATAATTGCTGCGCTTGATACTCCTGTTGGATTAAAACAAATTTATGATGTAGACACAATGAATGAGGTGTTTATTAAACTAGCACGGAATGTTGAGTAGTTAGGCAGATGGAAGTCTTCAGCTTACAGTTGCAAATGACAGTAAATATTGCAGGAGCAATGATGAATAAAATAGAACCATGGGATTTAGGTGAGAAATAGGAAGAAGTAGGAAAGCAGATTTATTATATGATTAATATACCCGAAAAATTCAGGCAAACCGCTGGCCATAATATTGACTGGCTGCCGACCGAAAACCAGGAACTGCCGACTTGGCTCATCTTAGACATTGACTCAGAAACAATACAATAGAATGAAACGATTCATAGCATTTTTACGGAAGGAATTTCTACACATATTCCGCGATTCGCGAACAATGATTATCCTGTTTGGGATGCCCATTGCGCAATTGCTCATATTCGGTTTTGTTATCTCCAACGAAATCAGGGATGCAAACATTTCTATTCTGGATAAATCCAACGACTACCATACACAAAAAATAACTCAGAAAATTTTGTCATCTGGCTATTTTCACCTGCAAAACAAGCTAACATCTGACAGCCAAATAGAAGATGAGTTTACTTCCGGAAAATCGAAACTTGTGCTGGTTTTTGAACAGAACTTTGCTCAGCAGCTGGAATCTAAAGGCAGCGCCGAGCTGCAAATCATTGCTGATGCATCAGACCCAAACTCAGCAGAAATTCTCTCGAACTATACCCGCGGAATTGTTAACTCTTATTTAGCCGAACTCAACCCGGATCAAGGACAAACCTTTATTGTTGATCCATTGGTACGGATGATTTTTAACCCGGGACTAAAAGGAGTGTTCATGTTTGTACCCGGTACAATGGCCTTGATCTTAATGCTTATTTCGGCAATGATGACTTCCATTACTATTGCCCGCGAAAAAGAAATGGGAACCATGGAAGTTCTATTGGTATCACCACTTAAACCTATTCAAATAATACTTGGCAAAGTTGCACCTTACTTTGTGTTATCTGTCATCAACACCGTTGTAATATTAGTACTCAGTTATTTTGTATTTAAGTTACCACTTAACGGTAGCTTAATTCTTCTCATGTTGGAATGCATGCTGTTTATTCTGCTCGCGCTCACCCTCGGCATATTTATTTCAACCAAAGCGCCATCGCAACAAGTGGCTATGTTCATCTCTATTTTCGCGTTGATGCTTCCAACCCTGCTGTTATCCGGATTTATTTTCCCAATTGAAAACATGCCAAAAGCATTGCAGTACTTAAGTTTAATAATGCCTCCGCGTTGGTTTATCGTGATTGTTAAAAACATAATGATTAAAGGCACCGGATTCCTTTTTGTGTGGAAAGAGACCCTCATTTTAGTTGGGATAACTATGCTGTTAATTATTGCCAGTGTTAAGAATTTCAAACTCAGATTAGAATAAACATGAGAACCATTTTCTTCATATTACAGAAAGAGTTTATCCAGATTTTCAGGAATAAAACCATGCTGCCCATCATTTTTATTTTGCCTGTTGTGCAATTACTTATTCTGGTTTTTGCGGCTACACTGGAAATGCAGCATATAAAAGTTCGTGTGGTTGATTTAGATAATTCATCGGCATCCAGGAACATTATTCAGAAATTTAATGCCTCTCCATTTTACGATATTAATGGCTATGATTATTCTATTGATGAATCCTACCACGCCTTCTATGAAAATAGCGCCGATGTAATAATTGTATTTCCGGCAGGTTTGGAAAAAGACATTTATCGACAGAATGACCCGCAAGTACAATTTTTAGTAAATGCTGTAAATGGCATGACGGCAGGTTTGGTATACTCTTATTCCTCCCAGATTTTGGGCAGCTATAACAAAGAACTCATCCCCAAATTCCTATCAGCAGATTTGGCCGGCAACTTTAAGCAAATAGAAATTAAGCAACGTTTTTGGTATAATCCCGGCTTAAACTACAAACACTTTATGGTTCCGGGAATACTTGTAATGTTAGTGACACTTATCGGAACATTTTTAACCGCTTTTAATATTGTTCGCGAAAAAGAGGTTGGTACCATTGAGCAAATTAACGTAACACCCATCAAAAAATTTCAGTTCATGATGGGCAAACTCATTCCATTTTTGCTAATTGGTTTATTCGAGCTAGCCCTTGGTTTGGTCATCGGGAAGATAATATTTGATATTCCAATGCTAGGCAGCCTGCTGGTATTATTTGCATTTGCCTTTGTGTACTTAATTCTTGTACTAGCCTTAGGCTTACTCCTTGCAACAGTTTCACATACCTTGCAACAAGTTATGTTTATGGCATTCTTTTTTATGATTGTTTTTGTATTGATGAGCGGCCTGTTTACGCCAATTGAAACCATGCCATCCTGGGCACAAATGATCAATTACATCAACCCAATGGCTTACTTTATGAAAGTCAACCGTATGATCTTACTTAAAGGTTCAGGCTTTATGGATATATGGCGTGAGTTTGCAATAGTGGGTGGCTATGGACTAACAATACTTACCATTGCCGTCTCAAAATATAGCAAAACCAATTAGGAGCTACCAGATATACTGACATTAGAAACAAGTATTTTCAGTCAATAAAAAAGAGGCTACAAATTACATTGCAGCCTCTTTTCCCCCACCCATCTTCAAATTTATCTCACCACGTTCATTGCCTTTGTAGAAGTATAATCTGAAGTCATTAATTTATAATAATATGTTCCTGCGGCTAAATCGCTCACATTAAATTCTACCTGATGCTTTCCTGCGGCTAAGTCTTCTGAAAGAAGTTCTCTGATCATCTTACCACCTGCTGAATAAATAGCAATCTTAACAGGCTTTTGTGCAGGAATAGAGAATTCTATCTTCGTCATTGAGTTTGCAGGATTAGGAATATTTTGACCTAATACATATTCTCCCTGACCAATGATAAATTCTTCGAGACCAACTTTATCAATAACCGAGATACCATTGGTTTCGTAGATATCATCACCTTGTAACCAGGTCTTAACTACAATTACATCCTCAGCATTAGACTCATTATGCCATAGTCTTAGCGTATATCTTGTACCTGTTTGAGTTCCTTCTTTATTGCTTGTCGTTTCATCATCACCCCAAATAGTTATGGCGCTGTTGCTTCCAAGAAACACCGTGCTACCAACAAGTTTACCATGCTCATTAAAAGCTCCAATCTCATCGCCTACTTCCGGCACAACGTCCCAGGCTGTTAGAGGTATCCCCAATGTCATATTACTTCCGGTATTTGCAATGCCAGTGTAATGCTTGGTTGGTTTATATTGTACGGTTGACTGTCCGAATGAATACACAAACAGAACTGATAAAATCGCTACAAATATTGATTTAAGTTTCATTTTTAGATGGTTTAAATTTCACAACATTTCAAAGTTACATAATTTACATATACTACACCAACTTTGTTATTCTCTCTACGACGTTTAACACATTATTGTTTCAACTTTAACGTATTAAGACAATTTCTGTTCAACAACAGATCAATTGGGCTTAAAAGGGTGATCATTGTCACTAGCCACGTCACAGGATTTGAATAATTTTGTGTGCAACAAAAATTTTACCTAACCATGACTAAATTTACAAAACGTGAAGCCCTGGAATATCATGAAAATGATAAGCCGGGTAAAATCGAAGTAATCCCTACCAAACCTTATTCAACGCAACGTGATCTGTCGCTGGCTTACTCTCCCGGCGTTGCATTTCCTTGCCTTGAGATTGCCGACAACCCTGAAGATGTATATCGATATACTGCCAAGGGTAACCTCGTTGCTGTAATCTCAAACGGAACAGCAGTTCTTGGCCTCGGAGACATTGGAGCACTAGCCGGAAAACCGGTTATGGAAGGAAAGGGATTGCTCTTCAAAATTTTTGCAGACATTGATGTATTCGATATTGAAGTTGACCTAAAAGATATCGACAAGTTTGTTGAAACGGTAATTGCTATCGCTCCAACCTTTGGCGGTATAAACCTTGAAGACATTAAAGCACCGGAGTGTTTCGAAATTGAAGACCGACTTAAAGCTGCTCTGGACATTCCGGTAATGCACGACGATCAGCATGGTACGGCTATTATTTCGGCTGCCGGATTGATTAATGCGCTTGAGCTTGCTGGCAAAGACATGGAAAAAGTAAAGGTAGTTGTAAACGGTGCCGGAGCCGCTGCCGTTTCGTGTATTCGTTTATACATAAGCCTTGGCTTAAAACGCGAGAATATTGTTATGTGCGACAGTAAAGGCGTTATTAATGATAAGCGGAAAGACCTTAATAAAATTAAAGAAGAATTTATAACCAAACGTAACATATCTACTTTAGAAGAGGCCATGAAAGACGCCGATGTCTTCATTGGATTATCAGTGGCTGATGTTATCAACAAAGAGATGCTTTGGTCGATGAATAAAAATCCGATTGTTTTTGCAATGGCAAATCCAAACCCGGAGATTTCCTATGCCGAGGCTATGAATGCCCGACCTGATATTATTTTCGCAACTGGTCGTTCCGATCATCCAAACCAAATAAATAATGTTTTAGGGTTTCCATTTATTTTTAGAGGAGCACTTGATGTAGGAGCAACAAAAATTAATGAAGCAATGAAAATTGCTGCCGTATATGCATTGGCCAAACTAGCCAAAGAACCAGTTCCTGAAGAGGTAAACCTTGCCTATCATTCACACAACTTGGTTTATGGCCCAAGTTACATTATTCCAAAACCACTCGATCCTAGATTAATAACACGCATTGCACCTGCCGTGGCACAAGCAGCCATTGATTCTGGTGTTGCAAAAAAACCAATCGCCAATTGGGATCTGTATCGCGAAGACTTAAGCAAGCGACTTGGACTGGGAAGCGCCTTGATTCGTCAGATTAAAGCACGCGCCAAAAAAGATCCAAAGCGTGTTGTGTTTTCTGAAGCTGATCATTACAGAGTGCTTAAATCCGCCGAGATTGTACGAAACGAAGGAATTGCAACTCCAGTACTCTTAGGTAATGAAGACAAGATAAATGAGCTTATTCGTGACTATGAGCTTGAATTGAAGAACATTGAAATCATTGATCCTGAAGCAGAAAATCAAGCCATTAAGCGAAAAGAATTTGCTAAGATCTTTTACGAAAAACGTCAGCGTAAAGGAATTACCTGGGAAGGAGCACAAAACAACATGTATCGAAGAAGTTATTTTGCCCCAATGATGGTTGAAACAGGAATGGCAGACGCAATGATTTCTGGAATTAAGAAAAGTTATCCGGAAAGTATCAAACCTGCCTTGCAGTGCATTGGTCGTCGTAGTGGTGATAATCTGGTTTCAGGAATGTACATCATTAACACAAAAGAAGGACCTATTTTCTTTGCAGACACGACCGTTAACTTAAATCCAACAACCGAGCAACTTGTTGAAATCACACTCCAAACGGTTCGAGCAGTTAAAGCATTTCAAATAGAAGCCCGCGTCGCCTTGTTATCTTATTCCAACTTTGGATCCATACGAGCTGCCGTGCCAAAACGCATGAGCGATGCCGTAGCAATCCTTCATCGCGATCATCCGGAAATTATTGTTGATGGTGAGATGCAGGCAAACTTCGCGCTTAATAATGAGATTCTGAACGAGAACTTTCCTTTCTCAAAACTATCGTGTGGCAAAGCAAACGTACTTATATTCCCATATTTAAGTGCCGGTAACATTGCTTATAAGCTAATGCAGGAAATGGGCAAGTTCGAAGCCATCGGACCGATTCTGAACGGCATGCAAAAATCTGTTCATATTTTACAGATTGATGCAAGTGTTGCCGAAATTGTGAACATGGTAACTGTTGCCGTAATTGATGCACAATACGAAGAAAGCATTAAAAAATAGCATATTGAGTCCTTCGGTTGCCAAACTAACCGAAGGACTTTTCTTACCTTCCTTCCATCCATACAATTTGAATTGTCCTAACGCCCCGAAATAGCAATAACACAAGGACATAATGAAAATTTTATTTACTTTTGCTGCTTATTTTTCCGAAGGATAAATTATGTACGAATATATAAGCGGTAAACTAGTAAAACTAAGCCCTTCCAATGCCACTGTAGATGCAGCAGGAATAGGCTATTCCATTGAAATTTCTTTAAACACATATAGCAGTTTAAATGAACGAAAGGAATGTCAGCTATTTATCCATCAGGCAATCCGCGAAGATGCACATGTATTGTTTGGCTTCTTTCAAGAATCGGAGCGAGAGATGTTCCGACATTTAATTTCTGTTTCAGGTGTTGGCTCCAACACGGCGCGCATGATGCTTTCATCAATGAGTACAGCCGAAATTCGCGATGCAATACTTACCGGAAATGTTGCCGTTTTACAAGGAATAAAAGGAATTGGAGCTAAATCGGCACAGCGCATCATAGTTGATTTAAAAGACAAGATTGGAAAAGTAGGTCAGGACGCTGAAATTTTTATTTCGCAAAGCAATACTATAAAAGAAGAAGCGTTATCAGCATTAGTCGCTTTGGGATTTGCAAAAAACATGTCGGAAAAGACATTGTCTAAGGTACTTACTAAAGAACCGAATGCTTCGGTTGAAGACTTGGTTAAGAAGGCACTTAAGCAACTTTAGATTGGTTTTTTGTCGAACAATGAATATAATTAAAAGGGTTTTTAGGTTTGAATAAATATATCAGATTTTTCATTGTATCAGCGGTACTGTTACTAGTATTGGCTGATTTTGGCAATATTCATGCAAGCGATGAATACAGGCAGATAGGGAAAATTGATTGGGGAAAATTAACGATCCTGATTGGTGATTCCACCCAACCAGATACAACAGACATAGCACTGCCATACACCTTTCCGGATGAAGGGGATTTTGCCAATGAGAACGATGCTAACAACGCTACCGGTCTTATCATGGGATTACCATCAAACGTAAAGTCTGATGTGGAATTTGATTCGAGAACAGGAGAATACATTTTTACGCAAAGAGTAGGCGACCTGAATTATCGCTATCCGGGTTCCATGACAATGGAAGAATACCGCGAGTATGAATTCAACAAATCAGTTAAAGAATATTGGCACCAAAAATTCCGTGGCGAAAGTTTTGCCAACCAAACCTCTTTAATTCCAAAGCTACATGTAGGTGGCGAAATATTCGATAAAATATTTGGTAGCAACACCATCAATATTGTACCAACAGGTTCGGCAGAACTTATTTTCGGTATAAACATTTCGAACAATGGAAACCCTACCCTTCCTGAAAAATTAAGACGTACTACTACTTTTGATTTCCAGGAAAAAATTCAAATGAACGTAACTGGTCAGATTGGCGATAAGATGAAAATCCAAACCAATTACAATACCGAGTCGACATTTGATTTTGAGAACAAAATGAACCTTCGTTACGAAGGAAAGGAAGACGAAATAATTCAGGTAATTGAAGCTGGTGATGTTACACTTCCTTTATCCGGAACATTAATTACAGGTAGCCAGAGTTTGTTCGGTATTAAAACCGAGCTTAAATTTGGTAAGCTTCGTGTAACTTCTGTTTTCTCACAGCAAAAAGGTGAATCCTCATCCATAGAGGTGGAAGGTGGTGCACAGCTTAACGACTTTGAAGTTGAATCAGATGAGTATGAAGCCAACAAACACTTTTTCTTATCACAATTTTTCAAGGATTACTATGATCAGTCATTGAGAACAATGCCTATTATTTCATCGGGTATTACAGTTTCTAAAATTGAAGTTTGGGTGACCAACAAAAGTGGTAATTACACAAACGCGCGTAACATAATTGCATTCCTCGACCTTGGAGAAAGTGCATATCCGGCTGGTGCTCCTTACGGAATGTATCCTGGTAACTCGAACATTTTTAACGATGTTATTGCCAATAATAACATGGAAAATGTTTTTCCGGATAACAACAGTAACAGCTTGTATGAAACCATGACGACTACCTACGAAGGTATTCGCGACATCAGTCAGATATCAGCAGTATTAAACGATCTGGGATTAACATCCCTGGAATTTAGATCTGGACAAGATTACGAGAAAATTGAGAAAGCACGAAAGTTGAATGCATCGGAATATTCACTTAACGATAAGCTTGGTTATGTTTCGCTTAATGGTGCTCTTAACGCCGACGAGGTTTTAGCGGTAGCCTATGAATATACCTATCAAGGAGAAACGCATCGTGTAGGTGAATTCACATCCGACGGACCCGCTGATCCGGAGACACTCATTCTTAAATTATTGAAAGGAACATACCTTTCACCAAATATTCGCATGCAATCAGGCGAGAAGCGCTTAAGCCCAACCTGGGAGCTTATGATGAAAAACATTTATGCCATTGGTGCTTATCAGGTAAACCCTGAAGACTTTGTGCTAAATGTTTTATACCAAAACGATTTAACCGGTACTGCACTTAACTATATCTCCGAAGGTGCATCACCAGAAGAAGGCGGTATCAACGGTTTACCATTGATTACTGTGTTTAATCTTGATAACCTTAATTCGAATCTTGATCCATCACCCGATGGTATTTTTGACTTTGTGCAAGGAGTAACCATTAATGCGCAAAATGGTCGAATTATCTTCCCGGTACGCGAGCCATTCGGTAGCCACCTGCGCGAAGCAATAACCGGAGGAAACTCCGATCTTGATGATATTGCCGATAAATATGCGTATGAGTCTTTGTACGACTCCACAAAAACATTTGCCAGCCAGCAAACAGAAAAGAATAAGTTCCGATTGAAAGGTACATACATGTCAGCCTCTTCATCGGAGATTAGACTGAATGCATTGAATATTCCGGAAGGTTCTGTTAAAGTAACAGCTGGAGGAATGCCATTGGTAGAAAACCAGGATTATCAGGTTGACTACACCATGGGTACAGTGAAGATTACTAATCAGGGCTTGTTAGAATCAGGTACACCAATAAAGATATCATTGGAAAGTAACTCGATGTTTAACATCCAATCGAAAACACTTTTTGGGACACACCTCGATTATCGTGTTAACGATGATTTCAATATTGGAGCCACCTTATTAAATCTTACGGAGCGTCCATTAACTTCGAAAGTGAATATTGGTGACGAGCCAATTTCGAATACCATTTGGGGTATTGATGGTAATTACCGTTCGGATGTGCCAATACTAACCAAGTTAGTTGATAAACTTCCGTTCCTAGAAACCAAGGAAATGTCTTCGATTCAGGTATATGGTGAATTTGCACATTTAATTCCGGGTCATTCAAAAGCGATTGACGAAAGCGGTACAGCTTACATTGATGATTTTGAAGGAAGCAAAACATCGCTTGACATTAGAAATTACGGTGCCTGGGTTTTAGCAAGTACACCGCAACATCAAGATGATTTCCCTGAGGCACAAACTACCAACGATTTGGGTTATGGTTTTAATCGTGCTCGTTTGGCCTGGTATACAATCGACCCATTATTCCTAAGAAACAATACGGCAACACCAGGACATATTGAGAACAATCCTGACTTACAATCGAGCCACTTTGTGCGTGAGGTTTTTGAAAAAGAAATTTTCCCTAACAAGGAAACACCAAACGGAATTCCGACAAACATCTCGGTTTTAAACCTTGCTTTCTATCCATCAGAAAAAGGACCTTATAACTTCGATACAGATCCAAGTGCGTATTCCCAAGGATTACTTGATGACGGTTCAGGTTTGTTGGCCGAACCAAAAACAAGATGGGGTGGTATTATGCGTAAAATTGAAACCAACGATTTTGAAGCATCCAACATTGAGTTTATTGAATTTTGGGTGATGGACCCGTTTGCTGAAGATGCAGATAGTTCGCACACCGGTGGTAATCTATATTTTAACCTTGGTAACATTTCTGAAGACATCCTTAAGGATTCACGTAAATCGTTTGAGAATGGCCTGCCAGGACCAGCTGACTCTTCCTATGTGGACACCACTATTTGGGGGCGTATTCCGCTTATCCAGTCTTTGGTAAATGGTTTTGATAACGACAATGCCAAGCGACCTTATCAGGATGTTGGTTTTGATGGTTTATCAAGTGAATCAGGCGATGAGCAGGATTTCCATCAAGAGTATATTGATAAGATTGAAGCCTTGTACGGAGCTTCAAGTGCTGCCTATCAGCAAGCAACAACCGACCCGGCATCAGATGATTTCCACTATTTTAGAGGTAGCGATTATGATGATGCTCAATTGGGAATTCTCGAACGTTATAAGAGCTTTAATGGAACCGAGGGTAACTCACCTACAGCAGATCAATTCAAAGAAACCTATCCAACCTCATCAACCACAATTCCGGATGTTGAGGACATTAATAATGACAATACCTTAAGTGAAGGTGAGAGTTACTACCAATATGTACTTCCGATCACCTACCAAAACCTTAGAATAGACAAGCATTATATTAATGATGAAATTAAGGCGAACGTAACGCTGAAGAATGGCGAAAGCGGTCAGGTTACCTGGTATCAGTTTAAGGTGCCAATTTATGAGCCGGATATGGTAGTAGGATCTATTTCAGATTTTAAGTCCATCCGATTCATAAGAATGTTCCTTAAGGGATTTGAGGAAGATGTTGTTTTACGTTTTGCAAAAATGGACCTCGTTCGGGGTGAGTGGAGAAAGTACAATCAGTCCTTACGCGGACCGGGTGAATACGAACCAACGCCGCAGCCAGTAAGTGCAACATTCGATGTTACAGCTGTAAATATTGAAGAGAACGGAAACAAGTCGCCGGTGAACTATGTATTACCTCCGGGTATTGACCGGGTAATTGATCCAACAAATCCGCAGTTACGTCAGTTAAACGAGCAATCAATTGCCTTACAGGTTTACGACCTGGAGGATGGTGATGCCAAGGCAGCATACAGAAACGTAACCATGGATATTCGCCAGTACAAGCGCCTGAAAATGGAGGTACATGCCGAGCAAATTGATCCGTATTTATTAAATGATAAAGACTTGCGCGTATTCATTCGAATCGGTTCCGACTACAAACAGAACTATTACGAATACGAAGTTCCGTTAAGTGTTACACCACCTGGCAGATATAATAACGATGCCAATTCTGATCGTTTGATTGTTTGGCCGGACGAAAACCGAATTGATATTGAGCTGGCTGTTTTCCAAACATTAAAGCAATTTAGAAACGATGCCAGCAGAACCAACCCGGCAAATGTAAATATTGCCGCTCCATATTCACGACTGGAAAGTGAAATGGTGGATGATGGTAGCCAGTACAATCGGGTAACCATAACAGGTAACCCGAACCTAAGTAATGTACGTACCATTATGATCGGTATTCGTAACCCAAAAGCCAACGCAGAATACTCTGATTTAGCAGATGATGCACAACCAAAATCGGGTGAGGTGTGGTTGAACGAATTACGACTCACCGATTTTGATGAAGAAGGCGGTTGGGCTGCCAACGCAAGAATAATGACCAAGCTAGCCGACTTTGGAACAGTTACCATTGCAGGTAGCACCAGCAAGCCTGGGTTCGGTAGTATTGAGCAAAAAGTTAACGAGCGTAGCAAAGAAGAAACCTATCAATATGATATCTCATCTAATTTTGAATTAGGTAAGTTCTTCTCCGAAGAATCAGGAATTAGAATACCAATGTACATGGGAATTAGCGAGAATGTTAGTAATCCTGAGTACAACCCACTCGATCCGGATATTCCGTTCCAGATTGCCCTGGATAATGCGGGATCAAAATCGGAACGTGACTCAATTAAGCGCATGGCGCAAGACTATACCAGACGTAAGAGTTTGAACTTTACAAACGTTCAAATTAACAAGCGATCGATGAAACAACCAAAGATTTGGGACATCTCTAACTGGTCGGCTTCCTATGCTTATAATGAATTGTTCTCACGAAATGTAAATACCGAATACAACCTGCAGAAAGATTATCGTGGAGGTTTAGCTTACAGTTTTAACAATCGACCAAAGAACATTTCTCCGTTCAAGAAGTCGAAGAGCAAAGTGCTAAAATCGAAATACTTTAGATTGGTTAAAGATTTTAACTTCTACTATTTGCCTCAGCAAATATCGTTTAGAACAGATCTTACTCGAAATTATAAGGAGTCGAAACTTCGGAACATTACCACAGAACACCTAAGCAATGCCGGAATTGACATACCAGCAACGTACCAAAAGAACTTCACCTGGAACCGACAGTACGATTTAAAATATGATTTATCAAAATCATTAAAACTCGACTTCTCCGCAACCAATCAGGCACGAATCGACGAACCTGACGGCATGGTGGACAGACAAGGTGACCCGGCAATGTACAGGCAATGGAAAGATTCCGTATGGCAAAACCTTACAAGCTTTGGTAGAACGACCAATTATCATCAGATGATGAACCTTAATTGGAACATTCCAATTAACCGATTCCCATTCCTCGACTGGACATCATTAACCGCGCGATATAACAGCACCTACGACTGGATTGCCAGTCCGCTTTTAGTAGATACCATAAACCTGGGTAATACCATTAAGAACACCGGATCAACACAGTTAAATGGTCAGGTTAATCTATTGACACTTTACAATAAAGTTCCTTACCTGAAGACCATCAACCAAAAGTATGGAAATACACGTGGTAGAGGCCGTGC
>JBFHES010000052.1:0-19649 GCA_041584015.1 Bacteroidales bacterium
TGATTGCATCGTTAAAAGTAAAAGCTACTGAGTTTGCCGATGTGATAAAAATGGGACGTACACAGTTGCAGGATGCTGTTCCAATGACATTAGGGCAGTCTTTCGAAGCTTATGCAGTTACTTTAGAAGAAGAGATAAAGAGGCTTGGTCTGAATTCAAATTTGTTTTTAGAGGTAAATATGGGAGGTACGGCCATTGGTACTGGTATCAATGCTGATCCTGAATACAGTAGTAAGGTAATTTCTCATCTGAAAGCCATAACTGGAATGGAGATTGAGTTAGCGTCAAATTTAGTTGAGGCAACTCAGGATACTGGTGCATTCATTATGTACTCTTCAGCTGTTAAACGTTTGGCTATTAAGCTATCAAAAATGTCAAACGATTTGCGTTTACTTTCATCTGGTCCACGTACCGGATTAAACGAAATTAACTTACCGCCAATGCAGCCAGGTTCAACCATTATGCCTGGTAAAGTAAATCCGGTAATTCCTGAAGTTGTTAATCAGATCGCGTTTAAGGTTATTGGTAACGACTTAACTATTGCAATGGCATCGGAAGCTGGTCAGCTCGAACTGAATGTAATGGAGCCGGTTATTGTTCAGAGCTTGTTCGAATCGATTGAAATGCTTAAGAATGGAATGGCAACATTGGATCGTAGATGTATTAAGGGAATAACTGCCAACCGTGAGCATTGTCGTGCACAGGTTGAAAACAGTATTGGAATAGTTACAGCTTTAAACCCGTATATTGGTTACGAAGCTTCAACTGAATTAGCTAAGGATGCCTTAGAGAATAATCGTTCGGTATATGAGCTGGTACTAGAAAAGAAATTATTGTCGAAAGAAAAGCTTGATCAAATTTTATCTCCCGAGAATATGATTCATCCGAATAAGATGTAGTAGCTTAAAAAATTTATCGAATACCTCTTTTTATTTCTTAATGTATGGAAATATTAAGAGGTATTTTTTTTGATCAGTAGATGAAGCTATGCTTCTACATCCGCTACGTTTTGAATTTTAGCAAGTGCTTTTGCTTGCTGTTTTTTTACAATCTTTCGTCCATAGTTAATACCCGGAACTTCAATAAAAGAGAACAGAAGATAGGAGATACCATAAGCTATTGGAAAAACAATGACAGCCGCAAAGCCCATCTTTGCTATATTGCTTAGCGTGGAAAACCAGTCGGTGCCATGCAGGAATACCAAAACAGGAAACAATACCAGATTGTGCAAGAGATAGATGGAGTACGATGAATTACCCAGGAATTTTCCAAAAGGACTTCCCAGCCAATTGAGCATTTTTATTAGAATGCCTGGAATGCGTGCCGGGTTTTTATCAAAGTCGTAAAACAGAATAAAGAGAATTAATACAAAGAAAGCCTTAAACTGTATGGTAGTAGCATAAAAGATTATTCCGATTGCCAGAAAGATCATCCAAAAGGAAGACTTCTTATTAAGATAAGCTCCGCCAATGAGCATTCCTGCCAGAAAGATATAGAGCTTGAATCCGAGAAATCCGGGTTGATCGAAATGTGCCAGCAGACCTTCTGTACCGTAAACACCAAATAACTTAGAATTAATGTAGGTAAGGGCAAGAATAATAACAGTCATCGAAAACCACCCCATTTTTCTGATCATCAGAATTATCAGGGGTAGAAAAAGATAGAACTGCATTTCCAATCCAATGCTCCAGTCAGGAAGTATGTTGGTTTCTACATAGTTTGGTAAAAAACCAAACAGAAAGGTAAAGTGGGTTATCATATCTATTAGCATGTTTCGCCCTTCGCTAGCCAAGGGGCCGGCAGTGGTATCGGTTGCCCAATCCTGAAGAACAAACCCGCTTAGTTCTATTTGAATATTGTGAAAGTAATTGCTGAATATGTAAATGAAAACAAGAATTGTAAAATACAGAGGTGCAATTCTAAAGATGCGTCTTAAGTAGAATATCTTCGTTTGAATTCCATATCCTAGATCATTACTCCATCGTTTTTCCCACTGATAAAACATTAGAAATCCGGAGAGTAACATAAACACATCAACGGCGATGGTAGGTGATCCAAGTGCGGGTTCGGTTCCAATGCAGAATAGTTGAAAGTGACCATAAAAAACCCAAAAGGCCATAAGGCCTCTCAATCCATCAAGGGCTGAAATATAATTGTCTTTTGTGTAAGTACTCATTAAATCTGAATTAGGTTAGTTTTGTACGTAACTAATTCAAAAAAGGATACAGAGCTAAGCGATTGGATTTATGAAAATTACAAATAGTGATATGTATTACTTTTGTGCACTAGTGTATGTTGTTAGACAACTTGCCCGAATTCACGGCTAGAAGCTAATTTTGATAAAATAATATGGTGCCTAAAAAATTATAGAATAGCTATTTAGCCATTACTTCTAATAATATGATCGAGCGAGTCGGTAAGCTCTTTCTTCTGCGATTCATTTAAAATGGAGATACTAACTGGTGGGTATTTGGCTACACCATTCTTGGTGCGCTGAACAAGAATTATTTCTTCTCGCAATCCTAAAATTGATTGCTTAATCTCGTACTTAACAAAAGTACGTTTAGGTATTTCAATGGCATGATGATCCAGCGTTGAAGGTATAATCTTGAAGAATCGTAACACGATTTTGTCCGAGGTATCATTATACTGGATGTACATAAACTTCTTAAGAATGTAATAGATGTAAACTGCTACACCAACTGCTAGCAAAATATACGGTGCCTTTTTGTAGGGAACCAGATCGGTGAAAAAGAGAATTACCAGCAGGGCAACGGTAACAAATGCAAAGATTAAAAATACCGTTTTAATATTTGTTGCCTTGTATTTTGTAGCTATTACCATATTCCTAAAGTTTATCCTACAAAAATAGAAATCAAACCATTAAAAGCCTTTTTATTTTCATTAAAATATCAGGTTCAAAAAAAAATATTAGGTCTAGCTGTAACTAATCAAAACATCCTTCCGTCACAGGTTCAAATTTTAAAACATTTAATTTAAATAATCAAATCATGAAAAAACTAGTATTCATCTTAAGCGCTCTCTTTTTGTTGCCAGCATTAACCCTAAAGGCACAAATTGTTGATTCTACAGAAACACAGGTTGTAGATACCACCCGTGTAAAATTTGGAAGTAAAATTATTACGGTCATTGAAAGAGAAAATGAAGACCTTGATATTAAAGTAACAACAGCAACCAAGGAAGACGAAGTTAACTTTGATCTTAACGATGGTGATAGTGACTGTGGGGATGATAAAAAGAAAAAGAAGCATGCAAAATTTGAAGGTCACTGGGCTGGATTCGAGTTCGGATTTAATGGTTTAGTTGATGCTGATAATAAATTTCCCGCAGCCGATCATCCATTGGATATTAATATGGTAAGGTCATGGACTTTTGGACTAAACTTGTTTCAGAAGGAAATTCCATTAATTGCTAATAATTTTGGATTGGTTACTGGATTAGGAATGCAATGGAAAAATTATCATTTCGATAATGAAATTCGCGTATTTGCCGATAACGATGGACTCACAGCTGTGCCGTTTGAAGATGTGAAAATTAAGAAAAACCGCTTACAGGCAACATACCTCACTATTCCGGTAATGTTCGATTTACAGTTTCCAATCGGACCAAAGAAAAATGAATTCTTTCTAATGGCCGGTGGTTACGGAAGCTTTAAGATAGGGTCTAACTACAAAGCAGAATGGTCGGAAGGTGGCCAAAAGTTTGAGGACAAAATTAAAGATGATTATAACCTGAATAAATTTGATTACGGTTTAACGGCAAGAATTGGGATCGACGATATTAACCTCTTTGCAAATTACAGTCTGGCTCCTCTTTTTGAGGAAGGAAAAGGCTTTGGCCCAGAAAACTATATGCCGGTAACAGTTGGCATTATGATCGTAGGATTTTAACCCATTCCCGCGAGACCCAAACCTCTATTTTATTAAATCGCAATTTTTAGAAATGCACCCGGACCTTCCGGGTGTTTTTTAGTTTATATAGTTTCTAGTTGGTAAATAATAAGTATTTTAGTCATTGTTAAGCATCTGTCAGCTTATCTAATTAAACATGAAAATTCTACCATTATGAGAAAATATATCCTGCTAAGTTTGTTTTGTTTACCCCTGCTTGCTACCGCACAAATAACAATTGATGATGGAGATATGCCAGAACCGAACGTTCCGTATACACAGCATACCATGTTAATGATTGGTAGTGATTATACGAATACAGGTACCTCATTTGTTTGGGATTTTTCGAATTTAAGTTCTTTACTTCCAACAGAAGAAGTTTATTGGCCAATGGATTCTGTAGGTATTACCTATTACGCAGTTTTTGGCTTGCCATTCGATCCTAATGCCGCAAATCTCGTTCAACCTTTGCTCGAGTCTCCAATAGATCTTGGGCTTCCGATTGGTGATGGCTTGTCGTTTTATTCTAATAAAAGTGCCGGTTATAAAATGGTTGGATACGGAATCGAGCTATCGGGGATTGGAGTCCCAATTAAATTAGGTTCCCCGGATGTGCTTTACGAATTTCCATTGGATTATGGTGATAGTTTTACAAACGTTGCCGATCTTGACTTTTCTTTTCCAGGCGTGTTTTATTATGGAAGCGTAATTGACAGGAGCACTGAAGTTGATGGCTGGGGAACCATATACTTACCAACAGATACATTTGAAGTGTTAAGGGTAAAGTCGATTGTAACAAATACCGATTCGATCTATATGGATTCTACGGGAACAGGATTTAGTATTCCGCCAATTACAAACACAGAGTACACTTGGTTGGCAAAAAATGGTGGCTTGCCGGTACTTAAAATTGTGGATAATGGTTTAACAGCCACTGCTTATTATCAGGCAGACATTGATACAACAAACTTAAATGTTGCCAGCAGTATTGAGTCTGGTACTATTAATGTATTTCCAAATCCGGCTAGCGAGTTTACCATCCAATTTCCAGTACAGGAAGCCGGGGTTGTTTTAATTGATTTATTTGATCTAAGTGGAAAACATCTTGAAACTATTTACGCAAAACAGGAGCAGCCTGGAGACTTTCAATATTCTTATGCTCCGCAATCTAATCTAAGCAGTGGCACCTATCTATTGAAAGTACAAGCTGCTGGTATATCTGCATCAAAATTAATTCAGTATCAAAAATAGTAATCGGGCAATCCGAAATATCTTTTAATTTCGCATTTTATTTCAGCAATAAATAAGCGAGAGATAAGTGTATGAGCTTGAAAGAAAATCATAAAATATATTTTGCTTCCGATGTGCATTTAGGCTTACCTAATCATGCAGCTAGCCTCGAACGGGAAAAGCACTTTGTGAAATGGTTAGACATGATTAAGGAAGATGCCACTGAGTTATATTTGGTTG
This sequence comes from Bacteroidales bacterium, assembly GCA_041584015.1. GTDB lineage: Bacteria > Bacteroidota > Bacteroidia > Bacteroidales > M50B96 > JBFHES01. The sequence goes on from JBFHES010000052.1 coordinate 5,382, forward strand.
GCGATATTTTTGATTTTTGGTTTGAATACAAGAAAGCTGTGCCCCGAGGCTTTACCCGCTTTCTTGGTAAGCTAGCCGAAATAGCTGATAGCGGCATTCCAATTCACTTTTTTACGGGTAACCACGATATCTGGGTTTTTGATTATTTGCCAGAAGAGATAGGTGTTACAGTGCATCGCCATCCAATTCAGATTGAAAGAAATGGTAAGCAATTCTATATAGCGCATGGCGATGGTTTGGGGCCGGGAGATAGGTCGTTCAAATTTTTGAAGAAGATATTTACTAATAAGTTCTTGCAATGGTGCTTTGAGCGCATACATCCAAATTTAGGAATTGGGCTGGCACATGCCTGGTCGCATAAGAGCAGGTTTCAGTACGGATCTATTCCTCCTTTTTATGGCGATAAAGAATGGCTCATTCAGCATTCCAGAGCGGAGCTAAAAGAAAAACATTTCCATTACATGATTTATGGACACCGCCATATTGCAAAAAATATTGAAATAGAACCTGATGTACATTTCGTAAACTTGGGCGATTGGATCAGTAATTTCACATATGCAGTATTTGATGGCGAGCAAATTAGTCTGGAAAAATTCATGCCTGAAGATCCTGATAAACTCACAATGAATAATTCATTGTATTAATTCTGTTAACACTCCAATATTATTTGTTTTTACGAAATCAAAATTACTAACTTTGCAGCGCTATGAATATAGAAGTAGTAAAGTCGAAAATACACAAGGTTACAGTAACCGATGCCAACTTGCAATACGTTGGAAGTATCACCATTGATGAAGATTTAATGGAGGCATCTAATATTATTGAGAACGAAAAAGTTCAGGTTGTTAACATTAACAATGGTGAGCGATTAGACACCTATGTGATTAAAGGAAGTCGGGGCAGTGGAATGATTTGTTTGAACGGTCCGGCAGCACGAAAGGCTGAAATCGGAGATGTGATCATCATCATATCTTATGCATCAATGGAATTTGAGGAGGCGAAAGGATTTAAGCCAACCTTACTCTTTCCGGATACATTATCCAATAAACTTGTATAGCTAAAAGCCAAAAGGTAAACCCGCCGGGAAAGCGGGTTTAAGTTTGGAAGAAAAGAAACTATATTAATTGGGAGAAAAATATGCTTCTTCCGATACAAATGTAGCTGCATTCGCTATGTCTTAGATTAAGCATATCTTAAGGAATAATTAAGTAAGCTGTGTTATGGATGACTTCAAATTTATATACCAAACGTAAATAATTCTTGGAGGAAGAACTGTTGACTCGAAATAAGCGCTAACAAACAGCTCCGAATAACCTTGGCGCTTCGCCCAAACCCGACTTCTTTTGTTTATCTAAATTATATTTTCAATGGAATTCACGTTTTCAGCTACGCTCCAATTTTTCGCTTGATCGCAAAAACAAAGCAAAAAAGATCAAGGCTGCACGCCTTCACTCAAAAAAACTACGGCGATGACTTAAATTGTTTTAAACTCCCTTTTTTCGTTCCTCAAAGAGCTCAAACAGAAAACAATTTTTAACAGTCATTTCACCTTGTTTTTTGGTTCATAGTCTGATGCCATTGCTGTGCAGCGATTCAGAACATATATTTATTATCGCATAGCGGCAACTGATCTATAAACTTATAAACCTAAATTAGCGCCGATTCTGCTCGCCGTTCAGGGGCGGATGTCCACGGATGGCGCGAAATGAAAGTTGCCGCTCAAAATTAATACTACATCTTATATTCTGCCTGATTAGTAATTAGTGAAGGTGCCATTGAACTATTTGAGGCAAGCTTTTATTTGGCATCTGTGGTGGGTTATTAGTTCGTTTTGGGCGGCAGCCAGAATGAACAGAACAATAAGTAGCAATCGCGTATCGCGGATAATCCTTAACCAATACAAATATTACAATAGTACTGTTTGAATACTGTCTTAATATCGCAAATTAGTTGATAGTCTACCTACTTTTCAAAGTGATCCCTCAAACAGAAAACAATTTTTAACAGTCATTTCACCTTGTTTTTTGGTTCACAGTGTGATGCGATTGCTGTGTAGCGATTCTGAACGAGTACTCATAGTTGCTTAGTAGTTATTAATTCTGTAAAACTTATGAACCAACTTTATCGAGAGCAATGATCGTCGCAAGGGAAGATGTCAACTGATGGAGGAGCCGACGGGGAGAAACAAATTTGAAGGTGTGGGTAATGAATGTAATATGTTTTGTTGCAGTACTTAAACCAAACTGCTATAAAAGGCGAAAGAGTCCGTCGACCGGGCGGTCTGGGACTCTTTCATTACTAATCAACTAACTATTTATTAGGCACGCTGGCTGTTCTGGCTTTCACCAGGAACATCCTTTAACGTCTTTTTATTCAGTTTTTTTCTTGCTTGAACAACAGCTTTTCTTTGCTGTTTTGCAATCACTCTTTGTTGCGCAATCTGATTTCTTTGCATCTTTGCAATTGTCAGCGCCTTTTTTACTATCGCAACAACCTTTCTTCGCTTTTTTAGACTTCTTGTCTTTGTCCTTATCTTTATCCTTATCGTTATCTACAACAACAATCTGATCATAGTCTGCATCTAGTGCAACTGCAACGGCAGCGTTCATGTTTGATCCTAAGAAAGCAACAAGAGCAAATAACATCAATAATTTTTTCATAGTTTTCTTTTTTTCTGGTTTTAAATCACTGCTAAAGTAACAGCATTCTTTTGGATTTGTTGTTAAGGAAACGTTAAAAAAGACCTTTGGGTCTTTTAATATTTTCTTTTATTTTTTAGTTGACTGGGAGTGAGTGTTTTATATAAAGATAAAGAAATCTTAAAATTTCTTAAATTTTTTCATGCCCTTTTGTCGAACTTTAATCTTACATCAAATGATGCTGCTCGCAACATTCATTTCGCTTGTATTAACAATATTTTTATGGTAATCTTGTTTTAATGATGAATTGAAAATTTAATTTGAAATACCTTATATGACAAACCTTAAATTGCTTTGGGCAGACGATGAAATTGACCTGTTAAAACCATATATACTCTTTCTGGAAGAGAAAGGCCATAATGTAGCAACCACAAACAGTGGCGACGGAGCCATTGAAATGGTACAGAAGGATACTTACGATATCGTTATTCTTGATGAGCAAATGCCTGGCAAAAGTGGGATTGAAGCCTTATCAGAAATTAAGCGGCTTTACCCAAATCTTCCGGTGTTAATGATAACAAAGAGTGAAGAAGAGTCTATAATGGACGATGCCATTGGTTCAAAGATTGCCGATTACCTTATTAAACCAGTTCATCCAAAGCAATTGTTATTATCAATTAAAAAGATAGCCGACAAAAAACGCTTGATAACTGAGAAGACCACCTCGGGTTACCAAATGGAGTTTGGTAAGATTGGTATGCAGATAAATGAATCGTTTAGTTACAACGATTGGGTTGACGTATATAAAAACCTTGTTTACTGGGAGCTGGAGTTAGCTAAGTCGAATAACAATGCCATGGACGAGGTATTGAAAATGCAGAAGACCGAGGCAAACAGCACCTTTGCAAAGTTTATTAAGCAAAACTATATCGATTGGTTTAAGCGCGATATTGATGAGCGTCCGTTGCTGTCTCCTGACATTTTCAAACACAAGGTGTTTCCAGAGGTGGAGAAGAACGATCATGTTTTCGTAATCTTAATTGACAACCTACGATACGACCAATGGAAGATTTTACAGCCTGAGATTCGTGAACTGTTTACAGTTGAAAAAGAAGAGTTGTTTTATAGTATTCTACCTACAGCTACACAATATGCGCGTAATGCTATGTTTTCTGGATTAATGCCATCTGAAATTAATAAACTGTACCCGGAGTATTGGTTGAATGACGATGAGGAAGGTGGAAAAAATATGTATGAAAGTGAGTTGCTTGGAAAGCAAATTCAGCGCTTGGGAAAGAAATACAAGCATAATTATGAGAAAGTGCTGAATACTAAGTACGGACAGAAGGTGGTAGACAATATGAGTAATTTATTGGATGCACCGCTATCTGTTATTGTGTATAATTTTGTTGATATGCTATCGCATGCCCGAACCGATAGCGAGATGATTCGAGAATTGGCCAATGACGAATCGGCCTATCGATCACTAACAAAATCATGGTTCCAGCATTCAACCTTGCTCGATTTATTAAAGCTTGCAGCTGAGAAAAAGGTGAAGGTGCTACTAACTACTGATCATGGTACAATTCGGGTTGAGAATCCTGTTAAGATTATAGGAGACAGAAAAACAACCACAAATTTAAGATACAAAACGGGTAAGAACTTAAACTATAAAGCTAAGCAGGTTTTTGAGATAACTAAGCCGGAAGAAGCTTATCTGCCAAAGAGCAACATGAGTTCTAATTATGTTTTTGCGCAAAACGAGGATTTCTTTGCATACCCGAATAATTACAATTATTACGTTAATTATTATAAAAATACATTTCAGCATGGTGGCGTTTCACTTGAAGAAATGATCATTCCTTTTATCACCCTAAAGCCTAAATAGTGCTTACTGTGATAAACGGATATATTTTAAATAGGGAATAGATGAAGAGAATGCACTCGATCCGTAAAACAGAGAGAGTGCATTTTTAAAATTAGAGAATTGCTTTTGGTCAGGCATCTAGATAAAATTTATTTCTTTGTGAAAAATTTCGAAAACGAAAAATGAAACAGTTTATAATAAAGGAGCTGGGCATGATAACCGAAGCCGCCAAATGGTTACTAAATGAAACCAAAGGCGATTTAGTTTATGCGTTTTATGGAGAAATGGGTGTTGGAAAAACAACCTTGATAAAGGAAATATGCAAAGAGCTTGGTGCTATCGATATTGTAAATAGTCCAACGTTCGCGCTTATTAATGAATATAACACCGATGAGGACGAGCCTATGTATCATTTCGATTTTTATCGAATTGAACGTATTGAAGAGGCTTTTGACTTTGGCTATGAAGAATATTTATACAGTAATTCCTACTGTTTTATCGAGTGGCCTGAAAAAATAGAAGAACTATTACCGGAGAAGATTCGTAAAGTTTCTATTCGTTTAAACGATGACGATAGCCGCACGGTTGAACTTAATTAATGTACATAGTTGGTTTTTAAGTTGATTTGAACTAATATTGGTTAAAATATTTAGATGTTGAAAAAAGTTTTTCTAGCTATAATGATCCTCGGATCGCTGCAATCGTTTAGTCAACGCAGCAAGGTTTTAAATACACCCAAATACGATCTGGATGTTGTCCATTTTGGTTTTACCATTGGTTTAAATTCAATGGATTTCGACATCTATAATCATAAACACATAAATACGTTTGATTCAATATATGCAGTTAACAATATTCGTCAGGCAGGATTTAGTCTGGGTATTGTATCAAGTCTGCGCCTAATGCCTTACCTCGATTTGCGCTTTTTGCCAGGTATTTCTTTTGGTCAGCGAAATGTAGAATACTTGGTGCGTAACGATGACGCATTCTATAAAAAGACCATGAAGATTGAGTCTACTTTTTTGGAGTTTCCTGTTTTATTAAAATACAAAGCCAAGCGTGTAAATAACTACCGACCTTATTTAATCGGTGGGCTCGACTATCGGATTGATTTGGCAGCGCGTAAAAAAATTAAGGATGAACAAAAACCCATGTTGCTTTTAGAGCGCCATGATGTTTACTATGAGTTGGGTTTCGGAATAGATTATTACCTACCTTACTTTAAGTTCTCAACAGAAATAAAATATGCTGTTGGTTTACAGAATGTTTTGCGTGGCGATGCAACAGAGTTTTCGCGCGCCATTGAGAAGATGGTTTCGAATATGCTCGTAATTTCATTCCATTTCGAATAAGCTATTATCAGTTTCCTTTTACTTGTTTACTATCTTTAGGCCTCAAATAATTTTAGTTTGAAGCACGAAAGAAGTACATCATTATATGGCATTGCCTGGCAACGTTTAAAGAAAGACTTTCTTGCAATGACCGGTTTGCTTGTTATTATTCTGGCCATTTTACTTAGCGTGTTTGCTTACCTTATAAGCCCTGACAGTACTCCATATGCCAATGATCAACACTTAGAGTTAAGTACTAAAAAGCCGGGATTTCAGGTTGATATGCTCAAGGTTCGTAAGAATGAAAACCTTTCATCGGAGGGCTTTATCTCTCAATTACTATATGGACAAGTGTCCAAGTATAAAATGATTCCATTTTCCTCTGTGAGGTATGAAGGCGATGAGCTGGTTGTTGAGGAGTACAGCGATGGAGATGGATCTGTTAAGTTTGAATCTAGCTACAAATTGGTGGATATTGTTTTTGCCCTGCAAGCAAATCAGAATACGACACTAATCAATGGCATGTATGAATTCGTGGATCTTCAGGGCCTAAGGCATGAAGTAAGCCAAAGCGAGCTTATTAGCCGCATTGAAGCGGATCACTTTACCCAAGAAATATTCCTGTTAGGAACCGATCGGTTTGGACGGGATTTATTGAGCCGATTGATTATTGGTACCAGAATTTCGCTGGCTGTTGGTTTTATTGCTGTTCTTATTTCTGTTATTATTGGACTCACCTTAGGTTTGTTAAGTGGTTACTTCCTGGGTTTGGTTGATAAAGTCATTATGTGGTTCATTAATGTAGTATGGTCTATTCCTACGCTGTTAATGGTAATTGCTATTACACTTGCAATAGGTAAAGGCTACTGGCAGGTATTTATTGCGGTTGGAGTAACAATGTGGGTAGAAGTGGCGAGAGTAACCCGTGGACAGGTTATTAGCGTGCGCGAGAAAGAATATGTTGAAGCAGCGCGTGCGCTTGGTTTTAGCCATTTTAGAATCATATTTAAACACATCCTGCCAAATATCTTAAATCCAATAATTATTATTTCTGCAGCAAATTTTGCATCAGCTATATTAATTGAAGCAGGCTTGAGCTTCCTGGGGCTGGGTGTTCAACCACCAACTCCTTCCTGGGGTTCTATGATTAAAGACCACTATGGTTATATAATAGTTGACTTGGGTTACCTGGCCATATTACCAGGTATTGCCATCATGTTAATGGTCTTGTCGTTTACCTTGTTGGGTAATGGCCTGCGTGATGCCTTGGATACAAGAAGCATAGACTAGCGGTAAATTGTAGTTGCATTAAATATTTTCGGTAAGTTTTTTTACCACCTTGAAATTATTGAAAAACTCCTTTCCAAATACCCTAAGAATCGTGTAAACAGGTATTGCTACTATCATTCCCGTAATTCCGGCTGTGCTGCCTGCAATTGAGATAACCAGAAATATTTCAAGTGGATGAGCATTTACACTCGACGAATATATTAAGGGCTGGAAGAATACATTATCGAGTACCTGGACTATAAGGAATACAAGTGCTATGTAGCCCACAAGAGGTAGAAGTTCTGAGAATAATTCAAGCTGGATGTTTGAAACGATGCCGATGATCAATCCAAAAAGAGCGCCAATTATAGGGCCTACATATGGAATTACATTAATTAATCCAGCAAACAAGCCAATTACCAGTGCGGTGCTAAAGTTTAAGCCAACTATGGTTAAGCCTATGCTTATAAAGGTCATTACTAAAATTACTTCAAGACCAATTCCAACAAAGTACCTAATTAGCAATTTGGTAACTGTATCTAGGAAATGTTTCATCCTTTTTTCATGCTTGGTTGGTGTTGCGGTCATTATTATAACACCAAACAAACCTTCTTCCTTCAGAAAGAAAAAGGTAATGAATGTTATTGAAAACAGGGCAATAAAGAGATCTCCCAAGGCTCCTGTTATTGAAGCGAAAAAATCGGATAAAATAGAAACATTAAATACGTTCACAATTTTATCACTGATGTAATCTTTTATTGAAGAAGTTTCCTGACCCGGAAGGGTAGCGCCATTCATGATTTTTTCAACGGTGCTTATGGGCTTTTCAAGATTTTCCATAACTCTGGCTGTATCAATTTGCGAGAGCTCGTTTGCCTGATCGGCTATGAGTGGTATGAAAATTCTGAAAAACATAACCAGTACTGTCCATAGAATGGCTAGCGTGATTGCGGCGCTTAAAGCTCTTGGAGGTTTGAATCTTTTAATCTGTATACGCGAAAACAAATCGACCATTGGCTGACCAATGAGCGCAAATACAGCAGCAATAAGCACATATGCTACAATCGATTTAAAATACCAAAGTGTTAGTGCAAGAAGAATTGTTCCCAGTGCAATTAGTATGTATTTGAAATTTGTAGACATAGTTTCGGTATCAGTGGTGGATTAGCAAAGAAACAGAATTTCGCGTATAATAACAATGCATCTCAAGGAGCTAAAAGCTTTGAGATGCATTTGATAATAGAGGGTATAATATTTGGGTTAATATCTAATGATGTGCACACCGCCAAAAACGGCATTTATGTCAAGGTAGAGATGATTCTCAGATTGTATATAATTATCGCTGGTGTATTTTGACGTTCCAAATCCGCCGGAGTCACCATCCGGCAATCGTGCTCCACCAAAAACAACATCCGATTTTATTTTTATTGGAAGTTCAGAGCTAATAAGAATTTCGGCACCACCAAAAACAGCATTAACCGTAATTCTGGTTTCCAGTTCACTTAATTCAACGTCTCTTAAATCGAGGCGAACTTTCCCAAAAATAGCATTGTATTCAGAGTTGTCGGTAACATTGCCAACAATATTTGATTCACTAAAAATTGCACTATTGCTATCGCCATGAGAGCGAAAAATTCCTAAGTCACCAAAAAGCATTTTAAACCCGAGGTATAGAAAAAAGAGCGCAATAAAGATTTTAACAACCGGAATATCGACTTTAAAAATGACCTTGGCTATAAGCGAAGCGCCAATTAGTAAAAAGAATATCCCGCCAATAATTGTAATTCCCATTTTCATAAGTATAAAATTAACGAATAATAATTTGAGTGCCCTCTCGACGAAGTCGAAGACTTAAAGTTACATAAAAAAATGCCAGTGATGTTAAATTAGTGTTTAGCACTTGAATCATTCAAAATAAACAAATCCTCTTTTTCACCGACCAGTCGGCACAAAAAGAGGATTTGATAACAGGTAAAATCTTAGCTACTATAAATTACTATTAATGATGTTTTTTAAAGTAAGCATGCTCAAAATTATGAACTGTATTTTTCATTTTATCAATATACAAATCATCTGTGCCTTGTTTTGCCTTCATGGCATATACCGATATTTGGTGTAGTAAGGCCAGTTGTTTTACGTACATTTTGTAAGCTTCCTTATTCTCGGGGTCAACCGGTTTAATACGCTGATGCATGAAGTACTGACTAACAATTTCTTGAATTTTAACTGCATGTTCTTCTTTATTCATCACCCAACGAACCAGCTGGTTCGCATTTGCCTGCGGATCTTTCGAAAGTTCGTCAATCTTTTTCATCGACTTTTCGATGGTTGCAATGTGCTCATAAATTAAAGCAATACGCAACGAGTCACCATAAATTCCACATGGTATTTCGCAATGAGCATAAGCTTTTTGGCTCGACAGGAGTGTAAACAGCATGGCTGTAACTCCAATTAATTTAATTGATGTTTTCATTTAATTCGGTTTAGCTATTTTTATTTAGTAGTTTTTCCATCGTACATATCGGTAAATACTTTATCCACGGGTTCCCAAAGTTCAATTTTAGTTCCTTCCGGATCCATTAGGTGAACGAATTTACCGTATTCAAATTCTTCAATTTCATCAAGCACATTAACACCGCTTGCTTTTAAATCCTTTACCAGTTCTTCAATACCTACTACGCGGTAATTAATCATGAACTCTTTTTCTGAAGGCTGAAAGTACTTTGTATCAGCGTCGAAAGGGCTCCATTGCAGGTATCCTTTTTTTTCTGGTTCGTCTGAATTTCTGAATTCAAACAAACTGCCATACTCATTAGTTACCAGCCCCAAGTTATTTTTGTACCAATCTGATGTGGCTTTCGGATCTTTGCTTTTGAAAAAAATGCCTCCAACTCCGGTTACTCCTTTCTTCATAATTTATTGATTTTCCATATAACAAACTCCGCGGATGATTGTTGATAAGTTGTTAATTTGTCGTAAATTGCGCCGCTGAATTTTAGTCAATACTTAGTCTTTTAAGACTGATTATTAAATTTTTAGAAGGTAAAATACATTTATTTTTTGATTTAAAGAAAAGTTTTACCTTTGCACGACATTTTTTGAAACTAAAGATGAAGAATCTTATTGATTACAATATTCCTCTTAGTGGATTAAAAGAAGGCATTCATCAGTATGACTTTACAGTCGATGAAAAGTTCTTTGAACATTTTGAATATTCTGAAATTAGCAAAGTAACTATTGCGGTTCATGTAGAATTGGATCGACAAGCAACTTTGATGGTGCTTAAGTTTAATCTGAAAGGTGCGCTTACATTAGCATGTAGCCGATGCCTGGATGATTTTGAAATGCCACTTGATTTTACTGATAAAGTGATAATTAAGTTTGGCGATGAAGTATCAGATTCCAGATATATTGGCGAAGAAGTTCAGTTGGTTTCGTTTAACGACCATGAGATAAATATCGCTCAATATATATATGAGTTTACCTTGTTAGGTATACCTGTTAAAAGGGTGCATCCTGATGATGAAGAGGGGAACTCAACCTGTAATCAAGACATGCTTGATCAATTGGAAGGATATTCGGTTCACGAAGATGAAAACGAGAAAGAAGATACTGATCCCCGTTGGGATAAGTTGAGAGATTTATTAGAGAATTAGACACAAATTAAATAAAATTTTAAAATGGCACATCCTAAGCATAAGATATCGAAACAACGTCGAAATAAGCGTAGGACTCACTACAAAGCAACTGAGCCTCAAATCGCAGTTGACCAAACTACTGGTGAAGCTCACCTTTATCACAGAGCACATTGGTACGAAGGTAAATTGTACTATAAGGGTAAAGTAGTTATGGAAGAGGGCGAAAAGTTATAATCTTTATTCTTTTTTATGAGAATTGGTATTGACATTATGGGTGGTGACTTTGCACCCAAAGCAACGACTTTGGGTTCTATTTTGGCTGCAAAAGAACTACCCAGTAAAGTCAAACTTGTTTTAATAGGTGATCGGGATCAGATTCTTCCAATACTGGAGGAAAATGGAGCTGATGCATCTGCTTTTGAAATTGTACACACCACCGAGGTAATCGAAATGGGTGAACATCCTGCAAAGGCATTTGCCAAGAAACCTAAGTCGAGTATAGGATTAGGGTTTCATCTACTAGCTGAAAATAAGATTGACGGCTTTGCAAGCGCCGGTAATACTGGTGCTATGTTGGTAGGGGCAATGTATACTGTTAAAGCTATTCCCGGAATAATCAGACCATGTATAAGTTCAGTAATACCAAATATGGGAGGTGGAGTATCCATTCTTCTTGATGTTGGTATAAATGCTGACTGCAAACCTGATGTACTGTATCAGTATGCAATTCTTGGAGCTACCTATGCTGAAAAAGTTTATGGCATTAAAAATCCAAAAGTTGGCCTGCTAAATATAGGTTCCGAAGAAGAAAAAGGGAATTTGTTAAGTCGTTCGTCGCACGAATTGATGAAAGACTCAAATGACTTTAATTTTATCGGGAATGTTGAAGGTACCGATTTTCTGACAGATAAAGCTGACGTTATTGTAACCGATGGATTTACCGGAAACGTTGTACTCAAAGAAATGGAGGCCTTTTATAAAGCCATTCGCAAGAGAAAGATCAACGACGAGTTTTTCAATAGGTTCGATTTTGAAAATTATGGTGGCACCCCAATCCTTGGGATTAACGCTGCTGTTACAATTGGTCATGGCATCTCGAACGAGAAAGCCATCAAAAACATGATTCTCCATACTGCTGATGTGGTAGAATCTCAGATAGTTAACACAATAAAAGAAATTTTTCAATAATGACTAAAGTTACTGCTGCGATTACAGGTATTGAAGCTTCATTACCTGAACATGTATTGACGAATAAGGAGTTAGAAACAATTGTTGATACTACCGAAGAGTGGATTTTGTCTCGTACAGGAATCAAAGAAAGAAGAATTCTAAAAGGTGAAGGGCAAGGTACGTCTGTAATGGGTGCCGATGCCGTAAACAAGTTATTGAAGAAAACAGGTACGTCGCCTGATGAGATTGACATGGTAATTTGCGCTACGGTAACTCCGGACATGCAGTTTCCTGCAACAGCAAACATTATTAGTGATAAGTGTGGAATTAAGAATGCGTTTAGCTATGATCTTAATGCCGCTTGTTCTGGTTTTATTTATGCCTTAACCACTGCATCAAAATTTATTGAAGCTGGGGCACATAAAAAAATTATTGTTGTTGGAGCCGATAAAATGTCGTCTATTGTTGATTATACAGATCGTACAACTTGTATTATTTTTGGTGATGCAGGTGGAGCAGTTTTGTTAGAGGCAAATACTGAAGGTCTGGGCATACAGGATGCCTTATTACAAAGTGATGGTTCTGGTATGAAACACTTGCATCAAAAAGCAGGTGGATCGGCAAAGCCAGCATCTCACGAAACTATCGATGCAAGAGAGCATTATATTTATCAAGAAGGTCAGGCCGTTTTTAAATTTGCTGTTTCGAACATGGCTGACGTTGCGGTTGATCTATTGAAAAAGAATAACATGACTGCAGATGATGTAGCATGGCTGGTACCTCACCAAGCCAATATGCGTATCATCGATGCTACTGCTCGTCGTCTGGGTATCGAGAAGGAGAAGGTTATGGTAAATATTCAAAAATACGGTAACACCACAAATGGTACTATTCCATTATGTTTGTGGGAATGGCAAGATAAATTGAAGAAAGGCGATAATATTATCCTTGCAGCTTTTGGAGGTGGATTCACCTGGGGAAGCATATACCTGAAGTGGGCTTACGATTCTGAGTAAGCCTCTTAATGTTAAGTATACCTTAAGAATTTTTTGTAGTAGGTAATATTAAATTAATCGACTCATAAGATTGATTTAAATCTACTTCGCGGTTGTTGTTGTTTATTTGTAGCATAAATAAATAATAACAATATGAAAAAAGCAATCGAAATACTTAGCATAGTTTTATTAGTAACAGGAATGTCGTTTACTGCACTTGCCGAAAATGAAGGAACTAATAAAATATCAAAGCCAAGCGCAGCTACGGCTACAACAATCAATGGTAAAATAATTGACAAAGTTTCGGGTGAAGCTTTGGTAGGTGTAAAAGTTTCAATTGAAGGAACTGAAGATGTTGCCTATACCGATTTTGATGGTAACTTTAGTTTCAGTGCGCTAAGTCCTGGTAATTATAATCTGCAAACCAATTACATCTCCTACGAGAATACTACTTTCAAAAGTATCGAAGTAGCAGCAGGTATAAACCATTCTGTAAAAATGGTTCTTAAATCAGTTGAGGAATAAATCTTACCTAAGTAGCAAATAATAAATAGCCAGACCGATGTTTGGCTATTTCTGTTTAACTTAGATAACTAATAGTTTAATACGCATTAATGAAGAAGCTAATTATTATTTGTGCCGTTTTTTTAATCTCACTGTCTGGGTTTTCTCAAATTATTGAAGGAGAAGATGGATTGTACTATGATGAAAATAAGAACTTGTATACCGGCGTGTACACCGAGTTCTTTGAGACAGGCCAGAAGAGAATAGAACTAAGTTTACTTAACGGCATGAAGGATGGTAAAACCGTTCTGTACTTTGCAAGTGGACAAAAGAATGAGATTCGTTCTTATGTTGGAAATGAAATGAGCGGCACATGGATCACCTGGAACAAGAAAGGAATTAAGATTGCAGAGGCAAGTTACTCGGCTGGAAAGAAAGATGGAAAATGGTATGTTTGGGATGACAAGGGAGCACTCAGGTATGACATGACCTATAAAATGGGTGAGAAATCCGGTACATGGATTATGTATGATGCCAAGGGTGCTATTCTTTCCGAAAAGAAATATTAAGCGAGAATTACGCGCACAGCTAATGAATAAAAAATGGTTAATCTTAAGGGCAATGTGCCGGTACGATTAACCATTTTTTTATAGGTATACAATTCAACTAATTATTCAATTAGTCTGAGAATTTCGTCAATAGGTTTCTTTGTTTTTGGTTTAGGTGACACTGCGGCTTTTCCTACAGCGACAAATGCAATTAAAGAATCAGGATGTTTAATATCCAGTTTTTCCTCCATTTCCGATTTTGCAACCATCGGACCTGTTAGCCAGCAAGCCCCATAACCCATATCAA
>JBFHES010000053.1:0-19477 GCA_041584015.1 Bacteroidales bacterium
AAAACTGGCTTATATTTGTAGTGAGTTTGAAGTTTTCCAAAACAGAAGATTTAAGTTGATTAAGGAGCCTGGGTTGTCCGCCCGGGCTTTCTTGCGTTTAATGGTTTTCTTGGTGGCTGTCTCAGGTCCTTTGTTAGTGCGTCTTTCGATTGTTTCGTTTTTGGTGAATGTGTTTATTGGTTTGTGTGTGTCATAGGTTTTCGTTTGCTTTGGTCGGCTCTTGTTTTTTCAACTGCCATCTGTTTCTTTCTTCCAAATATTTCTTATAAAAGTTATTCACTGGTCTTGCTTTGTGTTTTTGCTTTGCGTGTGTAAAAGTCTGGATTTGTATCTGAAATTTGATTAGCAGTTTCTTGTAGGGTTTTGGTGTGTGTTGTTGTTGGGGTTTTAATATGCTTGTTGAAAAGTCGGTTGATAATAAAAGTCGGTTTTTGTAACTTTTTTCAGTATTTGTCTTGCGTGGTGATTTAAAGTGTTTTATCTTTGAGTTGAGTTTGAAGTTTTCCAAACAGAAGATTTAAGTTGATTAAGGGAGCCCGGGTGTCCATCCGGGCTTTTCTTTTGTGTGAATTCTTGTTGATTACTCTCCTGTTTTAGGTTTTGATTTACCTGACCTCTTTACTACTTTTGAAAGTTATATATAAAGCAACACTATAAAGGTGATTTAATGAAGAACCGCATCTTATTATTAAGCCTACTATCTATCATGTTAGTAGCAACCGGGCAGCAGCGTGCTTACGGACAAAGTGTTAAGATATCTACACTTGTCGAAAAAGTCGATGGTCAAAGTTTCTATATACACACCGTATCAAAGGGGCAAACACTATATTCAATAGCCAAGGCATATAAAATTTCTGTCGAAGAATTAAACAGCATTAATCCAGAGATTCAGAATGGAATGAAGGTTGGCGTTTTATTGAAGGTGCCGAATATCAAAGGGCGCAACTCTAACGCTCAGGAAATTAAGTATGCTGATAAATTTCTTTTTCATCAGGTAGAAAAGGGAAATACCTTGTATACTTTGTCGCGGCAATATCAAATGCCAGTTGATGAAATTCATGAATGGAATTCATGGTTGCAGAGTGGCTTTAATCCGGGTATTGTATTGCGTTTTCCCAAGCCTGATGTGGATAAAGAGGCCTTACGAAAAGACATGGGGATTGGTGCCGTGCTTGTTGACACGGTTAAGTATCAGAAGCATTTGGTAGAGCAAGGGCAAACATTATATGCAATTAGTAAACTGTATGCTATTGGAATTGATGAGCTGATTGAATTAAATCCTTCAGCCAAAGATGGTCTGTCGCTTGGCGAAGAATTATTGGTTCCTGAGCCTTCGATTACCCATGCAAGTAAAGATACTGCCGAGGTAATAGTGGCGCAATCAGATTCTTCTTTAATTGTAGAATCTACAACTTTCGAAGAGCACATTGTACAACACGGCGAAACGCTATACTCCCTCTCTAAGCATTATAAGCTTACAAAGGAAGAGATTATTAAGTACAATCCGTTTGCTTCTGAGGTGCTTTCGGTTGGAGCTATTGTTAGAATCCCAGAACACGCAAAGGCGGAAGTGAAGCCTGTAGAAGAATTAATTATTGATGCAGAAAACAGAGGTCTGGCAATTAAGGATACCTTTATATGGGAAGACCGCCGGTATTATTATCATCAGGTAGAAGAGAAAGAAACTTTATACTCCATCTCAAAATTTTATCACATTAAGGTTCGAAAAATTAATAAAGCAAATGATGAACTTGAAGATAATCAATTAAGCCTGGGCCAGGTTATTCGCATACCTAAGAAAGATATTAAGGATATTAAAACCGTTGCAAGGCGCGTTAAACAAAAGCATGCTATTGTTGCCTCAAAAGCTGATATTGTAGAAATACTGGAAGTCGTGAACAGTACAGTCTTTCCTTGTGATACCTTTATCATGACGGATAGTACAACTTTTAATGTTGCGCTAATGTTGCCTTTTTATTTATTTAGTAATAATACTTTAGGAACCGGTGACACGCTATTAATAGATGAGAAGGCTATTAATAAGGGAGCTAATAGCGAAGAGGATGAAATTCAGATTTATGAGAAATCGCGTATTTTTATTGATTTTTATGAAGGCTTCTTACTTGCCGTTGATAGCATGAAACAGCAAGGCATTGCAATTAATCTGCATGTATATGATACCGAGAAAAGTGCCGATACGGTTAAGGTAATCCTACAGGATAGCATATTTCTTAATATGGATCTGATTGTCGGACCGGTCTATAATTCGACACTTAAAGTTGTTAATGATTTCTCGAAACAAAATGGCATCAAGTTAGTGTCACCACTTATGGCCTCTGAAGCTGAGTTTTTAAATGATAACCCATATTTTATTCAGGTCATCCCATCGCAGGGAACTCAAATAAAGGCCTTCAGTACGGTACTTTCTAATTATTATCATAAAAATATAGTTATTATTCATTACAACTCATTAAAGGAACTAGAGGTAGTTGATTTGTATAAAAAGTACCTGACACCTCAATTGGAATTGCATGCCGGAACCGATAGCATCATGTTTTCTGATATCACCTTTGATCGGGAGAATTCGTTCGCTATTGTTAAGCCCCGAAAAGATGAAGAAAATAATGACAAGGAGATTATTGATCATCCGCTTAAGCGCGCATTAATTGATAGCGTGCCGAATATTGTTATACTTCCATCCCGTGAACGTGGTTTGGTTTCAAACACAATCCGTCAGTTAAACACCATTTATAAAGAAGCGTCAACCGATTACGATATTACTTTATGCGGTTTCTCCAACACAATGAAATATGAGAATATCGATATGGAATATTTCCATAACCTGGAGTATCATACTTTCATTCCTTTCAAGCCAGATTATGATAATCCTGAGGTTAAGAATTTTGTAAGAAAGTACCGTGATACCTATTATTCCGAGCCTAATCAATTCGGATTTCAAGGTTATGATGTAGGATTCTATTTCATGAGCATGCTGAGTAAATATGGTCCTGAATTTCAAGACTGCATTTATAAGTCAATAAATGATACCTCCATAGCTTTAACTCAAAATGAATTTCATTTTATTCAGGAAAGCAGCTCAACAGGTTTTGAGAATAATCATGTTTATGTGCTAATGTATGACCACGATTATGATATCATACGACTTGACAAATTATTTAATGCTGTTCCTATAGCTAAAAAGAAGACTGAGAATAAATTAATTCTTGATATCAATGCAACGGATAAGCCAAAGGCAGAACCTGTTATGGAGAAACAAAAAGATGATAGTGGATTGAGGCTTTATAGAAAACCTGAGTAGTTGTTTTGAAGAATAGAGCAGTTGAGCTTATAAAGATAAGCGGGGTACGACAAAATAATTTACAGTCGGTAGATATCGAGATTCCCAGGAATAAACTTGTGGTATTCACGGGTGTTTCGGGATCGGGAAAATCTTCGCTGGTTCACGATGTGATTTTTCAAGAGTCGAAGCGTAAGTTTCTGGAATCGTTCTCATCACAAGCCCGCCAGCACATTGGCAAATTAAACCGACCGGATTACGATAGCATCTCAGGAATTTCTCCGGCAATTGCTGTTGACCAGAAAAGCTTAGTGAAGAATCCGCGTTCTACAGTCGGAACGCTCTCTGGATTAAATGACCTGTTGCGCTTGCTCTTCGCCAGGTTCTCGTTAAATAAAAATGCGGAAGAAGTAAGTCCAAGTAGAAGTTTGTTTTCGTTTAACTCGCCTCATGGGGCATGTCCTCAATGCAACGGTTTGGGCTTAGAAGATTGGATTGACCCAGATAAGATTATTGCGGATTCTAAGAAAACATTGCGCGAAGGTGCCATGGCAATAACTACTCCAAGCGGTTATATCATCTACTCTCAGGTAACCATGGATGTATTGAACCAGGTTTGCAACTCAGAGGGTTTTAATGTTGATATCCCATGGAATGAGCTGAGCGAAAAGCAACAGTTTATCGTACTTAATGGCAGTAACAAAATTAAAATCCCGTTCGGAAAGCATACGCTTGAGTCACGGATGAAATGGTCTGGAATAACTGCTAAGCCTAGAGAAGAAGGTTATTATAAAGGTATTATTCCGGTAATGGAGGTCATTCTCAAAAGAGATAGAAATCCTAACATTATGCGCTTTGTGTCCAGCCGTTCATGTTCTGTTTGTAAAGGTTCTAGGTTAAAGCCGGAGGCCATGAACTTTAAATTTGAAACACATAATTTTGACTGGTTTCAAAATTTATCCATTCATGACTTAGTTGCCTTTTTTAGCAACAAGCCATTTAAGAATCAAGGAGTCAATCACATCGCCAAATCAATTGTTGGGCTTTGTGAAACGCTTATTAATTTGGGTCTCGACTATTTACAGTTGAATCGAGAATCAACCAGCCTATCGGGAGGAGAAGCACAACGCATTCGCATAGCCACACAATTAGCCGCCAAACTCCGCGGGCTTACATATGTTTTCGACGAGCCTTCGATAGGATTGCATCCCGAGGAGAATCAACGTCTGATTAATATTCTGTACCAGTTAAGGGATAATGGGAATTCGGTGCTGGTTATTGAGCATGACGAACAAATGATGATGGCGGCAGATCACCTTATCGATATTGGACCTTTCGCCGGGAAAAAGGGCGGTGAGCTTATTTATCAGGGAGTTCCCGGAGGTGAATCGATTAATGGTTTTACATCGGATTATTTGAATGGTGTAAAGCAATTGAAGCGAAAGGCTGACTTTAAAAAAGAAGCTGAACGAATCGTAATACGAAATGCAGCTTATCGCAATCTAAAAAATATTACTGCCAGTTTTCTCAAGGGACGACTGAATGTAGTTGCCGGCAAATCAGGCTCTGGAAGGAAAAGCCTGGTGAAAGGAATTATTGCTGGCTATTTCGAATCAAAACAAAGGAGTACCAATTATTGCGAAAGCATTGAAGGTCTGTCGGATTTCGACCGATTGATTGAGATCGATCAAACGCCGATCGGACGAACGCCTAGAAGCAATCCTGCGACCTATACCAAGCTTTTCGATAGTATTCGGGATTTGTACGCAAAGCTGCCAGCAACAAAAGAACGAGGATGGACCAAAGGGCGATTCTCATTTAATGTTAAGGATGGACGCTGCGAAACCTGCGAAGGTGCCGGTTATCAGCAAATAGGTTTGCACTTTTTGGGTAATGTAGAGGTGCTTTGCCCTGAATGTCATGGAAGAAGATTCAACGAGGAGACGCTTGAAGTAAAGCTAAACGGCAAATCAATCTCTGAGGTTTTAGAACTTCAAATTGATGAGGCATTGGCCTTTTTTGAGAATGAAGCAAAACCACTGCAGTATCTTGAGACCTTAAATGATTTAGGGCTTGGGTACTTAACACTCGGACAAAGTTCAACAACACTCTCAGGTGGCGAGGCGCAGCGTGTGAAATTGGCCGCTGAGCTTTCAAAGAATAAAGGCAAACACAATTTATATATTCTTGATGAGCCCACCATTGGCTTGCACTTTTATGATATTCAAATATTAATAGATTCCATCAGTAAGCTTGTTGAAAAAGGAAACACCGTGATCGTTATTGAGAATGATGTGAACTTTATGCAATTGGCAGATCATTTGGTAGAGCTTGGCCCTGGAAGTGGCGTGCATGGTGGACGCATTATTGCCGAAGGAACACCCACGCAGCTTGCTAAGCAGGAGGGTTCTCTGATAGGGAAATTACTCTTCAAAACTGGCGGACTCAATTTTCCTAAAAACGTAGCATTGCCGATTAGGCATGATCCAATTTGTTTTAAGAAGGTAAGCACTAATAATCTTAAAAATATTGATATTGAAATACCGTTGAATGAATTAACGGTGATCACTGGTGTTTCCGGATCAGGAAAATCATCACTGACATTTGATACCATTTTTAATGAAGGCCAGTATCGCTATGCGGAAAATTTCTCGGCTTACATTCGAAACATTATTGGCAGTTCGCATGTGGCTGTTTTTGAAAAGGCTACTGGCGTATTGCCTGCCATTGCTATTAACCAGCGCTATTCGGCAACTAATCCTCGCTCAACGGTTGGTACATTTACCGAAGTTTACGAGTATTTGCGTTTGTTGTATTCCAGAATAGCCGATGGAATAAGTACGAATGAATCACCAGTTTATTCAACCATGTTTTCCTTCAATCATCAGGACGGAGCTTGTTCACGTTGCAATGGATTAGGCAGCATGCTTGTTGCGGATCCTTTAAAGCTGGTTACACATCCGAATAAGTCAATTCTTGATGGGGCCATTAGCGGATCAAAGCCTGGGAAATTTTACGGTGATGAATATGGACAACACATTGCAATTTTAAAAACACTTGCTGAAGTACATCGCTATGATTTCTCGAAACCATGGAATGAGCTCGATCCGGAGTTGCAACAGATCGCAATGTATGGCACAGGCGCCGAAAGCTATGATGTTAACTGGCAGTTTAAGCGAAAGAATCGAGAAGGGGAACATCATTTTAAAGCCAAATGGGAAGGTTTTGTCGCCTACGTGAAAGAGGAGTATGATCGGAAGCATGCGGATAAAAGAGCTGACGCTTTACTACCTGTAATGTCTGCGGTTAACTGTTCTCAATGTGAAGGTGCACGATTGAACAAAAAAGCCCTGCAGTATAAGATTGCAGGTATGAACATTGCTCAGATGTCGGCTTTACCGGTTTCTGAATTGCTTCATTTATTTAAGGAGATAGATGCAGGCAGGCAGACCATCAATACGCAAACACAAAATAGAGAGAGAAGCGAGGTTATCGCGAAACCAATGGTGAGTGAAATCATCCGTAGGCTTGAAGTCATAAATAAGTTAGAGCTAGGTTACGTGCAGCTTAACAGAGCAACTAGTTCTCTTTCTGGTGGCGAAATGCAGCGAATGCGATTAGCATCAATGGCAGGCTCAGGCTTATGCGATGTATGTTTTGTGCTGGATGAACCTACCATTGGTTTGCACAGTATCAACACTAATAAGATAATTGCTGTGCTGAAAGATTTGTGCAAGAATGGAAATACTGTTGTTGTGGTAGAACACGATGAGGAAGTAATTCTTGCTGCTGACAATTTAATAGATATTGGTCCGGAGGCTGGCAGCAATGGGGGTGAGGTCGTGTATGCCGGAACCCCTGAAGGTGTTAAGTATTGTGCTGCATCATTAACCGGGAAATATTTAAATAAGAAGATTGATTTAAAACCTCATCATCAGCATAGAAAGTTACAAAAGGGACTTTCCATTAGCGGTGCGAACGCTAATAATCTAAAGCATATAAACCTTGAAATTCCTTCAGCAGGCTTAGTCGTGTTTACCGGATTATCCGGATCAGGTAAGTCTTCGTTGTTAATTGATGTGGTTCATGCATCCATGAAATCAGGTCGTGCTATAAATTGTGAGTCATTTTCTGGGGACGAACAGTTTAGCCAATTAATTGGACTGGATGCTTCTCCCATTGGCCGTAATCCTCATAGTAATCTGGCAACTTATACCGGAATATTTGATAGCATCAGAGAGCTGTTTGCAAAAACTGAATCAGCAAAATCACATCAATTGGCCAAGAAACACTTTTCTTTTAATCAAAATGGAGGAAGGTGTGAAACTTGTCAGGGGATGGGGGCTATTAAAGTAAGCATGGACTTTTTAGCAGATATCTGGCAAGTCTGTGAAACGTGTAAGGGTAAACGCTACCAGCAGAATGTATTAAATTGTAAGCTCGAAGGTAAGAGCATTTATGATGTACTAGAATTGACGGTTTTGGAGGCCAAACAGCTTTTTAAAGATTCACGTATTGCAGGTGATTTAAATTTGCTTGTTGAAGTTGGCTTAGGCTACCTGAAGTTAGGTCAGGCCGGAAATACACTCTCGGGTGGTGAATCACAGCGATTAAAGTTAGCAACAGTTTTAATGCGCAGAAAAAAGGAGCACAACCTTATTTTGCTTGATGAACCAACCACCGGATTGCATTTTCACGACATCAGGCAATTGATGTTATTGATTAATAAATTGATTGATGCAGGCGATACAGTATTGGCCATTGAACATCACCCAGGGTTTATTGCAAATGCAGACTGGGTAATTGAACTTGGCCCCGATGGTGGCGACAAAGGTGGACGTATCACGGCCGAAGGTAGGGTTGATGATCTGCTCACAATGCCCTCGTCTGTTACGGCTAAGATCCTTTAGCGGTATGATGTTGCTGTTCGGAGCGATTCATTTTCAACCTATATTCTGGAGGCATGTTTAATGTTTTGTTAAGAGCATTTAATAAATCGGTCAATCTTATTAACTTTATCCTTGATTTATCTGACACAAATGAAAGCTCGATTTTATAAATACCTTGTGATTGTATCACTTTTTCTTCTTAGCTTTCAAACCTATGCCCAGCTTAGTTTTACCGAGAATAAAGGTCAATGGCCAGCACAAGTAGTTTATAAAACCATTGTACCCAATGGGGCTGTCTTTTTCGAGAAAACAGGAATGACCTTCCTGATTATTCAGCCGATTAGGCATGCTTTTCTAGAAGATGGTCTTGATGCTCATGCATCCGAAATGAGAGATCCTGTCAGTTTTCGAATCGTCTTTAATAATGCGAATAATAAGTTAAGCCTAACAGCGAATGAGAAATCCCATACTTACTCAAACTACTATTTAGGTAAGGATCAGAGTAAGTGGGCAACGCAGTGCTATGATTATTCATCGATTACTTACAATGAGCTATATCCTGGAATAGACCTTCATGTTATTGCCGAAAGCTCCTATTTAAAGTATGAATTTCATCTAAAGCCCGGAGCTAATGCGAAAGACATTCGTATGGATATTGAGGGTGATGTTGAGGCCTTCATCCGTGATGGTAATCTAGTGTTTAAGAATGAGTATGGTGAAATTATAGATTATGCTCCATTTGCCTATCATCAGGAAGATAGCAAACAAGCAGAGATCGAGAGCAGATACAAACTCCGCAAAAATCAACTGAGCTATAAATTAGGAAAGTACGACAAGAGTAAGACAATTGTGATTGATCCTTACCTGGTGTTCTCAACTTATTCCGGTTCGGCGGGCGACAATTGGGGAACCACCGCTACATTCGATGAACATGGAAATGTATTCTCTGGTGGCATCATGCGCCAAACCGGTTATCCGGTCGATTCATTGTCATACGACAGTGTGTTTAATGCCAGCGGGAAATGGGATGCGGCTATCATTAAATATGATTCAAGTGGAACTTATAAATTATGGTCAACCTATTTAGGTGGAAACGGAGGCGAAATTCCGCATAGTATGATAGCTGCTTCAAATAATGACCTATTTATCATGGGTACTACTGGATCGTATGATTTCCCGGTGGATAGCTTGAGTTATGATACAACTTTTGCAGCTGGCGATTCTGTTAATTATTTAAATAATGTGTTGAATAATGGTAGCGATATTTTTGTGGTAAGATTGAAGGAAGACGGCACTGAACTACTTGGCTCAACTTATCTGGGTGGCACTAAAAATGACGGACTTAACTACAGGCCGGGTACTAACTTCTACCTGAGTAATTCTCTTTATGCAAATTATGGCGATGGTGCCCGTGGCGAAATAATGATTGACGAACAAGACAATGTGTATATCGGAAGTTGTACCTTTTCTGATGACTTCCCGGTAGCCGGGAATCCTGTTCAGGACACGATACGTGGAGAGCAGGAAGGTGTGATTTGTATGCTCGATCCATTGTTGCAGCAATTGTATTATTCAACTTATTTTGGTACCCGTAACGATGATGCAATCTATTCGATAGATATTGACCATATAGGAAATATTTTTGTTGCGGGAGGAACAAGATCCGACACGCTTGAGTATGCCCTTAAAACGTTGCCAAATGCAGATATGGGAGGCGAGGCCACCGGCTTTGTGGCGAAGATCAATCCGGGCGTAACTACGCCTTTGGCAGTATGTATGTTTGGTACAGAGATGTATGATCAGGTTTATTTTGTGAAGGTAAATGATAAGGATTCGGTATACATTGCCGGACAAACAAAAGCATTAAATAATGAGTTGATCATTAACGCGCATTATGGTAATAATAATGGAGGTCAATTCATCGCTCAGCTTACAACCAATCTCGATAGCATTATTTGGTCAACGCAATTTGGTATTGATAACGGCAGGCCAGACTTGTCGTTAACCGCTTTTTCAATTGGTTTGAATCATAACTTATACATAGCCGGTTGGGCTATCGATGGAATTGTAGATCCTTCAACCTCTTTTGTGTGGGCAACTTTTGATGGCATTAAGGACATGGATATTACAGAAACTGCTTTCCAGCCCGAGTCTGATGGTGCTGATTTTTACTTGATGGTGATTTCAGATGATGGCAATTGTTTAAAGTACTCAACATTTTTTGGCGAGCAGCATTATTGGCAATGCAACCCAAGTGGTCGCGATCATGTTGATGGTGGAACCTCGCGTTTCGATAAGCGAGGTTACATGTATCAGGCCGTTTGCGCCAGTTGTGGTGGTTGCGATAAATTTCCAACCTACCCAAGTCCGGGTGTTTATTCAGAATTAAATAACAGTAGCAATTGTAATAATGCTGTTTTTAAGTTCGAGTTGGTTACACCTAAGTATTTGCCCGATTTACATTTCTGTGAAAACGATAGTAATTTTCTGGGGCCAATTGATCCGGATACGGCCATCACTTATGAGTGGACACCAGCAGAATTGGTGGAAGATCCCTTTGATCCGAATACCATGCTGAAAACGACAGATAATGCATTAATGACCTTGTACATGCGAACGGCATACTGTACAGACAGTGTGTTGCAGCCCATTGCCTTTCACATGATAGATTATGATTTGCAAGATGAGATTGATAAATGTGATTATGAAACTAAGTTCATAGCTCCGGACTACCTTAGTGGCAATGCAGCGGTTCAGTGGGCCCTCGATCGTGATTTTGTTGATGTAATCTCAAGCAACACCACATTGGAGGTCGCAACTGATTCAAGTCAATATTTTTATTTTAGGGCGTATAACGACTATTGTGAGTATGTTGATTCGATTAAGGTGAATGTGCACAATGTATTGCTTAATGCAGATCCTACCTATATAATTTGCAGTGGAGATGTAACACAGCTCCAGATTGTAAATGAATATCCTGAACAAGAAATTACCTACGAATGGACGCCAGCTTCCTTAATTATTGACGGAGCAAACACTGCTAATCCTACGGTTTCTATCACTGAAAGTACACAGTTCTTTGTTTATTCAGAAAACGATTATGGATGTCAGGATAAGGACACCATTGTATTAGATGTGTCGGAATTTTCGGAATGGAATGGTAACCCAATTCCGATGGACTATGATTCTATATTCCGCACTCAGCATAGCAGTATTGTAACAGCGGTGCCTTTTGAAGTGCTGTATAATTGGACGCCGGCTTATGGTTTAAATACAACAGATGGATGGTCGGTAATTGCAACACCAGAGAACGACACGGTTTATTATTTGCAATTGGAAGACATTTATGGATGCACCAGAAGAGATTCAGTGCACATTTATGTAGAGGAGGTTTTCTGCGACGAAACGCATGTTTTTGTGCCAAGTGCTTTCACACCTAACAATGATGGGCAAAATGATGAACTCTTTGTTTACAGTAGGATGGTTAGCGAAGTAGTATTTACCGTGTATAATCGTTGGGGTGAAATTGTATTTGAAACAACCGACACCTCAAAAGGCTGGGACGGAACCTATAATGGCGAAGAGTTGCCTCCGGGAGTTTTTGTATTTCACCTGCAAGTAGTCTGCTGGGATGGAAGTGAGTTTGCAAACAAAGGGAACATTACCTTATTAAGATAGCTAAGATAAAATAACTGAGAAATGAGCGAGACAGAGAAGAGTGAATGGCTGGTAGGGATAGAAGAAGAGATTGCCAAGCAAGAGCAGTTGATCAAAAAGAAGGATTACAAGTTTTTTCAGGTAGACCGCTTATTACGAGTTGCAGAGCGTGTAGATCACCTTTCTGCTGATTGTAGGGATTGTAAAAAATTGAAAGCAGAGATTGAGGAAGTTTCTGTAAATGTGGCAGGTTTTATCAATGGGAAACCTTCGCAACGGCGTCAGCTTGAAAAGGCCTTTGATAAAATAATGAAGCATCTGAAGCTGAATCATGAAATCTATCCGGTATATTATTTTATGTCATTGCATTCCTTTATTGGTGTAGCAATAGGAACCTCCCTGGGTGTTCTGGTTGGATTGGTTATTCCCGCATGGATGATATTAAGTTCTTTTACAGGCTTTTCAATTGGGGTTATAATCGGTTACATTTCTGGCAACAGAAAAGATCTAAAAGCCCGGGTGGAAAAACGCCTGGTGTAAATTACACATAACATATTGGTACAATATCTATATGCTTCTCGCCAGGCATTGGTGGCCGTAGTGGGCATTCTGGTGTAGGCCACTGGCTCCGATCTTCATATATGTACAACTGATGTGTCGGGTTTAGATCATTTGATGAATAGGAAACCACTTTTGAGAATACCTGCTTATATCTGTCAATATAATCATAACCGGGAGCGCGCATATGATAGGCTTCATTCGGATTGGCTTCAGGATATTCAATTGTTTTTTCTGCCACAAACGGAACAGGCAATACGGCAATACCGCCTGGTTTTAACACACGTCTTATTTCTGAAATGGCCTTGCGATCATTCGGAACATGCTCTAGTACATGCGAAGCGTAAATAAAATCGTAAGACTCATTATTGAAAGGTAGGTTTTGCAAATCAACATTGTGATCAACATTTTCCATTTCCAGATCCGCCGTTTCGTAGTTTGTAAAATGCTTTGAAAAATACTTCCTGAAAAAAGGCTCCGGAGCAAAATGTAACATCTTCATGTTTTTGGTATCAATGCTTTCAATGAGATTTCTCATCACCAACGCCTGAATGCGATGACGTTCTAATGCGCCGCACTTTGGACATTCGGCATGCCGACGAGCTCCTGTGGTTCTTTCGAGATTAATAAATGGACCTGTGTAGTTACAAATCGGGCAATTGAACTGCTCCTTATTTTTATGCTTTTCACCAAGCAAGAATAGCAGGTACTTTACTTTCCGCTTTAATGTATGTTTGTTAAAACCAAAATTCATATGCAGTCTTTTCGTAAGTTAATCTTCAACAAAAAAAGAATTGATTCCTTAATGCATGATAAGGTGAAGATACTAAGATCTTCGCATATAATTGCTAGCTACCGAAAATTATCTTGCTTTGAAAATAAATTCCACTCTTCTGTTTTTGGCTCTGCCTTCATCGGTCTTATTGGAGGCTATTGGCATTTGGCTACCTTTTCCATCAAAGTTAATACGGTTGATTTTAATTCCCTTTGAGATTAGATAATAGGCAACATTCTTGGCTCGTTCTTCAGAAAGTTGATTGTTGTATTGACTATAACCAACATTATCTGTATGCCCAATTACATTAACATTCAGAGCATAGTTTTCTTCCAGAATCTTATAAATATTATCAATTACCGGATAGTAGATCTCACGTATATCAGATGAATTAAATGCATAGTTAATGTTCAAGTGGAAATGAACCACAGAACTGTCACTGTTAAAACTAAGACTTGCACCAAGTGAATCTAAGGTTTGAGTTACTGCAGCAAGTTGCTGGTAGTTAATATCAAGTTTTGGACGATTACTGCGCAGCGAGTTTGACTTTAAGAATATTGCTGAGTCATAAAGGTCATCACCTACATCCGATATAACAATTAGCAATTGATAGGCTTTATAAGCCTGCACCTTGCTTTTGGCAGTTAAAGGAACTGTGTAGCCATCGAATTGCATCAGCTGCGAAACTAAAGAGCTATTTGTGTGACTTAATTCGAGGTTCGATCGGTAATACTTTGCATTTAGCTTTGCGTTAATATTATTTACACAAACCGTTTTGTGCGAGCCGGGTACCGTTGCGAGGTTTTTATATCCATTAATACCTGGTCCTTTTATGTATAAGGCAAAAACATCATTTACTCCTCTATTAACATACTCGGGGTATTCTTCTGAAGCAAACACATATTCAAAAGCTACTTCGTTGGAAGTTGGTATGAAATCGAATTTCAGGATAGCAGCATCATGCATTTCACCGCTGCTTAAGTTGGGTACTTCATCAAAACCCGGATATAAATTAGAACTGCCTGAGCCTGATTTATTATTCGGGCCTTTACAATCAGCTATTTTACCCGTGCTAATAATTAAGCCTTTCTGAAAACCTAGAAAATCATCTTTGATGCTAAAATAGCCAAATGCTTCTTTTGGACCGTCATAGTGCACATTTGCTGTTTCTATGCCGCCAAAGCGATCGAGCAAAATACGCTCAACCAATAACTGAGGATCTGTATCTGTATTGGTGTAAATTTGTGCATTAGCACTTATATTAGCTAGCCATAAAACTAGCACCGCACATATAATTGCTCTTAGGTTCATGCGTAGTAGGCTTATTTAAAATCTTGTTCGAAAGCTTTCCATAGTTTGTCATCCGGAACGGGGCAAGTTATAAAAACAGGTTCCTGTTTAACAGGATGTACAAATTGAATAGAGCGTGCATGCAAATGTATGCTGGCGTCCTTGTTCGGTTTTTTGAAACCGTATTTCTTGTCACCTTTTATGGGACACCCAATTTTTGATAGCTGTGCACGAATCTGGTGATGCCTTCCGGTCTTAAGAATTACCTCAAGTAAAAAATACCGATCGGATGAAGCAATTAATTTGTAGTCAAGCTCGGCGCGTTTTGAACCCGGAAGTTCTTTGTCGTGTGCAAAGGACTTATTCTTTTTTGTATCCCTTGTTATATAATGAATAAGCGTATCTTCAGTTTTTTCCGGAAGTTCGCGCACAATAGCCCAATAGGTTTTGTGTATGGTTTTTTCCTTGAACATCTTGTTAAATCGCTCTAAGCCTTTGCTGGTTTTAGCAAATAAAATAAGACCGGTCACAGGTCGGTCTATCCGGTGAACAATACCAATGTATGCATTACCTGCCTTGTTGTATTTGTGCTTGAGATAAGTGGCTGTGTGATCCGATAATGGTACGATTCCAGTCCTGTCGCGCTGACTGATTTCGCCGGTTTTTTTGTGAACGGCAATTACATGGTTGTCTTCGTAGAGTATGTCGGAGTCCTTTAAGTACATTTAGAAAAAACGATTTGGTATGCAGCTAATAATTATGATAACGTTGCAAAGTTACTATTTAATGTTTGAACGCCTTAACCATATTAAAGATATGTGATTAAGGCGTTCAAGAAATACTATTTTGTTGAAGAGGAGTGACTTTTAGTATTGTTCCTTTTCATTCGGGAAGCTCACCGATCTTACATCGGTGATATATGATTTAACTGCTCCTTGGATTTCCGCAAATAAGTTGTGATATCTTCTAAGGAATCTTGGCGAAAACTCTTGTGTAATACCTAACATATCGTGCAATACCAAAACCTGACCATCTACATCCGGACCTGCACCAATTCCAATAATTGGGATTTTAATCTCCTGAGCTACCGTTTTACCAAGATGTGCAGGGATTTTCTCAAGCACGATACCGAAGCATCCGGTTTCCTCAAGAATGTGAGCATCTTCAATTAAACGCTTTGCTTCATCATCCTCGCGAGCACGAACCACATATGTTCCAAATTTATGAATGGCCTGAGGTGTTAAGCCCAAGTGACCCATTACAGGAATTCCTGCGCTTAAAATTCGTTCAATTGATTCCTTAATTTCGCGACCACCCTCCATTTTAACGGCAGCGGCGCCTGTTTCTTTCATTATTCTAATGGCCGATGAAAGAGCTTCCTTTGAGTTTCCCTGATAAGTTCCGAACGGAAGGTCGACAACTACCAAAGCGCGTTTTACGGCACGAACAACAGAGGCGCCATGATAAATCATCTCGTTTAAGGTGATTGGTATTGTGGTGTCGAAACCAGCCATTACATTCGAGGCTGAGTCTCCAACGAGAATTACATCAATTCCGGCGCTGTCCAGAATTCTTGCCATAGAATAGTCGTATGCTGTTAACATTGAGATCTTTTCGTCGCGAAGTTTCATCTCATTTAATACATGAGTCGTTATCTTTCTAACCTGATTATACAAAGACATATTATTGGTTTTTAATTATCCTTTTTTATCTACATTTGCATTTCTTACAATGTACAAATTTGTAATTATTATTTAAATTCTTTCAAAATAAATGAGAAAATTTACGGCCATCCTCTTAATCCCTTTCTTTTTTGCAATGGGATCATGTAGTACCGATTTTGAGATCAATGCTGAGTGGAAAGATATTGCTGTTGTTTATGGCTTGCTAAACCAGAATGATACCGCCCAATACATAAGGTTATCCAAAGCTTTTTTAGGAACAGAAAGTGCTTTTGTTATGGCACAGGAAGCTGATTCAATTTATTACGATCAGGCGGATGTTTATCTAATTCCAAATTCAAATGGAAATCGAATTAATGTTTTTCCTGATACGTTTAAAATCATTAAGCTTGAACCAACAACTGAAATAGATAAGGATACCGGGATTTTTGCATCGGATTATAATTTACTGTACACAACCGAGGAGCAATTATCGTACACCGAGTACGAACTATTGATTAATATTCCTGGAAAGGAAGCTGTTACTTCGCATACAAACCTTATTGATGAGTTGCGTGTAACGGCACCGATAACCAGCCCAACTCAAAAAATAGCCTTTGCCAATCAGGATTTTTATATGGACTATAAAGCCAAACTGATAGCTAATGTTAATGGATACATTTATGGCTTAACTGTGCGCTTAAATTATAAAGAGATTATTGATGGTGTTACAACTATTAAACATCTCGATTGGGTGCGCCCAAGTATTAAAAAGGCCTATGTTCAGGACGCCAGCCAAAGTGCAAATGAAGTTATCTGGAACTTATCAGGCGAGGAGTTCTTCTGGTTTATTGGTAATAGCCTAGAGCAAAATAATCCTGCAACCGCAAGAAAATTTGTTTCGCTTGATTTTATGTTCTACAGTGGCAATGAAGACTTCTCAATTTATGCAGATATAAATGGCCCGCTGCAAGGCGTGGTGCAGGAAAAGCCACCTTTTACAAATATGGATAATCCGGCTATTGCAATTGGATTGTTTGCATCTCGCTATAATTTCTCAGTTGAGAACAAAGCCATAAATGATTGGAGTATCGATCGACTTTCATGCAGCGAGTATACCGAATTTTTGCGCTTTGCTAACTCAACCGGTGATTGGGATAATTGTCAGTAAACTTGCCTATGGATCTAATCTTCATATCGCTTGCTCCGGTAGTAATTATTGCTTTTTACATCTACTTTCGTGATCGGTATGAACGTGAGCCATTGCTCATTCTCTTTTCGGCCTTGGTGGTTGGTGCCGTAACAGTGCTGCCTATAACCTACGTAGAACGATTCCTTCAATCTTATGGCGTGTATTTTTCTGGTCGCGGAAATGCCTTCTTTACAGCTTTTGTGGTCGCAGGTTTTTCTGAAGAACTTTTTAAGTATGCGGCGTTAATGCTACTCATCTGGAACAACAAAAACTTTAATGAGAAATTTGATGGAGTTGTTTACGCTGTGTTTATTTCTCTGGGTTTTGCTACTGTGGAAAACTTAATGTATGTCTTTGGTTATGGTTATGATGTTGGCGTATCAAGAGCATTTACGGCCATTCCTGCACACTCATTGTTTGCCATCTCAATGGGCTATTTTCTTGGCATAGCTAAGTTCTATCCTCAAAAACGATCCATTTATTTAGTGCTTGGGCTAGTGGTGCCAATTGCATTACATGGTATGTATGATTTTATTCTTATGGCTAATTTTCAGCATTACTTATTCTTGTTTATCCCATTTATGATTGGATTGGTGCTCTTAGGTTTCAGGCTTATGAAGGTATTGTCTCGTGCTTCAGTTTTTCGTAACGATGGCTTTGGCGGACAGGATTCTAATATGCTGGGTATGTAATTACTGCTTGCCAAAAACATTTCTTGTTGATGATCATTTAATGGATAATTAATACTTTAAACAGTACCTGTCTGCTTTGTGCTCTTTTTTATACATTTGAATTTTTGACCACTAAACTTCAAGTTATGCGAAATCATAAACTATCAATCAGATTCACGCTACTATTCATTGTGAGCTTTTTCACCACAAACCTAATGTCTCAAAACATTGAAAATATGTTGGGTTACTGGGAGGGAAGGATTGATGCGGGTAGTATTGAGGTGCGTTTATGGCTGATCGTAGAGCAGGATTCTCTTGGGAATATTGTTACTACAGCTGACGCTCCTGATCAGGATGCTAACGGAATAGCTGTGGATAGCCTTCAGGTTATTGGCTCCACGGTGAGTTTTAAGATCCCCAAGGTTATGGGACATTTTGTTGGTGAGTTAACAGAAGATATGAATGGCGTAGATGGTACATGGACACAAGGTTTATCTTCGGTTGCCCTTCGTTTAGATCGATTGGATACGCGACCAAGCAGTCGTCGTTATCAAGAGCCGGTTGAACCGTTCCCTTACATTGTTGAACATGTTCGTTTTAAGAATGCCTCAAAGGCCATTAGGTTGGCAGGTACTTTAACATTGCCAGAGAATTCTTACAATGCTCCGGCTGTTATTTTGGTTTCCGGAAGTGGACCACAGGATAGGGATAGTAAAATTATGGGTCATAAACCATTTAAAGTGATTGCCGATCATTTGAGTCGAAACGGAGTTGCGGTACTAAGGTATGACGATAGAGGTACGGCAGAGTCGGAAGGTAACTTTGCTGCAGCAACTTCGGATGATTTGGATACCGATGTGGCAGCTGCATTTGAATACCTAAAGCGCCGAAAGGAGATTAATCCCGAAAAGATTGGAATAATTGGACACAGCGAAGGTGGATTAATCGCACCGATGGTTGCGGCGTTGAATGCTGATATAGCCTTTATTGTTTTAATGGCCGGCCCCGGAAGCACAGGGGAACAAATTCTGTATCAGCAACTGGAGCTGTTAAACAAGGCAGCAGGTATGAGTGATGCTGATGTGAAAAAGGTGCTTAAGTCGACTGCCAAAATTTATGAAATTGCAAAAAGTGATTTGAGTTATAAGGAGGCGGTAGTTGCATTAAGAAAGCAGTTTAAATGCAAAAGCTGGTGGATGACCAAGAAAATGAAAACAGAGAAGAATCTCACAGAAGCTTCGGTAAGCGCCATAGCTCAGCAGGTTTTTAGCGATTGGTTCAGACGGTTTTTGGTAGTGGATCCTGCAGATTATTTAAAAGATGTGAAATGCCCGGTGCTTGCCATAAACGGTGAAAAGGATTTGCAAGTGCCGCCAAGTCCTAATCTCGATTTAATTGAGGAGTATTTAAGGTCGGCAGGCAATAGTAAGGTTGAGGTGCATCGTCTTAAAGACTTGAATCATTTGTTCCAGCATTGCGAAACTGG
>JBFHES010000054.1:0-19417 GCA_041584015.1 Bacteroidales bacterium
AAATCGCCCTGTGACGCATAATTTGTACTTAAAGTTTGATTCTGAATAAATAGATCACCATAGGTGTCAACAACAGAGAAATTATCAATTGCAGCACCAAAAACTTTTACTGCATGATCGGAGTATTTAAACGAAAACATCACATCAGTTTGATTATTTGTCAATATTATTTGCTCATAAGTTTGCCAGCCGTAAGCTCCCGTTAATGAGTCTACTAGAATCCAGGTAAGGCCTTGGTCGTAAGAGGCTTCAAAAATGAAGGACTCCTGCCATGTTGGACCTGAATAATCTAAGAAGTTAAAATCGAATGAGATATTACATGAGAATGTGCCGGAGATATCAAATAACGGTGTTATTAATCGGTCTTTCAGCTTATTCATATTTGTATTATCATCAAGGGTTGCAATGAAATTCGTATGCTCAATTGAGTTAAAAGGATAGTTAAATGCTGAAGTGTCACCAAGCAACCAGCCACCGTCAGAGGCAAATGTTTCCTGGCTCCAGCAGGCTGGGAATGTGCTTGATTCAAAATCTTGTACATATGGCAAGCTAATAGATTCATTACAGATGGTCAACTTTGCATAGGACATGTTATTAACCTCACTACTTTCAATAACTTCATTCAGATGATCGCCAACAAAAAGAATGTAATAGGTTCCTGGTGCCAGAACGGCTGGCAATTGATACGTTGCTCCTTCAGTTTCAGAAGTAATTGATGCAGATAGGCTTGATTCATCCGTTCCAATTAGGATATCTGTTCCTAAATCTAAAATTGTATCTTCAGAAAAATAGTAGGCTACATCAGGGCTTAGAATTGAAGTTGAACTTCCAGTGTAGGAATGATCACATGCTAATGAGATTAAATCTCCCTGAGAAGAATAAGCAGGATTTAACGATTGGTTCTGAATGCTGATTTCATCATCAGGAATAGTTACTGTAAACGAAATTGTTGCCCCTGCAGAAGTAATATTACTGAAGTTTAAACCTCCAAGTGAACCATCGTGCAAGAAACCTGAAGGATTAGTAGTATCATTAATCATAGTTCTACCTGTCTCCAAAGAAAAGTGAGCATTATTAAGGTCTCCATTTAGTAATGTTGTGGCATCAGGTCTATACAAATATACTTCATCAAAGATTGTCACATTATCAAATCCCGAGTTCCCTCGAAATAAAGGATTGATTCTATAAACTAATAATCCTTCTCCAAGAAGGCTCTCTTCATAAGTTCCAGGCTCAGCCTTTCGATACTCCACAACATAATACTCTGTTAATGAATTAGGCGAAGCAATTTTAAAGCAGTTATTTGTTGGTGATATAAGAGGATTTAAGGTATAAACTCCTGAAGTATTAATCTCCGGAATGCTGTCAATCCACTTTCCGTATTTCCATTTTTCATAGGCGCTTGGATGTAATAGTAAAATCGAATCCAAGTGGTTGTCCATAAGGCCCCAACCTCCTACAGGAGAAATACTAAGTGTGTAGCCCTCATGGTATAAGTCTGGCGCACTAAGTACATGAAACATTTCATGAGATAAGATTTGACATGTTGAGGCGTCTTCCATTAATAGTAGATAGCCACTCGCATTCTTCCCGTTAATAGTTATATCTGTTTGTGCAACTCCAGCTCTATGAGACCTAAAGCCTCCGGTAGAAGTTCCTCTTATCATGAAACTAATGTTATCAATAATTCCGTTGTTATCTAAGTCAATATTAACGGATGGATCTATTGGGTGATTGGTGTTGATCCAATTCACAGCTCTGTAGAATAATGAATCAAATCGTATTCTTAATTCTTGATAACCATCATAGCCATTTAGGTTGGTTATCGAATCGAATTCCTGGTAATAGTTTCTACTTTTAATATCCTGAAAAGAAAGGTTAGAAGTAGATGGATTTGGACATGGAGGGTAATGATATGAATTGATTGTTGTTTGATTGTATGAAACCTCCTCAAAGTAGGTCAACATCGATTCTCCAGTTAAAGAGCTTGAAATACTGTCGTAGTGAGCCCTTGTTGTATCAAACTCGGTTTCTCCAGCAAAACGAACATAAATCATTAAATTATTCATGTCACTAACTGGAGAAGGTAAGGTCTTAAGAGACATGTTACTAATCTCAGAGTTAGATTTTACCTCCTCTCCTGATCCAATAGATGGTTTCTCCAAAAGTGACCGCTTAGGAGCGAGTTTGTCAATTAGTTTAGACGAAGGGTTTGACTGCTTATTAATTCTCGATTTAAGTGTAGGATGTTTGATTGTGTCCTTAATTGAATAATGTTTTTTCGCATTCTCAATCCAAATAACAGATGCATTATCCGCGGAAAAACTATCCATTGTTTTATCGGGTTGAGTAATTTGATAAGGTACAAATTTGTAAGGTGCAGCCATTGTTGTTAGGCTGTTAAAAGCGGTTAATATAATTAACCAATAAAATAAAAGTCGAATCTTTTTCATTTCTCTATGTTTTAGTTATTAAATAATATTCGTTCTTATTTATTAAGATGGGTGTCGTTGTTATGTGCTTATAAATCAATCATCTTAAATTCATGGTAAAGCTACAGCGATGCGCTGCACATAATCCGTCAAATGAGTTTCAATAAGCGTCAGGAGGTGATGATTTCCGTCAATCTAAGGCCAATTTCCGTCAAACGGTTTCTTTGAGAACTAAAAAGTCAATCTGACGGTCGTGTATCGTGAGAAACAAAAAATGTAATATGAAAAAATGGTGATTTCTAAAGCGAGCTGCTGCGAGCTAAATATTGAGTAGATGACTGAGCATTTAGCTAATGAGCTCGGAGGGTAGCTTACCAAATCGTTGTTTAAAACTGCGAGAGAAAGTTCTTACATCGTTGTAGCCAACTTCATAGGCTACTCTTGCTACGGACTCAAAACTGCGGTCTTCCAATAAGTGTCGGGCCTTGTCAAGTCGCATTTCCTGAAGGTATTTAAAGGGAGATAAACCCGTAAGTCGCTTTAACTGGCGCAAAAGTGACGATTCGCTCATGGCGAATTCTGTTGCAAGTGTTGAAACTGAAAGCGTATCTTCCTTAATATGTTTTCTGATATAATTTTCAAAATCCTTGAGCCATTGCATGTCTGTTTCTGAAATATCAGGCGTATTGGTGGCTTTTGTATCTACGGCATCTACTTCCGTTTGTCGTGCCGATTGGTTGGTTAATATATTGCTAATACGAACAAGTAGTTCTTCCTCGTTGTATGGTTTAATTAAATAATCGTCTACCCCAATGCGGAGTGCATCCAATTTGCTGTTGCTATCGGCCCTGCCAGTGAGCATAATAACCGGAATGTGCCGTAAGCTATCTTCTGATTTAACTTTATTGAGGAGTTGGTAACCATCCATAATGGGCATCATTAAATCGCTAAGAATAAGCTGGCAAGTATCGCCGCTTGTCAGGTAATCAATGGCCAGTTTCCCATTTAAGGCAACAACAATGTTGTATTTTTCTGAAAGGATCAAATTCAGATATTCCTGTTGAACAGGATTGTCTTCCACTACCAAAATGGTTGGTTTATGTGCCGACTTTATTTGTTTAGTATTGTTGCTGTGGTTCAGAAGGTGTTCAGGTAATTCGTTAATTCGTTCATCTTGGAGATCTAAAGCCGGGTGTAAAAGCTTCTGATCGGATGAAAGCCTGGTAACTGGAAACTGAATATAGAACGCAGAGCCATTTCCCTGGGTGCTCTCCACTTCAATCTTGCCACCCAATAGTTTGGTATACTCAGCGCAAAGGGCGAGACCTATTCCTGTTCCGCCTTCAGCAGGTTTATCCGATCGTGTGGTTTGAAAGTAACGGTCAAAGAGGTGGGGCAAGTCTTCCGGATGGATACCCTGACCTGTATCAATTACCTTTAGATTTAAGTTGCCTTCAACTACAGATAGGTTGGCATTGACGGTATCTCCATCTTTGGTATATTTAAAGGCATTGTTAAGCAGGTTGTATAAAAACTGGCGGAATTTAGCCTGATCAATGTTATACACGTGGTTTTCATCAACAGTAATGTCTACAGTGAAAATAACGTTCTTCTGTGCAGCCAATGACTCAAAATGTGCACAGTAGCCCTGAAACAAAGCATTCAGGTTTGTTGGCCTTTGGTCAAGTTCCATTTTACCCATATCCAGCTTTGTTAAGTCAAGAATCTCATTGATTAATTCTTCCAGAATTTTGGTGTTTTGGGTGGCAATATCAAGGAGTTTTGCTTTTCGTTCCGTTAATACAATTTCTTTGCTTAAGGTACCTAGTGGGCCAACTACCAACGAGAGAGGTGTGCGCAACTCGTGGCTTACATTTGCAAAGAACCTGGACTTTGCGCGATCGAGGGTTTCCAGTTTTTCAGATTGCTGCTGAATAATGGCGTTTTGTGCTGATAATTCGATTTTACCTTTGCGCTGCTTGTAAAAGCCTATTAACAAACCGGTTGCAAGAAGCAATATTGAAAATGTAATAATAACTGAATTTCTTAATTCTGTCTTTTTCAGTTTTAATTCTATTTGCTGCTTGGCCTTTTCAATTGATAATTGGTCTTTCTCCAGTTGAAGAAAGTATCTTTGAATATCAAAATCTCCATGTTTACGAGCCATGTTTTCCTGATGCTCATATATCTTTTTAGTGTAGATGAGAGCATCTTCAAAGCGTTTCTCTGTTTGAGCTATGTTGGCCTTTAAAGTGAAAATGTGATGTAGTAAATCATCTAATTCTAGGTTTTCGGCTTTTAACTCTGCTTCATTTAAATAAGATTTTGCAAGACTATTATTGTTGCGATCCGACTCCAGCAATGCCAGATTATACATTATTTCAATTTCGCGCCAATGATCTGGTGCTTGCCTGCAAAGTTCTAAGGTTTTTTGCAAAAGTTGCTCAGCAGCATCTGTATCGTTTCTTGCAAGTGCCAGATCAGCACGACCTTTGCCAACTGTTATTAATACACCATAATTTTCATATGAAATTGGATCATCCACAGGAAGCTGCTCTACATAGGTGATAAGTTCAGCAGCATCATCGAACAATTTTGCCTGGATTTTCATAGGAATCATGCGTACCGTAATGTATCGCACTGCAGATGTATCACCAGATCGTATTGTACGTGCCAGCAGTGAATCCATTTGCTCAAATACATTTTTCTCGTCTCCATGGGAAAGTTGATACTCTAGTTTGATCAATTCACCAATGACAATGGATCGTGTTTCGCCCAACTCCTTGTAGATGTTAAGCGCTTTTTCATTGCAGATTACCGATAGCTGCTGGTTACCCATAGCGCCGTAGTATCTGCTTTGGTCCCAATAGGTAGCTGCTTCAAGTTGTAGATTTTTGTGGGCGTGCGCCATTCTTATTAACTCTTCAGACAGGATGATAGCGGCTGGCAGGTTAAACGACTGCTCAAACTTAATCATGCTATGATAGTAGGTTTTCAGCACGCAATCAATATCCTTATCGCAATATTCATTAACAACCTGATAGATGTGCTTCAGTGCACTATCAGATGGCAGTGAATTGAGCTGTTCTTCGATTTGTACCCAAACTTTTTCATCAAGATCCATTTTAAATGTAGTAGATTGAGATACGAGGCTCAAGGGAGCAATAATGCTCAATAGAATTGATGTGATTATCAGGAAAAAGCGTGCCTTCGTTTTCAAAATTCGAACTGATGAAATCATTAAGTTTTTAAACGTTAGCTAATAAACTATGCCAAATCGAAAAGGTTCATGCGGAGTGTCGAATTTTGAACTCACAAGGAGATTGAGTTATTGCTGAAATTGCACAGCCGATTCGGTGTTGAATTTTACTTTTAATTAAGGTCAAGATGCCTTGCGTCTATATTGAATTAACTATGCGTCTGGTTGTCTCTTTTTGTCGTAACAACTCGCAACATTTATAGTTGTTTCTAAAAATTTGGAGTCGATATTATTTTATCGGTTTCTTAAACTCTTTGTGCTGTAAATGCGTTACCTTAGTCTCAATCAATAATAATTTAGGCAATGAATAATCCAATCGTAGTTAAGGAGTTTGATAGACTGGTAAAGAATAAGTTTAATGTATACAACAGCTTGTTTCTAAATTTGCCATATCCTAATGTTAGTAATATTGGAATGCTCATACCACTGCTGCAAGAGGTTTGTAAAACTGGCCTTGATTCTGGGAGTGAACCAATTGAAATATTGGATGCATTTTTTGAAAAACACACAAAAATACAATCAGAACAGGATAAAATAGATTTCATGTTTAGGGTAGTTCAGTACGTAGAGCGCCAGGTGGTGTTGTACGATAGTGTTGAAGATGCAGCATTTACACAGTTGCAGGCCTTTGATAACAGCTTGTCACTTAAAGATTATTTGCATTTACCCGAAAGTAAAAAAGGCGCTCAGAGCATTATGGAGAAGTTGTCAACGTTTTCTACGCGAATTGTTTTTACAGCACATCCAACTCAGTTTTACCCACCATCAGTTTTGAATATCATCGCAAATTTAAAATCGTTAATAACGAGCAACGATATAAACGAGATTGATCTTAAATTACAGCAATTAGGATTGACTTCTTTGATGAATTCAGAAAAACCAACACCTTTTGAAGAAGCAAAGAACATTATCTATTTTTTAAGAAATGTTTATTACGATGCCGTAGTTGAATTGTATGCCGAGATTAAAAAGAATGTGCGCGACGGAAGCTTCGACAATCCAAATATATTGCAGTTTGGCTTTTGGCCTGGTGGCGATCGTGATGGTAATCCATTTGTGACGTCAGCCACCAGCAGTGCGGTAGCTGATGAGTTGCGCATGACATTAATGAAGTGTTATTATCAGGATGTGAAAAGCTTACAGAAGAAGTTAAGCTTTAGAAAGCTTGAAACCACGGTGACTCAATTGCAATCGATGCTTTATGAACCCATGTTTAACCCTGAAAAAACTGTAAGTTTTAATGAAATAATCACTCCGCTAAATAAGATTAAGGATTCACTCGTAAAGGACTACCAGAGCCTTTATATAGAAGATGTTGAGAATCTAATTGACAAAGTAAAAATATTTAAAACACATTTTGCTGCTCTCGATATCAGGCAAAACCATAGTGTGCATAAACAAACTATTGCAGCAATTTTAAAACGAGAAAAGCTCATTAAAAACAATCTTGATGAATTGAATGAGGATGAACTGATTGCACTATTGCTTGAAAAACAATTTGCTGTTGATGCCGATGATTATAACGATGAGTTAGTAAAAGACACCATTAAAACCATTGAGCAACTGAAAGAGATTCAGCTTAAAAATGGTGAAGCAGGCTGTAACCGCTACATCATAAGTAATTCTGAGGATGTATTGTCCGTGCTCTTTGTGTTTAGTCTCCTAAGGTGGTGTGGTTGGGCTGAGGGGCCAATCCCGATGGATGTTATTCCTCTATTTGAATCGATGGAAGGCATGCAAAACTCAGAGTCGATTATGAAACGGTTGTTTGAGATTCCGAGTTATCGGGAGCACGTAAATGGGCGCCATAATAATCAAACTGTAATGCTTGGTTTTTCTGATGGAACTAAAGATGGTGGCTACTTGCAAGCCAACTGGTCTATTTTTAAAACAAAAGAGCGCCTAAGTGCTGTATGCGATGCCTATGATATTAAAGCAATTTTCTTTGATGGTCGTGGTGGTCCACCTGCACGAGGAGGTGGCAAGACACATCGTTTTTATGCATCGCAAACAAAAAATATTGCTAACCATGCCATACAGTTAACAATACAGGGCCAAACCATAAGTAGTAGGTATGGAACCTCCGAGCATTTTAAATACAATTGCGAGCAACTGCTTACGGCTGGTTTATCGCAGAGTTTGTTCGAAAAAGAAAATACCATATCCCGGAATTCAAGAGAATTAATAGAAGAATTGGCACTGTTGAGTTTTAATAAATATAAGGCACTGAAAAATCATGTGAAGTTCATTCCTTATCTAGAGAAAAAGAGTACGCTGAAGTATTACAGTGCGGCCAATATTGGAAGTCGACCATCCAAACGTGGCAGTAAGAAAAAACTAGAATTGGATGATTTAAGAGCGATCTCTTTTGTTGGATCCTGGAGCCAGCTAAAGCAAAATGTTCCTGGTTATTTTGGTGTTGGTACCGCCATTCAGGAATTAGTAAATGCAGGTAAATTAGCAGAACTTAAATTGCTGTTTAAAGAGGTGCCCTTTTTCAAAGCGCTAATTCATAACAGTATGATGTCCTTATCAAAATGCTATTTCGAATTGACAGGATACATAGCCAAAGATGAGGAATTTAAAGAGTTCTGGAATATTTTGTACGCTGAATACAAGCGCTCGAAGGAAATGACTTTACTTATATCTGATTACGACATGCTAATGGAAGAGGAACCTGTATCGCGAAAATCAATTGAAATTAGAGAGCAAATAGTTTTGTCCTTACTGGTGATTCAGCAATATGCTTTGCAGAAAATTGATCAGCAATCGGGGTTTAAAAGTGCCTATGAGAAAATTGTAAAACGTTCCCTGTACGGAAATATCAATGCGAGTAGAAATTCAGCATAATCCAGTTGATCAATAAAAAGGGCAGTTGATAAATATGCTTGTCTTATAATTTTAATTCTTTGTAACAGTTCATGTATTGCTTGGGTAATCTGTATTTGAGAAACAAATAGCATTACTTGTTGTTTGAATAACAATGCGGTACTGCTGCTGCATTGACTAATATCGATTATCATGAAGACAAACATTCTCCTTATTTTATCTATGCTGTGCTTTTCAGCAATGGCGCAGTCTCAAACAATGTTCGAATACACCTATGGAACAACAGGAGTTGATGAGGCTAGTTCGGTAAGACAATGTGCTGATGGTGGTTATATTATTGGCGGTAGTAATTTGCTGAAGATCGACAATGCTGGTATTGAGCAGTGGAGCAAGCCTATTTCTTCATTTCATGCCAGCACCACGCACGATGAGGGTTTTATTTTGGTAGGAGCTATATCAACTCAAATTCCTTTTATAAAAGTAGATCAGCATGGCGATATTGAATGGGATACACATTTTAATCAGGGTATTTGGGCCAACGAAGGAAATTACATTGAGCAAACCAGTGATAGCGGATTTATTGTTGCCGGAAGGTTTCAGAGCGTTACCGGATCGGGTATGCTTTTATTAAAACTAAATCCTGTTGGAGGCGTTGA
This sequence comes from Bacteroidales bacterium, assembly GCA_041584015.1. Lineage (GTDB taxonomy): Bacteria > Bacteroidota > Bacteroidia > Bacteroidales > M50B96 > JBFHES01. The sequence goes on from JBFHES010000054.1 coordinate 9,177, forward strand.
GTGGCGAAGAGCTTTTACGCATGCAACATCGGCCGGTTTCAATACTGGCTATGCGGTTCAACAAACAAGTGATGGCGGTTACATTATTTGTGGTAGTTCTTATTTTGATTATTACGACTCCACAAGGCATAAAGATGTAATTGTTTTGAAAACAGATAGTGTGGGTCAGGAGCAATGGCGAAATTATTTTGGCGGCGCACAGGATGATATTGCTTATGCGGTACAGGAAAATAGTAATGGCGAATACCTGGTAGCTGGTGTAACTGGTAGTTATGGTATTGGGGCTGGAACAAACATGAATACCTATTTGATGAAATTAACTGCCACTGGCGATTCGCTTTGGACAAAAGCATTGGGTGGCGAATTGGATGATTACGCAAAAGCCATTTGGCCATGTTCCGATGGAGGTGCTATCGTAGCAGGAACCACATGGTCGACTACCAATGGTGAATCTGATGGTGCCTTATTAAAGATAGATTCGGATGGTAATACGCTTTGGTTTAACAAATATGGCGGAGCGCTGGAAGACGGATTTAACGCTGTTCAGCAAACTACCGATAATGGTTTTATTGTGGCTGGCTATACACAAAGTATGGGAGCGGGCGACTATGATATGTATGTGCTGAAAACTGACTCGGTTGGGAATGTGCAGGTAAATGCATCTCCAGAGATTAATGGCAATGATGAGTTAGCAATTACTATTTACCCAAATCCGGGTAATGGCTTTTTTAGTGTAAAATCGAATACTCTTATTTCTTACATCGATATTTACAATGTGATGGGGGATAAGGTTTTTTCTGCGCCTGTTAATGCCAGACATCTTAATATAGATCTGCAGCATCAGCCATCAGGATGTTATTTCTTTAAGGTGTTATCTGAAAAGAATAAACGTATTAAAACCGGAAAGTTACTAATTGAATAAGCCTTGGGTGTGATTGTATAGATACACCAACCGGCATAAAAACAGAATGTTTGCCCATATGAGCAAACATTCTTAAAGTCATTACCAAATAATTCTTATTCTCAATAAAAGAATACTACTGTTTAATTAACCTGTATGAAGAAATCTTACCGTTCGTATTATAAATGGTAATGATGTATAATCCACTTGTAAAATCTGACATATCAATAGTCAAATCATCTTTTGATATTTCAATATTCATTACTTGTGTTCCAATTGCATTAAAGATTGAGAGTTGTTCTGCCTGCTCGAATCCACTAATGTTTAGCATGTCTTTAACCGGATTTGGAAAGATCTTAACCGACTCCAAATTGTTTTCGTTAACACTTGCAAATTCTCCAAATGTCACATCGTCCCAATAATACATACCTTCAGTACCTGTATTCCCAAAATCAAAGAAAACGGCAATTTTATCATAGGTCCAGGCAAGGTCTAAAGCTGGAGTACCTACCTCGTTATTGGTAAAATCAAATACGATTGTTTCCCATGCATTAGCTACAGATGTTAGTCCTAAAGTTTCACAAGAATGAGAACCATCTGTTTTGTCTTCAACTTTTAATAGAACCGGCACGCCAGCTGCAGGAGCATATACTCTAAGGTTCATTTTTGTTTCCGTTGCTGTAAATGGAATTGCTGTAGGAAGCCCACCTGTTGTTCCAATTACCGCAGATCCTGCCCATACCTCAGCGATAGCTGGTTTGGTGGTTACAGCAACAGTATTGTTTGCATTCATCGGATCAATTCCAAGCTCTGTTGCATTTCCGCCCCAGTTGTCGAAAGTGTAATCAACCGTTGCATCGTCGAAAGTAATTGGCAGCGACAGCTGGTTTCCTGGGTTAACAGCACCAGAAAACTCAACATCATCCCAGTAATAAACGCCACCTGCACCGTTGGAGTCAAAATTGAAGAATATTGATGCCATGTCGAAGGTCCAGCTTAAATCTAAAGCAGCTGTTCCTGTTGCTTCGTTACTAAAATCAAATTCAATTGTTTCCCATGCATTGGCCATGGTAGTCATTGTTTCCGTTTCACAGGTATGTGTATTGTCCAAATGATCTTCAACTTTTAATCTTACTGGAATACCAGCTGCAGGAGAATAAACTTTTACAGTCATTTTTGTGCTTGTTGCTGTAAATGGAATTGCTGAAGCAAGTCCCATTGGTGTACTCATTGTAGTTCCTGCCCAGGTTTCAGCTCCAGTTGTTTTTGTAGTGATAGCAACTGTATTGGCTGCGTTTAAAGGATCAGCACCAAGAACAGTTACATTTCCACCAAAATCAGTTACTGTTCTGTCAACAGTAGTATCTTCAAAAGTAATTGGCAGATCAATTTGCGTTCCTGTGGTTACAGTTCCACCGCTTACCAATTCAAGATCATCAAAATAGAAGGTGTTGTCTGTTGATGTTGCAAAGTCGAAGAAAATAACAACTTTGTCGTAAGTGTTACTTTGAGCAGTTGGAAACGGAAATGAAAGTTGTGTCCATACATTAGGAGTGGTAACATCCTGCGAAATTTCTACAGGTGCGGCAACTCCTGCAAGGTCTTCTAATTTGAACAGAATTGTACAACTAATTGGAGACATTACCTTTAATTCGAACGTGTTGTTGGTGCTAAAATCTAAATTAGCGGTAAGGTTCGAGAAAGCATGCGCATATTGTTCGGTTCCTCGCACATATTCTGCGCAATTAGCACTTGCATTAATACCGGTTGCATCTGGATTAGCAACTACTGTTGGAACATTTGGCCAGCCTTCGAACGTTGCGTTCTGGTTGGCATCAAAATCATTAAGTATTTGTGCGTTTACGGCGCTAATACTCATGATTGAAACTAATAAATAGAGTAGATTCTTTTTCATAATATTCATTTTATGGTTATTTATTAAAATTCTTTTTTGCTTTAATATTTGTTTTTAACCTATTTTGCACCTGTTCATTTATTTCTTTTTTAACTATGTAGTGCCTGTCTGTATATTTTTGGCAACTCCGTTTTCTCCTTGATGTTTTACCTTGCCCCTGCGGTGTACCAATGCTTCTCTTATTTCGAGTGCTTTGCTCTCGGTAATGTCGTATTTCCAAACCAGCACAATGGCAATTAGTGCTGCTACAATTGGAATTACGATGTCCGCTATTCTAAGATTGGTAAGCGTCTCGGCGGTTTGCGATTGCATGGATTCATCAAAGCCAATGTAGTGTAACACAACACCGCTTGTAAGCATGGCAATGGCTGTTCCCAGTTTTACCATCCACCAGTAAACGGCCCCAAACATACCTTCACGGCGTTCTCCATTATTGAGCTCGTCTAAATCGCAAACATCAGCTGTCATCGACATCATTAGGGTGAATAAGCCTCCTATACCAAATGATAGGAACGGGATTGGCATGAACATTAGCCATGGATTAGCCGGGTTAAATCCCCACCATTTTAAGGTATAGCCAATTATTGAAAGTAAGGTGGCTATAATGAAAGCTTTTTTCTTACCAACCTTAAGCGAAATTTTTGTAACAATAGGAATCACAAGAAATGCAGTTGCAAATGCACTTACCGTTCCGAACCAGGCCGGCCAATTTCCCGCAGCTACTTTATCGCCATCAAAAAGATAATAGACTACTATAAAAAACGCAAACTGCGCTATGGTTTGAAATCCATTGAAGATGAAAAAAGTGGCACCGCATAACTTGATAAACGGTTTGTTCTTCAGGGTGAGCTTAATACCAATGATGAATTCCTTAGTATTAGCGGCCATATCCTTAAAGGTTAAGTTCTTCATCTTATCCTTATCCGGCACAATCATTTCCTTATTAAATAGTGCCGGCAGAATTCCCAGAATCATACACAGGCCACCTACCCAAATGGATAAGTTTCTGGCGCCTTCGGGTGCAGATTCATAGAGTGACTGATCATAAATAATCACCCAAAACCATGGAGCTACCATCCATGCTACTTGTCCCATAAACTGCGATACTGCCATTAAGCGGGTACGCTCGTTGTAGTCGGGTGTCATTTCGTAACCCAAGCCAATAAGCGGCGTTGCGAATATGGTATAACCAATGTAAAAGAAGAATGAGACAATGAGGAAATAAAAGAAGTTATAGGTCTGCGAGTTCTCAGGATACAATTGCCACATTACCATAAAGGCCACACCGGTGATGACACTTCCTAGTAATATGTATGGCTTTCTGCGCCCCCATTTCGATTTGGTATTATCTGAAATGAAGCCCATAATCGGATCGGTTATGGCATCGAGCAAACGTGGCAGCGCTCCGAGCAATCCTGCCAGTATTGGATCCATTTCTAATGACATTACCAACACCACCATAAAAACGCCCAATGCTGCCGGGAATAGCTGATTGGCTAAATGACCTGATCCGAAGGCAATCTTTTGTCCAAAGGGAACTTTATCTGCTGGTGCTGTTTTGTATGGAACCATGATCTTGTTCTTTATTATGAATTAGCTTGCATTATTTTTTTAGCTTGTCTATTAATGTTGTACAATCCCCAGTGCTTTTCTGGCTCCATTGCTTCAGGCGAACCCTTCCATGTTTCATCAAAAGCTTCAAAAATGAAGGTGAGGATTGCTGCTTCGTCAGTCCATTTAAGTAATTCATTGATATAAATTTCCTGAAAGGATTCATTAACATTCTCTGGATCGATGCCTCTTCCGTTGGAGTTAGTGGCCCAGCCTGCTTCAGTTATTACTACAGGCTTGTTTGGGAATTTTGCGGCTACACCGTAATAATTCTGTTTTGTGTACTCCAAAGCATTATGAATATTTTTGTATTCCCAAACCGGGTAGGTATGAATGGATATGAAGTCAACTGCTTCAGCCAACTCTGAGAGCTTATTGTGCCAGGGTACATAGTTCTCGCAAAATGTGACAGGTTGTTTGGTGGCTTGCTTGATCAATTGTACATATTCTATTACTTTTTCCACGGGAACATAATGATCGGTCCATTCAACGGTTGCTTCGTTTCCAGCCGACAGCGCACATATAATTTCAGGATACTTGTTCGCTAGTTTTATTAGCCTTTGTAGCTCGGCCAGATTGTTTGTTTTGTTTTGCTCAAGTTCTTCCTCTGTGTAAATTGCTCCCCAAGGGCAAGCGTAATTATTCATCTCGGCAGCAATGTAAGCTCCAAGCATTACCTTAAACGGGAGCTGCTCTTTATTGATGACATATAGCACAAGCTCGGCATGTTTGCCACTATCATACAATCTTAGATATTTCCAGTTGGGCTTTAACAGATGCAAGTCTTCCTTTATTTCTTCATAACTCGGGAAAGTGCCTGTTGCCGGACTTTGTCCATCGCGGTATCCTGAGTAGCAGATAGCCCTGCCAGGAGCAATGTCAAGTGCAGTAAAAGTATTCAATGATGAACTTTTGCTATTTTCCATACTTGAGCCTTCCTTCTTTATCCCATAAACCCCAATATGCGCCAACATCTCCTTCGTCGCTGGTTTTCCATGCCTCATCAAATGACGAAAAATAGAACATATCAATGTTGTCTTTTGCCGACCATATTTGCGCGTTTATAAAATAGCGCATGGCATTTTCCGTTCCTGGCTTAGCACCGTAGAACGTTTCACCCACGTTAGGCCACCCGGTTTCTGAAATGATGACTTTTTTCCCATTGGCAATTTTAAGTGCTCTATGGTACATATCTTTCATGTATAAAAAGGAGTGTTCCAAACTGCAACCTTCCCAAAATGGGTAACAGTTGGCAAGGATTACATCACATGCATTTGTTATCTGTGGTCGGTTTTCAAACTCGTAATAGGCATCAACATAACCAACAGGTATGTTTGGTAGTTCCTTTTTTACTTGGTGTATATAGCTTAATAATTCATCTTCGCTTAAATCGCCACGATACATCACTTCATTGCCAACTGCCAATACATCAACATGACCTTCCTTCGCAATTTTTATGGCATTCTCAATTTCTTTTTTATTGATAGCGTCATCTTTTCCAAGCCAGGCACCAACCAGGGTTTTTAGTCCGTACTCATGAGCTATTTGTGGAATTAATTGGTTGCCATCGGTGCAGGAGAATGAACGAACCCACGAAGTGTGTGATTTAATAATTTCCATGCGCTGCCTGATTTGTGCTTCGCTAATCTGGTCGCCGGGTTCTTGTCCATCAAGATAGGGACTAAAGCACAATCCATGCATTCCATTGTGTATTGCTTTGTCGAACATTGCTCGCAATTCAACTTCCGATTTGTTGTTGAAATCTACGCCAGCCAGCGATAATATATTCTCTCTTCTTCTTGACATGTATTTATTCGCTTATTTTAATATTGAGACTTTTATCAATTTTATCTCACCACTTCTGTTGAATATCTTTTTGCTGATATCTGCATTAAGCTTGTTTCCCTTAAGCGTAACTTGTTCGTTGTTATCCAGTATTATTTCGATAGTATTTTTCGTAGATAATTTGTACAGAACAGGTGTTTGACAAAGCGTAAAACCAAGCTCTTTTTTCTCCAGCTTTATTTGATTTGCTGATCCTTTGATAGGTATGTAGTTAAATACTTGCTGTTGATCAACAAACTCCTTTCTGTTTAAGAGGCTGGTGTCGAATAGAACTTCACCATGCACAATTCTAACTCCTAATTCTCCCATTCTTGAAATTACATCTTCCTTAACCTGACCAGTCATTCCGGGTTGTTTAGCGCCAGCATTACCTGGTGTATGCGAGTAAGCATCGGTAGGGAAGGCTCCGTATAATTTTGGTGATTTGTATAAGCCAATGCCTGCCTTTATTTCATAAAAATGATCTTTAAGCTTGCCTATAATTACTGGATCAACTTTTTCATCTTCTGCTTTAAAGAATACTTCCTCAACAACCAGTAGTAATTTACCAACCATATGCCAGTAAATACTGCCCAGTCCCTCGTATCCGTAGAAAGTACCAGATCGACCGGTAAACGATTGATGGTCGAACATCTCCTCGTATATCGCTAAAATCTGTTCTTTTTCGTTCTCTTTATTCAGTTCGCCATAGGCTGTTGCGCTTAATGCATTTAGTGCGTTGCGCAAGTCGGCTGCATTTCTGAATGAACTATTAAAGTGATGGGCTCCTAATTTATCGGTTGAGATTATATTTGAGTCGTGCTCCAATAGTAGCCTGTTTAGTAATTTCGACTCTTGTACCAACTTTGTTGGGATATTATTCTTTTCAGTAAATCGTGGTAAATCACGATCTGGGTATAATAAATAGCTGTACTGGTCTGCTCTAAAAAGGCTACTGGCTTTCATCGCATCCAACACATGCAGGCTTTCTTCCGCTGATAAATAACCTGAGCTAAGCACTGCAACTTGCCCTTCAAGCATCATGTATAAATTACGTATGGTAATGGTGCCTGGCTTGAAGGAAATTAAATTGTAGGCATGATAAAGTCCATCTTCTCGTTTATTGGCTCTTATTGATTGGTCGATGTATTGTAGTGCTATTTTTGAAAAAGCGGATAGTTCTTTTGAGCTAATATTCTGCTTTGATCCAGAGAAGGACTGTCCATAAATCCTAGTGCGATAGTCGCTGCCGGCTTTACCTAGCAGATCGGCAAAGTAACGTCGTTCTTCGTCGCTAAAGCCTTTACTAAGAATTGCGGTGTTCTCAACAAATAGTTGATTGATGGCTTTGAACAAAAGCTGAACTTCTTCAGAAATTTCGATTGTATCATGTGCCGAAGTAGCAAATTTGTCTTGCCAAAAACGTAGCGATCTGCGCAGGTAATAAAGCGTAACCATGGAAACTCCATTACCCACCAATGCATTGTTGGCGTCGTTCCATTCCGGTCGTTGTGTATTCAGCCAAATACCAGCTTCAGGAATAAAATTACTAAGCTTGGCTAAAATAGATACCAATACTTTTTCTGTTAGATTAACGTGGTGAATCAGTTCACCATTAGCACGTAGCAAGCGACCATCAGCCCCAATTGCTCCAACAAGTTTGTCAATATTCTTATTCAGCTGATAATCAAATTCGATTGTATCTTGTGGATCTTTTATGAGTTCCTCGTAAGACTTAATGCGGTACGGCACATTTGCATATGAGAATATGTTTTTGATTAGCAGTTCATCTAACTTTTCAGGATGATATTGACTTGATAGCTCCAGTAATTTTTGAAGATAGATGATCTGGTGATCTCCCCAATATCCGATGTATGCCCATGGATCATTTGGATCAGGGCTTTCCCAGTCAATTCCGTTGCGCATAATGCGATAAGGGTTGTACCCATCGGCAGTTGATGCATTAACAAATTTACTAATGATGTTTTCAATAAAAGCAGGGTAGGAGAGACTTAGTGCTTCCCAGTTTTGAAAAATATCGCGCCAGTTTCCTTGATAATCATACTTCGGACTTCCATCTGCATTTCTTGTTTCAATAGAGAATTGGTTCCATGGGCGACTTGGGTCACCATGCCTGCGACTAAAGGTAAGTGGCAAATACTCATAACATATTCTGATAAAACTAGAATTGGCGGTTGTCTCTGAAATTTTTAGCAGTTGTTCGTGCGTGATTTCTATTGGCAGTGCTGCCAGAACAGCATGTTGTTCTTTCGCTACAAATCTGTTGGTTTGTACAACATAATCCAGAAAATCAGCTTTTTCTATAACATAATTGTTCATGTATATGCCGCCACGCATAACGTTAAACATGGTGTTCGAAAAGTGTCTTGCCGAGCAAAGTATTTCGTTACTAGCCTGCATTCCATCGGCTGCTGCAATAATCTTAATGAGATTATCAGTTCCTTGTTGAATATCAGCGTTTACCAATTTGGTATGATTTACCTGACTTTTTAAAAAGTGATTCAAATCGGCTACATCGGCGCTACTTTGGTTAAGCTCCGCAACAAACAGCCATTCCTTGTTTGCGCCTTCATCAATATTTAAATCGGCCTTTAGGAAATAAGCACCTTTAGCTGCACGTATATCTTTCTCGGTGTATAACTCCAGGCCTCGTTTGAAATTATTTATTTGATTGCTGGATAGCAGGATGGTTGCATCTTCAATACCTTGCGACCAGACACTTGTTGCATGCAAGGATTCGCTGGGTTCGGCTCTATCAACGGGAATAGAACTGAGCATGAATAAGCCGAGTCCTGTTTCTTCAATTAATTCATTTTTCTTATAACCATCCAGAAGATTGCTGTATTCATTCTGAAAGTTATAATCTACACCAGCAGGTAATATGTTTCTTATCCCGTCGAGAATGCCTACTTGTATTTGTTTAGTGCCGAGGTTGGTGATGCGTGATTTTTTTACAAAACCGTATTGCTCACTACTATTCCAGCTATATTGAAATGCAATCTCAAGGTCTTCATTAATTTCTTCAAATATAAGTTTGTTCCCATAAATGCTTTTATACAGATTTCGTTCAATTTTGTAAGCGCTTGCTGTGTGTTTTGAGAAAGGCTCCCACAGGTAGTTTCTCCAGGCTTCATTAACCAGAATAATGGTTTTGCTGCCTGTTATATCATACAGGTCATGAATCTTATCAACGGTGTAATAAGGAAACAAAGCATTGTCGCGATCCTTTCTTCCGGCAGATAAGGAGCCATTGCTTGAGATGAAATTCCAATGATCGGAGTCGCTGACTATGGTCATTAAAAAATCAGGCATTTCATTGAAATTAGATATTTTGTAGAAGTTTTCTCCGTCAATCTCTACAAATCCACCTGAAACTTTTGGATCTCCACAATCTAAAAAAGTATCTCCTAAATAAACTTTCTTTTTTTTCATATTATAATTTGCTTAAACTATTCCAGGCGATTTAAACTCTAATAAGCCCGGATTTAGTTTTACCAAGTATTTGCGCTAATTTCTATATTTTACTTAGTTACATGTTGGGTAATCAATTCTCTTTGTTCATTAACTCACTCGTAACCAGTTCATGCAAAACGTTCCTTCGTTTTGCTCAATTTTAATTGTGTGCTTGCCTGTTTTTAGTTGCAGAGGCACATTGCTCGTCTGCCAGATGTAGTCCTGGCCTGTGTTAGATAAAGAATGATTTGCTTGTAGTTGTCCGTCCACATACAGCGCAATCTCGGCATCAACGAAACTTGCGTATCTTATTTCTAGCTCGTATTCTTTACTTTGTTCTATTTCAACTTGATATTCTACCCATTGACCGGGTAAAATACTGTATAATTCTAATGATGTATTGGGTGATTCTGTTGTAAGTCTAAGTTTGGGACCGTTTAACCAATTGTTGGTGCCAAGGCCATCCATAATACTAATTGAACTATAATGTTCGGCTTCAATTATCTGTTGCTCTAC
>JBFHES010000055.1:0-19305 GCA_041584015.1 Bacteroidales bacterium
GAGACTTTAACTGCTGTAATGACATATACTCCGTTTACTGCTACCACTCCAACGGTTTCAGGTTTAACTGCTGGTTCTTATCAGGTTGTTATTACTGATGCTAATGGTTGCGAAACAAGCTTAGTTGTTGAAGTTGTTGAGCCAGATCCGATTGTTGTTCAAACAACAATGTCTGACTACAACGGATTTAACGTAAGCACTTGTGGCGCTACTGACGCTTGGATTGGTTTAACCGTAAGTGGCGGTGTTGCTCCTTATACATACCTATGGTCTGATGGTCAAACGGCAGATATGGCTGTTGGTCTCGACTCAGGAATGGTAAGCGTTGTAATTACCGACGCTAGTATGTGTACGCAAACAATTGAGTTTAACATGACCGTGCTTTGTAACCCTGTTGTGGTTGCATGTGTTGCTACGGATGTTACCTGCGCAAACAATAATGATGGTGAAGTTAATATTACTGTAACAGGTGGTATGGCTCCATTTACATATGCATGGAATAATGGTGCTACAACTGAAAATCTAATTGGTGTTACTGCTGGTACGTATGAAGTAACAGTAACTGATGCTTATGGACAAACAGCTGTATGTAGCTCTGTTGTTAATCAAGGTTCTCAAATTCAGATCAGTTTCGATATCGTTCATAATACATGTTTTGGTGCCTCTGCAGGTTCTGTTGATTTAACAGTAAACGGTGGAACTGCTCCTTATACTTATGTGTGGTCGAATAGTGCAACAACATCATTCATTGATAACCTACCTGCCGGAATTTATGGTTGTATGGTATTCGATGCTAATGGTTGTTCAGTTGGATTCAATATTGAAATTTATGACGGAACACCTATCGTAATCAATAGTGTTGTAACAGATGCTACTGTATTTGGTGCTGCTGACGGTTCTATTGCTCTTGCAGTAACTGGCGGTGATGGTGTTTATACTTACAGCTGGAGTAATGGTGAAACAACTAATATTAATACTGGATTAGTTGCCGGAACTTATACTGTTGATGTAACTGACGGTGGTGGTTGTATGGCTTCTGCAACTTATGTTGTTGATGAGCCGGTTGCTACATTCCCATTAGAAGTTTCTTCTATTGTTTCTACTCCTGTAACATGTTCAGGTGGAACTGACGGTACTGTTGACCTAGAGGTAGCGTATGGAAATCCTCCATATACTTATGCTTGGAGTAATGGTGCAACAACTCAAGACTTAACTGGCGTTGCTGGTGGACTATATGAGGTAACTGTAACAGACGGAACAACTACTGTAACTGCTAATGTTACTGTAGACGAAGCTCCTGCTGCTATGTCTTACTCATCAACTGTTACAAACGCTACTTCTTGTCAGCCTGACGGAAGCATCGTACTTTCAGTTGCTGGTGGTATGGCTCCTTACACTTACTTATGGAGCACCGGTGCAACAACTGCTGATTTAGTTGGTGTTGCTGGTGGTAGCTACGAAGTAACTATTACAGATGCTTATGGCTGTACACTTGAGTCAGGTGCTATTGCTGTTACAGCTGATATGATGGTGATTTCAATGTTTACAACGCATAATGCATGTTTCGGTGATGCTAATGGTTCTGCACTTGTTCTTGTAACTGGTGGAGCTCTTCCTTACTCATTTGCTTGGTCAAGCGGTCAAACGTTTGAATATATTGATGGCTTAACTGCTGGTTCTTACTTTGTAACTGTAACCGATGGTAATGGTTGTCAATCAATAGCTGAAGCTGTTATTACAGAACCTGCTGAGATTATTGTACAAATTGTACCAAATCCAATTGGTTTAACGGCTAGTGTGGTAAGCGGAAACGTAGGTGCTGTTACATACTTATGGAGTAACAATAAGCCGTTCCAGAGTATTAAAGGTTTAACAGTAGGTGCAACTTACTGCGTAACTGTAACTGATGAGAATGGTTGTATTGGAACTGCTTGTGCAGTGTACACTGGTATCTTCAGCTTCTCTAAAGACAACAGCTTATTTGCTTTTGGTCAGAAACCAAAGACTGATGATGTTGATGTAGCTGATAAGATTGCTGATATTAATGTTTATCCAAACCCAACTAAGGAAGGTAAGTTCTTTGTTGATCTTTCTACTTTAGATTATACTTCTGCTACTCTTGAAGTAATTGATGGTTATGGTAAATTAGTTAAAGTAGTTGATGTTGCTGAAGGAAGTGATACTCAGGTTTATGTTGAGATACCTAATGCAAGCGCTGGATTATATTTCATCAGAGCAATCTATGACAATAATGTAATTACAAAACGATTGATTATTACACAATAATCGAAAGTTGAACATATAAAGAAAGCCCGGAGTGATCCGGGCTTTTTTTATGCTTTAAAGTAGAGCAAAATCAGGATGGATTTCATCCTGGCTTAACAGAGTTGGATTGGTTTAGTCCTAGCGTTATTTCTTAATGATGAATTGATCTGCATCCAGATATGTTGGGAACTTTTCCTTAAACTTGTTTAGATCGCTTAAAGAGAATGTAGCTGAAAGTACACAATCTTTCGCTGCTGCATCAGCTATGAGGTTTCCCTTATAGTCGAATATTACCGAATCTCCAGAATATTTAGTCCCATTGCCATCTTCCCCTATTCTGTTTATGCCGATGGTATAACATTGGTTTTCCAATGCTCTTGCCTTCAATAGCGATAGCCAAACATCTCGGCGTGCCGATGGCCAATTTGCCGAATAAACTAGCACCTGGTAGTTGGTATTATTCCTGCTCCAAACGGGGAATCTTAAATCGTAGCATATGAGAGGTCGTATGAGCCAGTTTTTGAGCTTAAAATTTAATATGTTATTACCTGCTGAGAAATGATCGTTCTCGTCAGACATGCGAAATAAATGCCGTTTATCGTAATGCTCAACTGTTTTGTCGGGGTGCGCAACTAACAGGCGATTAAATACCTGATTGTTTTCTTTAATGATTGCACTTCCGGCGATGCTTGCATTTTTTTCCATTGCCATGGTCTGCATCCAGTTAATCGTACTGCCCGACATGGTTTCGGCAAGGTTTGCCGAGTTCATGGAAAAACCAGTGGTGAACATTTCAGGTAGTAGAATAAGGTCTGATTCGGCTTCAATACTGCTTATTATTGTGCCAAACTTTTGCAGGTTAGCGCTTATGTCTTCCCAGATAATTTCTGACTGAATGACGGATACATTTAATTTACTCATAATAAAAAAGGCCGGTTTATACCGGCCTAATATATTGAAAATGTATGATTATTAATTCAGTTTTGCCTGTAAGTTGGCGTCGAGCGCATCAAGGAATTGTTCAGTTGTTAAATAGTGCTCTTCCTTTAAATCTTTTCCGTGAATAGTCAAGGCAAGGTCTTTAGTCATTTTACCGCTTTCAACAGTTGCTACACAAACTTCTTCAAGAGCAGTGCAGAAATCTATTAATGGCTGGTTGCCGTCTAATTTGCCTCTAAAAGCAAGTCCACGTGTCCATGCAAAAATAGATGCAATTGGGTTTGTTGACGTTGGTTTACCTTGTTGGTGCATTCTGTAATGACGGGTAACTGTTCCATGCGCAGCTTCCGCTTCCATTGTTTTGCCATCAGGTGTAACTAAAGTTGAAGTCATCAAACCTAATGAACCAAATCCCTGTGCCAAGGTGTCTGATTGAACGTCACCATCATAATTTTTACAAGCCCAAACAAAAGCACCTTCCCACTTAAGAGCTGCAGCTACCATATCGTCAATTAAGCGATGTTCGTATGTGATACCTGCTGCGGCAAATTTTTCTTTGTAATCACTCTGATAAATATCTTCGAAGATGTCCTTAAAACGGCCATCGTATTTCTTTAGAATAGTATTTTTAGTCGATAGATACAAAGGCCATTTCTTCATTAATGCCTGATTAAAGCATGAATGTGCAAAGCCTTTAATTGAATCATCGGTATTATACATTGCTAATGCAACACCATCATCATCGAAATTATACACTTCGAATGACTGCTTTTCGCCTCCGTTTTCTGGTTCAAAAGTAATAGTGAGCTTTCCTTTCCCTTTTGTAAGGAAGTCTGTAGCGCGATACTGATCTCCAAAAGCGTGACGACCAATGCAAATAGGTTGTTTCCATCCAGGAACCAATCGTGGTACATTTTTAATCATTATTGGCTCACGAAAAACTGTTCCGCCTAAAATGTTTCTGATGGTTCCGTTCGGAGAACGATACATTTCTTTCAGGTCAAACTCTTCAACGCGCTGCTCGTCGGGAGTAATGGTAGCACATTTAATTCCTACACCATATTTTTTTATTGCTTCAGCTGAATCAACTGTAACCTGATCGTTGGTTTCATCGCGATATTCCATGCCAAGATCGTAATACTTAATATCCAGATCAAGATATGGGAAGATTAATTTGTCTTTAATGAATTGCCAGATGATTCTGGTCATTTCGTCACCATCAAGCTCTACAACCGGATTCAGGACTTTTATTTTTTCCATTTTAAATACTTTTGTACGTTGGTTTTCAAATCGTTTCTAAAGGGCTCTAAAATTAGTCAACCTGAACATATCTACCAAATAATATATATAGAAACCTGTATGCGATTGTGTGGAATGTTTTTATCCCCGGTTTAGCAGAGATTTAGCATGCTCCAGTTCTTTAATTATCTGAGGGGCTATGGTATCGAAATGTTGAACAATGGCCTTCATCTCTTCACTATCCTTTTTCTTGTGGCATAATTTTTCAAGGTTGCTTAACTGCAACGACAGATCATTTAATCCAACCAATGGAAATTTTTCTTTTGCCCAATAGGACGATTCTCCCATAAGGACATAGTTTCCACCTGCATAATATTCTGTTATTTCTTTGTGGTAGAGGTTCACATTTAAGATCGAAAGTCGCAGCATTTCATCAATAATCTCTGTTTTACCTATGGAGTGCTTTTCAAGATAATCAAGATTGATATGTTCGTATTTGTTATTCATGGTTCAAATTTGGGATTTAAACAGCAACTATTCAAATTAGTTTTGTCGGGATATAAAAAAGGCTGTCAATAAAAATTAACAGCCTTTTCGGTATATCTTGAGTGATGATTATTTAGCTACTCTTTCAAGCCACTTAACCATGAACATAATTGTAAACATTGAGATAGCACAAGCTACAACAAAAATACTCCAGGTCATCCAGATTGGAATTGATTCGTAAAGAATTGCTCCAATAAATAATAAACCATTACCAAGTGCAGTTGCACCTAACCAACCACCTTGCATCAAACCTTGATACTGTGGAGGAGCTACTTTAGAAACGAATGAAATTCCCATTGGGCTAATGAATAGCTCAGCAACAGTTAAGATAAAGTAGGTTCCTAAAAGCAAATATGGAGTCACTTTAGCTGCATCTGTTAAAGGAGATCCATCCATACTAGGACTAATCTCTGAGAAAAGAGGTACACCTAATGATCCAAATGCCATAACAACAAAGGCAACTGCGGCAATACCCATACCTATAGCTATCTTCTTAGGTGTTGAAGGCTCTATGTTTCTGGCACGTAACCAACCAAATACAGCTACAACAATAGGAGTAAGGAAGACAACAAAGAATGGATTCATTGATTGGAAGATCTCTGCAGAGAATTCCCATGAACCTACCTTAAGTAAGGTGTAATCCTTCGCAAACATGGTTAATGTTAATCCATTTTGGTGGAAAGAGAACCAGAAGAAAATAACAACAGCAAATACAGCTAATAATGCATACATGCGCTGAGCAACTTCTTTTGCTTCCATTTTAATTTCATCTGTAATTTCACCAGGAGCTGCTTTAGCTTTTGGATCCGGGAATCCTTTTTTGTTCACTAAAAAGACAACAGTAGAAATAGCCATGGCAATAATTGCAATACCAAAAGCATAATGGAAACCTTCGTTAAATACATTCAAATACTCGTTTGAGAAAGCAGTTAAATCTGTAACAACAGAATCAGAAGCATCATTGGCATATTGCTGATATTTTGCAATATTCTCACTTGTCATATTGCCACTTAAGAATGCGTGACTTTGCTCCGGAAGACTTGCGTCATAAGAAAATCCGTTTGAACCTAACCACCAGTTTCTAATACCTACTGCAGTAAATGGAGCGAAAATAGCACCAACATTGATAAATGCATAGAATAGCGAGAAACCTGAATCTCTCATTTTACCATACTTCTCGTTGTCATACATTTGACCAACTAAAGCCTGAAGGTTACCCTTAAACAAGCCATTACCAAAAGCAATGACAAACAAACCTCCAATTGACAATGATAAGAATAGAGGAACATTTGAAACTGGAGTAGGAGTAGGAAAGGCCATAATAACATAACCAACACCCATAAGAATTAAACCGGTAAGGATAGTGCCCTTAAAGTTTTGAATTCTGTCTGCAATAATACCTCCAACCAAAGCAAGAATGTAAATTGAGAAATAGAAACCGGAATAAATATATCCAGCATCTGTACCACTTAGACCAAATTTAGCTTGTAAGAATAATACAAGAATAGCCATCATGGTGTAAAAACCAAATCGCTCGCCCATATTGGCTAAAGAGGCAGCAATTAATCCTTTCGGATGTCCTTTAAACATATTTGTTATTTTAAGTTCAACATTTTTTACAAGTTGACAAATATAAAAAGGTTTTCCATAAATAATAATCGAATAAGTCATATCGGAAAATTATAATTCCGCAAATCATCTTTGCATTGTTTATTTTGTACGTAAGCACGCAGTACGTTACTTTTTATACTTTGAGAGCTGGATTCGGCAAGTCGAGATTGTTTATAATTCATTAAAACTGCGCTTGTAAGGCCGTTTTTAGCTAATAATTTTTTGATAATTGCCGAATCCTTTTAAATTTGTATAAAAAAGGAATTAGCTATGAAAATCCCCAGCATCATCCAGATAAAAGAAGCAGACAATTATACGATAGAAAATGAGCCTATAGCCTCAATCGACTTAATGGAGCGGGCAAGCGGACAATTGTTCGAATGGATAAAAGAGCACATAGCTAAAAGCTCCCGAATAATTGTTTTTTCCGGACCAGGTAACAATGGTGGAGATGGTTTGGCCTTGGCCCGATTGCTTGCCAATGATGAATATAAAGTTGTTGTATGGCAAATTCAACTTTCAAATGATTTAAGCGACGACTGTAAGACGAACCTGGATCGATTAATTGATGATGGCATTGTGCAGGTAAATACCCTGACGAAGGATGATATGTTGCCTGAATTGGAGCAGAACGACATAATTATAGATGCATTATTTGGTTCAGGGCTGAGCAGACCTCTTGACGGCTTTGCTCTTGAAATAGTTGATTTTATCAATCACGCCAAAAATCAGGTTATTGCCATTGATCTTCCGTCTGGTCTGATGGGAGAGGACAATTCTACCAACTCAACAGACGGCATTGTTAAGGCTAATTATACACTTACCTTCCAATTTCCTAAGCTTGCTTTCTTCTTTGGCGAAAATGCAAAGTTCATAGGGCAATGGGAGGTATTGCCTATAGGTCTGCATCAAGGGTTTATTGATAATCTTGAAACCGATTATAATTATTTAACCAGTGAGCTTGTTGAGCCACGATTAATTCGCAGGCACAAGTTTGCTCATAAGGGACTTTTCGGTCATGCTTTTTTAATCGCCGGTAGTTATGGTAAAATAGGTGCTGCAGTGTTGTCTTCAAAAGCCTGCTTACGTGGTGGAGTTGGATTGTTAACAGTACACATTCCACGTTTGGGTTATGAGATTGTGCAAACTGCTATTCCTGAGGCAATGACCAGCATTGATAAGTACGATAAGGTGATTTCTAAAATTCCATCGCTTGAAACTTTTACCTCAGTTGGTGTTGGTCCAGGTATTGGGCGTTCCAGACATGCGGTTATTGCAATGAAAGAACTATTGGTGAAAACCACTGTTCCGTTGGTAATCGATGCAGATGCCATTAATATCCTATCTGAGAATCGTGAGATGATCGACATGATTCCGGCTGACAGCATTTTAACACCACATCCAAAGGAGTTTGAGCGCCTGGTTGGCGTTTCTTCAAATCAATATGACCGGCTAAAAAAGCAGATTGAGTTTGCACGGGAACGTAATGTAGTAATTGTTTTAAAAGGTGCTCATACCAGTATTGTTGATCAACGAGGCAATGTTTACTTTAATTCAACCGGAAACCCAGGAATGGCTAAGGGCGGTTGTGGCGATATACTCACAGGTTTGGTTCTGGCTTTAAGTTCTCAAGGGTATTCCGCACTTGATGCTGCTTTGGTTGGTGTTTTCTTGCACGGCTTGGCCGCGGATCTCGCCATATCGGAAAATAGCGTGGAGTCCTTGCTGTCGTCAGACATAATAAATTACCTGGGTAAAGCTTTTGATGCACTTAAAAAAATGTAGTTTTGTAGCTTAATCTCGGCTATTAAATGCGTATGGTGCGTGCACTTAAGCTTTATGACCGAAATAATTTAATTGAAGAGATGAAGTTCAAAGTTGCATATTTACCCATATTATTAATTCTCCTTTTATCGTCTTGTACCAGTGTTCGGGTTTTTAATGTGCATGATGCACAGCAATATGAAATTCAGCATGATGGAATTATATATGCACTTCCCCGAACCGTAATACGCATAGAGGTTGAAGCTACTAAGGTGGTAACACAGAAAGGTCCATACGCGGATTATGCGGAAAAATACCTGGGCATAACCAATGCTCCTTTAAAAGATAGTATTCAGTGGTTACTTTCCGATCTTCGCATCTCCAGCTATGCAGAGCCGGATTCAAATCAGTTTTATTTTATTGAGTCAGGAAAGCAGAATATTGCTCAATTAATTAATGTAACTCCTGAGGGCTTATTGGTATCTTTTAATCATAAAGAGACATACCAGCAGGAGGGTTTGCAAACAGATTTGTTCCTTAATCAGGTTTTTAATGAAGCCATTGAGCTTACTCAATTGCCTGTGATGAATGCGCAAACCGAACGAATTGATACAACCTACCGCACGATACTTACCGATAGCTCTTCCATTAGAATTCCAGTGTTAAGAAAACAGCAGGTAAATAAATCGTTGGAGAGCAAGGCACAGGAAATTGCCGATCTGATTCTTGAATTACGTGAAGAAAAAGTAGCACTGCTAATTGGTGATGTGGATGAGTTTCCGGATGGTAAAGCTCTTGCGATTATCATTGAAGAGTTTGAACGTATAGAAGAGCGATACCTGCCTCTTTTTACCGGGACTCAAAAAAAAGAAAGCTTGACAGCTGTTTTTGAATTTAATCCTAATCAAGAGAACTTAAGCAGTAAGAATATTCTGTTTCGCTTTTCCGAAGATCGGGGCATTTTATCCAATGTAGATTTGTCTGGCAGACCTGTATTGATCGAAATGGAGAATCAAGGTAGTACCGATCATCTGCTAAAATTTACAAATCACACCGATACGATTATTGAAACGGAGAATGGACTGTTTTACAGAATTCCTGATGTAACAACCGTAAAAGTAATAGATGATACGAAGGTAATTGCAACAAGTAAACTGCCGGTTGCTCAGTATGGCAAGCTTGCAATTATGCCGCTTGAAATACTCAATCGTAAAAATGCTTCCATAGAATTTTACCCGGAGTCAGGAGCATTAAAAAAAATCTCAGAGTAAGTGATGACTAGTTAAAACCTTACTTTATTCCACTAACAAATTTCTGTTTATACTCTTCGTAGTTTTGCGTTGTATAAGCATCGTCGCCTATATACTTAAGCACACTTTCAAGGTCTTTTGCAGTCATGTAACCAACTGCCTTGTTAAGCATCTTGTTGTCGTTTCCAAAGAATACAAGTGTTGGGTATAACAGCTGGCCTCCCAATAATGCTATTGGTAACTGATGCGGGTAATTGGCCATTTTTTGCTCATTAATAAATATCTGATCACCAACTTTTATAGTGTCCAGTCGCTCAGCAGGCATGCTCACCGGATAGTAGTTCTCGTTAATGTAGTTGGCAACAACAGGATTGTTTATACAAGCCTGATTCATTATCTTGCTTCCAATGTTAAAGTCAGAATAGATGTTGATGAGTACTTTTTTTGGCACTTTTGTGTTCAACTCCAGCGCCTCAGTAAAAGAATACCACTTTATTAAGTCTTTTGATTCTTTCTTGTTTTTAATGATCTCATTGTAGTTTTTGCCAAAGTCTTCGTAAGGTGCCGACCTGCTTATCTTTTCTGCAAAATAAACCAGATATGACTCGATCTTATCTGGTGGCATGTAGCCGCCTAAAGGATGTACATTCTCCCTATCATCTATGTACACAATTGTTGGGTAGCTCATTTTTCCTCGCATAAGCTCAACTGCCAGTTGGTGCGGCGGACGACGACCTTCGCCCGTGTTTGTGTAGGTTTTCCCTTTATATACAACGGTGTCTTTACGTTCTGCATCAAACTTAACAGGATAGAAATAGGTGTTTATATAATTCGCAATTTGTGGATGTACAAATGTGGTTGTGTCCATTACTTTACACCAGCCACACCAATCGGTATACATATCGATGAGTAAGGTTTTAGGCTTATCTTTTTGAAGTTTAACTGCCTCTTCAAACGTATACCACTTTACAAGACTTTCCTTTTTACCGTGTTGGGCATTTAGTGTAGAACTCAACAAAATAGCAATTACAATTGATAATATATTTCGCATATCAGATGGTTAATTTATAGGTGGTTAAAAATGATAAAAATAGCTTAGATATAAAATTGTCAATTGTTAAAGATTTATAAATCCAATTGGCCTAGCTTTTAAGTTTGTAGAATGGGAATGATAGCAAGAGTAGGGTTGATATAATGGCAATGGCGGCGCCAATACCCAGACTATCGGCAAGTAATCCAATGGCAGGAGCTATAATTGCAGCTACCAAACTGTTCGTTTGGCTCTCAACAGACAATGAAGTGGCTAAAGTCTGTTTGTTGAAATAATCAGAGATTAACGAAATGCCAAGCGGTTTGCGTAGATTTTCAATTATAAATATGAGCACGAATGTAGCTATGGAAAAAAGTGGTAAGTTCAAATAGAATAGTAACCCAGCTACGCCTCCAGCTAAGAAACCGATTATGCCGCTAGTATTCATTGCATGTTTTTGCGATTTAAACACTGCTGAAATGTTGCCCGATCTTCTTGTGAAAAAGGAGGTGGTCAGATAAATTACGAAATAGATGATGCCGATTAAAATCGCTGTTCTCTCTTGCTCATTAAAATCCAGCATGAATGGTGATGATATAGCTACACCCAGAATGATTGGTTGTAAATAATCCTTTATGGCTCTGAAGTAGCCGGTATGTGCAGATAGATTAAGCAGTGTCTTAAACGCAGGTTTGTTCTTGAAATTTTGAAGAAATGCTTTGAGCGTTGAAGCAACTAACTCCTTGAAATTTAGTGTGCCTGTTTTGTTTGTGTTCTGGTCTAAACTCTTTGGGTAAGAGGCCACCAGTAGTAAATCGAGAAGGTACGGAATGGTAGCACACAAAAAAATGGTTTCATACTCACCAGAGATAAACACGATTCCGGCAGCAATAAGCGAGGAGAGTGCTGATCCGAGTTGTGAGTAGGAGCGGGTATGCCCATAATAATATACTTTTTCGTGTTCCCAGTTATGCTGCTTCAAATAAGTGATGATCATGGCTTTGTTAGTGCCGGTTCTAAATGCATCGCCAAAGGCAAAAACAGCCATTGCCAAAGCAAGCAATGCATAGCTATTGCTGAAATAGAAGAGTACAAACGATGCGATATAAAAAAAGAAGGACTGAATCAAGGTTCGTCGGCGCCCAAGAATGTCCGCAATCAGGCCAGATGGGACTTCAAAAATATTTCGAAGAACTTCTCTTATGCTATAGAGGGCACCAATTTCAAGAAAACTCAATCCTTTCTCTAACAGAAAGAGAATAAGGAAGGGCTCAAAGAATTTCAGATTCTTAAAGAAGCCGTAGAAACAGAATTTGTAATACTGTAAGTCTTTCTTGAAGGCAACCATTATTGCTTAAATAAGTTGCTTTAAATTTATGCAAAAAAAAGCCCTGATCACTCAGGGCTTTTCTTTAGTTCGAATATTTTTTATTGAATTCCTCAATCCCCTTATCAAGGAACTTAAGGAAATTGTCAACATTTAAGTCGTAGCCTATAGGTTTTACAAGTGTTTCTTCTTCCAATCCCATTAATACATAATATGGTTGGGCATTGGTTCCGTAACGCGCAATCTGTAGATCTGCGTTCATCTTTCCAAGAGTCTTCTTGGTTTTTCCATCAACACTTGATTTGTACCACTCGTCTTCATTTAGCTTTATCACTTTGTCGTCGACATAGAGTGCAACTACAACAAATTCGTTTCTTAGTTTCTTCAGCACCTTAGGATGCGACCAAACGTTGGCTTCCATCTCTCTGCAGTTAACACAACCATGTCCAGTAAAGTCAATAAATACGGGCTTGTTTTGTTTCTTAGCACATGCCAATGCTTGCTGATAATCGTAGTATCCTTCTAATCCGTGCGGTAAGTGCAGGTGATCCGAATATTTAGGCTTCTCGCATAGTTCACTCGATTTTTTGTTTGAGCTGCTCACTACTCCATCTCCAATTTTATCATCAATAGCATCTTGAATCATAAAACTGTTGTCGCGTATTTTAGCATTTATGTCAAAGTCGTGCGTTGCTTGTGGCGGTAAATATCCTGATAAGGCTTTTAGCGGTGCACCAAACATTCCCGGGATTAAGTACATTACAAATGCAAAGGTTGCAATTGCAAGGAAGGTTCTTGGTACACTAATATGTGTAAGCGGACTGTCATGCGAGAACTTGAGTTTTCCAAGTAAATAGAAGCCTAGAAGCGCGAATGTAACAATCCAGAATGCAATGTAAATTTCTCTATCGAGGATTCCCCAGTGGTAGGTTTGATCGGCAACGCTAAGGAATTTTAATCCAAGTGCAATTTCAACAAAACCTAAAACAACTTTAACCGAGTTCAACCATCCACCAGACTTTGGCAGGTTTCTTAACCATGATGGGAAGAATGCAAATAAAGTAAATGGTAGGGCAAATGCTGCTGAGAAAGCGAACATGGTAATGATTGGCTCCCAAATTTCACCGCCCTGTGTAGATTTCACAATTACAGTTCCTACAATTGGACCGGTACATGAGAAGGACACAATTACCAAGGTTAATGCCATAAAGAATGCGCCAACAAAGCCTCCCTTGTCTGCCTTAGCATCAGCTTTGTTTACAAATCTACTTGGTATAACTATTTCGAAAGCACCTAAGAACGACGCTGCGAAAATCATAAATATTAAAAAGAATAGTATGTTCGGTAACCAGTGTGTTGAAATCCAGTTGAAGATGTCTGCTGTAATGGCCTCGCCGCCGACAAACACCGAAACTAAAATTAGAATGGCAATTGGTAAGGTGTATAATCCAATAATTGAAATACCATAAACCGATGCCATGGCCTTCCCTTTAGCTTTGTTTTCACCACCTTTCATAAAAAAGGAAACGGTCATTGGAACCATTGGGAATACACATGGGGTTAAGATAGCTGCTAATCCCCATAAAATTGCTTCAATAATAATTCCCCAAATAGATCTGCTCGATGCTTCATCTTCTTCTTGCGCCTCAATTGTTGAAACCGTTTCATGCTCTTCTTCATCGCCTCCAAATGTTCCAAAGGCAACTGGCTGAATAGCTTTTTCTTCCGATGCGTCTGTTTCTTGAACACCTCCATTTATTGGAAATAACATATCATCTCCACCCGGAACGCACTTTCCATCAATGCAGGCCTGGTAATCAGAAACACCTTTAATGTTAAAAGGCTCGCTGCTGAGGATCTTTATTTTTTGTGTAAAGGTTGCTTTCTTTTTAAAGTAGTAAGTGTCTATTTTAAACGTTTCGTCGTACTCAACATAGTGCTTTGGTTCTTCAACCACTCCAATTAACTCATACTTGTCAGATGCTTCCCACTCAAAGAACAGTGATAATGGCCCGCCTTCAGGCGTATGCTGACTATACATGTGCCATTTATCTTCAATCGTGGCTTTAAGAATCAGCTCTGCTTCGCTGTTGCCTATTTCTTTAACCTCGTATTTCCAGGTTACCGGAATTTCTATCTGGGCAGTTAATTGAAATAAACCAAGTGTCAGAAATAGAAAGAATAAAGTGCTTTTTTTCATAACAATAAGTTGCTTAGATTTTAGGCCGCTAAATTATCAATTTATATTGATAGACAAATTCTATTCTAGGGCAATACGCCAGAATAAACATTTGTTAACTCTTATTTAAGATTTTTTAACCGAGGAGGTAATTATACGAGTATGTCAACTTCGTTTGAGTCAACAAAGCGGTATTCTAAAAATGAAAAAGAAGCTGTTTCCTTGATAGTTAATTTACACTTATACTTACGTTTCCATTTGTAGATTATGGAGAACAATCCCTTTGTAAGATGGGAAGCCATATAAGGGTGTATTTTTAACGTAAGCTTTTTTTCTTCGGGCTTTTGATTAAGAATGTATTTTAGATTATTCTCAATTTCATCAACAAATAAGATACTAGGCATAATTTCCCCGGTTCCTGAGCAGGTTGGGCATTTTTCCACTGTATCAATATCAGTTTCAGGACGAACACGCTGACGAGTGATTTCCATTAAGCCAAACTTGCTTAGCGGTAATATGGTTTTCTTGGCCAGGTCTGTCGACATAGCTTGCTTCATCTTGTCAAGCAGCTTGTGGCGATTCTCGGCATTTACCATATCAATAAAGTCAACTACAATGATACCGCCCATATCGCGTAGTTTTAATTGTCTTGCAATTTCTTCGGCCGCAGCTAAATTTACATCTAGTGCATTGGCTTCCTGGTCTTTGTCTTTTTTTGTGCGATTACCGGAGTTTACATCAATAACATGTAAGGCTTCGGTATGCTCGATAATCAGATAGGCGCCACTTTTAAAGGTAACCGTTTTGCCGAATGCTGCTTTTATTTGCTTGTCGATTCCAAACTGTTCAAAAATGGTTTCTTTCCCAGAATAGAACTTTACAATCTTTGTCTTTTCCGGATCAATATCTTCAACATAGGATTTAATTTCCTGATGAACAATGTTGTCGTTTACAAAGATATTACTGAAGTTAGCACTGAAAAGGTCACGAACGATCGCAGAGGTTCTGTTTATCTCACCAAGGTATAGTGCCGGAGGAGTTAAGTTTTTAATGCTAGGGAAGGAGTCTTCCCACTTAGTTATTAAGTCTCTTAATTCGCTATCAAGCGTTGCAACACGTTTGTTTTTAGCAGCGGTGCGTAAAATTACACCATAATTATTTGGCTTAATACTTTGAACTAGTTTTCTGAGTCTGAGTTTTTCCTCGTCTGAAACAATCTTTTGCGAAACTGATATTTTATTCGAAAACGGAATTAATACCATATTTCTACCAGCAAGCGACATTTCAGCAGCTAATCGAGGTCCTTTTGAGGAGATGGGTTCTTTGGCAATCTGTACGAGTATATCCTGCCCTTGAACAAGGACATCAGCTATTTTGCCGTTTTTGTCAATATCCGGTTCCAAAATAAAATTTGGGAACTTAGGTAGACTGTATTTTTTCGATAAGCTTAGTTTGAGGTATTTCGATAAACTGTTGAATTGTGGACCCAGATCGAAATAATGAAGGAAGGCATCTTTCTCGTAACCTACATCAATAAAGGCGGCATTAAGTCCTGGCATGATTTTTTTAACCTTGCCCAGGTAAATGTCTCCGACTGAAAACTGTGTGTTGTTCTTTTCCTTATATAAGCCGGCTAATAGTTTATCTTCAAGGAGGGCAACTGTTGTTTCAGTTGGTTTTACATCTATTATTAGCTCTTTGTTAATATTACTCACTACTTCTTTTTCTTGCTATCGTCCACTTTCTACCCCAATGCTTTGTACATACACAAATACAACAAACCTAAAGATATAGTTTCTTTAGGTTCATTGTATAGTATGTTAATCCGAAGAACTATTTCTTCTTCTTATGTCTGTTTTTTCTAAGGCGTTTTTTCCTCTTGTGGGTCGACATCTTATGTCTCTTTCTCTTCTTTCCGCTTGGCATGGTCTTCCGAATTTATATTAGAAATATACAATTATTTAACGTTGTTCTTTACCTTGGTAACAAATGTTTTTGCAGGTTTGAAAGAAGGGATAAAATGTTCAGGAATAATGATTGTTGTATTCTTTGAAATATTTCGCGCCGTTTTTTCAGCTCTTTTCTTTACTATAAAACTACCGAAGCCTCTAAGATATACATTCTTACCTTTCACTAATGAACCCTTAACTGAATCCATGAACGCCTCTACTGTTTTAAGTACAGTTACCTTTTCAATTCCTGTGTTTTTAGAAATTTCGTTGACGATATCTGCTTTTGTCATTTTTTAAATACTTTAATTATCAAATGCTTACAATTAATTCTCAAATTTGGTGTGCAAATATAAAGCAATTTATTTTATAATTGAAAGTTGATTCATAATATTTTTGTTGTTTTATTTTGATTGAATGAATTGCTAAGTTTATGAATATTAGTGAGAAACTGCTTTTGTTTTACCAACAACACATGAGGGAGCTGCCTTGGCGCCTCTCAACGGACGCCTATAAAGTGTGGTTGTCGGAGATTATTTTGCAACAAACAAGGGTAGACCAAGGACTCTCTTACTATCAGAGATTTGTGCAAAGATTTCCAACTGTTGTTCAACTAGCAGCAGCCTCGGAAGATGAGGTCTTGAAGCTATGGCAGGGACTTGGGTACTATTCAAGGGCTCGCAATCTGCACCATACAGCAAAGACTATTGTAAATGAGTTTCATGGTAAGTTTCCATCAAACTATAAAGATGTTATTAAACTCAAAGGAGTTGGGCCGTATACAGCAGCTGCCATATTATCTATTTCATTTGGTCAGCCTTATGCCGTGGTTGATGGTAATGTGTATCGCGTGCTTGCCCGTTTATTTAATATCGATTTGCCAATTGATAGTACGCAAGGGAAAAAGTATTTCGAGCAGCTGGCCAATGAACAGCTACTGACAGCCGATTCAGGTACCTATAATCAAGCAATAATGGAATTTGGAGCATTGTATTGTGTACCGGTAAATCCTAATTGTAATCAATGTATTTTTAAAAGTGAATGTGGAGCATTGGCAGCAGATAGGGTTGCATTGCTGCCGGTTAAAGGAAAAAAAGCTAAAGTTCGGAATAGATACTTCAACTATTATATAATAAAGGATGGCGATCTGTTTATCGTTAAAAAGAGAGAAGATGATGATATATGGAAGGGTATGTATGAGTTTCCTCTTCTTGAATCGGACAGCCCTTTGGCTGATTCAGCGTTATTAGCTTCAGATTTTATAAATGATATGACAAAGGAAGTGGTGCTTGGCACCATTAAGGATGGAAAACCCCATCAGTTAAGTCATCAGAAAATATTTGCCCGCTTTATTTTAATGCAGGCTAGGGATGCTACGTTAGCTTCAAGTACAGAATTTAGCTTTGTTACCTTTGATGAATTGCAGCAACTTCCGGTGCCGCGATTACTTGACGTTTTTATTGATGAGAATAAGGACTGGTTTCTAAGTTAGTACAAGGGATTTTCATATATTTGTTATGAAATACAAGTAACAGGTACAATAATATCCTTTTTTAACTAATTTTAAATCCCTAAAATTTGAAGCTATGGTGAATAAAGTAATGCTAATTGGTAATGTAGGTAAAGACCCAGAGGTCAGATACCTTGATAATAATGTTGCACGTGCAAGTTTTTCATTAGCAACCAGCGAAACCTATAAAAATAAGAATGGAGAGAAGGTTACTCAAACAGAATGGCACAATGTTGTTATCTGGAGAGGACTTGCAGAAGTTGTTGAGAAATATGTGAAAAAGGGTGCGCGTCTTTTTATTGAAGGAAGATTACGTTATCGTTCATATGAAGATAAAGATGGAGTGAAAAAGTACTTTACCGAGATTCAAGGTGATGTTATGCAAATGCTTGACAGAAAATCTGATGAACCCGGTGGTGCAACAGCTCCGGCAGCCGAAAAAATTGATACTTCGCCAGAGGTTGGCGATGATTTACCGTTCTAAATAGAAGATGTCAAAATGGGAGATGGATTAGAAGCAGAGAGTATTGTACAAACACTTACCTTTGTGCAAGCAATTGTTTTTAACTCTGTGGATTTGGGAAGTCTTTTAGGATTTGTTATTGTATCTGTACTACTTGTAATGTCAGGGCTTATTTCCGGATCGGAAGTGGCCTTTTTTTCCTTGGGACCAAAGGAGCGGGTTGCTCTTGAAGGAACTAAGGTGAAAAGTAACCAGCTGGTGCTCGATTTACTGGCAATGCCTGAGAAATTGCTTGCAACAATCCTAATTGCTAATAATCTGGTGAATGTTGGAATCGTAATCATTTCGTCCTATGTCACGTCCAGGGTTTTTAATTTCACTGATAGTCCGGTAGTTGGATTCATTATCCAGATTATTCTTATTACTTTTTTATTGTTGCTTTTTGGCGAAATTGTCCCCAAGGTTTATGCATCTAAGTATGCTTCAAAGGTGGCTGTGTTTATGGCCTATCCCTTGTTTGTCCTTGAGAAAGTTTTCCGACCCATCAGCTCATTGCTCATTAAATCAACATCATTTATAAACAGGCGTTTTCAGAAAAAGCAAAACCTGAGTATAGATGACCTATCTGAAGCTTTGGATATTGCCGGAGGTGAGATAGAAGAAGACCAGAAGATATTGCGTGGTATTGTTAAGTTTGGGAATATCGAGGTGAAGGAGATTTTAAAGTCTCGTGTTGATGTGGTTGCATTTGAGTTAGCAACACGATTTAACAAGTTAATTTCGGTTGTCATCGAATCAGGCTATTCCAGAATTCCGGTTTTTGAGGAAAACTTTGATCAGGTAAAAGGCATCCTTTATATTAAAGATCTTCTTCCGTATATTCAAGAGGATGACGATTTTGAATGGCAGAAGCTGATACGCGATCCGTTCTTTGTGCCGGAAACTAAAAAAATCGATGACCTCCTCGAAGAGTTTAAGAATCATAAAAATCACATGGCTATTGTTATTGATGAATATGGTGGAACGTCTGGTATTGTTACGCTTGAAGATGTACTCGAAGAGATTGTTGGAGAAATAACAGATGAGCTTGACGATGAAGATATCACCTATAAAATGATAGATAACAATCACTTTGTTTTTGAAGGTAAAACCCTTTTAAACGACTTTTATAAAATTGTTGACGAGGAAGATGATTTCTTTGATGTGGAAAAAGGTGATGCCGATACATTGGCC
>JBFHES010000056.1:0-19259 GCA_041584015.1 Bacteroidales bacterium
ATACCAGCCAAAAAACACCCCGATAAATGTACAAAACAAGAAGGATAACAAAATTGAATTACTTGTAATTAATACTGGCCAACCAAGAACATTTTCCACAATATTTGAAGCCAAAACACCCAGACCAACGCCAATAATCCCCCCCAGTATACTTAGCAATGATGCTTCTAGCAGAAACTGACGAAGAATATCCTTTCCCATACCTCCAATAGCCATTCTTAGACCAATTTCGCGGGTGCGTTCGGTAACCGAAACATACATAATATTCATAATCCCTATGCCTCCTACAACAAGCGATATGGCCGCAATAGATCCAAGGAGAACAAGCATCATTTCGGAAATTGAACCAAAATTGCTAATTAATTCTTCCTGCGTTCTAATTTCAAAATCATCATCTTCACTATCATTCAATTTATGAGACGCCCTCAAAAGTTCAGTTATTTCTGCACTTGTTTCGCTTATTAAATCTTCCGATTTAGCCGACACAACAATGGCTCGCAAATAAGTTTGTCTGAACAACCTTTTCATAACGGTGGTATAAGGCGCAAGTAGCATGTCGTCCTGGTCTTGACCGAAAGTATTGTCTCCTTTTTCTTTCAGCGTTCCTATTATTTTAAAAGGAATCTTATTAAAACGGATGGTCTTACCAATGGGATCCACACCTTCATCAAATATGTTTTCAATAATGGTTTGACCAACTAAACAAACCTTTGCTGCCGTTTTTATTTCCTTTGAAGTGTAAATTCGTCCTGTTTCAATTTCATATTTTTTAATGAAAGGATAATCTTCATTTCCGCTATAGATAGTAGTTGGCCAGTTTCTGGAACCATAAACAATTTGGCCGCTTCCATCCACTTCGGGTGAAACCGCTTCTATTAGCGTACCATTGTTTTCAAGATAGGTGACATCTTCCACAACCAAGGTTGGTGATGCACCTCGCCCCTGATGCACACCTCCCTTGTTTTGACTTGCTGGCATAACATTAATGAGGTTGGTACCCATGGAACTTATTGTTTCACGTATACTGGCATTTGAACCTTGCCCAATTGCTAACATCGCAATTACCGCAGCAACTCCTATTACAATACCCAGCATTGTTAAAAACGAACGCATTTTATTTCGTCTTATGGCAGCTATGGCAATCTTTATCAGGTTTATCAATTTCATTCGTCTAAATTTATTGTTTTCAAAGATGATCGAGGATCTAAGAAGTGAACTCCTATCCGATTCATTGATTTAAATAATAGCCCATTTCCTATTGTATCTTAATATTCAAATTCATATTTATTTGCATCCATCATTTCTAAAGTTTTAGTTGCACTATGTGGGCTTTCGATAATTTCATCCTTCATGATACGACCATCGCGAAAAATAACATTACGTGTGGTTAGCGCTGCAATATCCGGTTCGTGGGTTACAAAGCAAATAGTCATTCCGTTTTCATTTAATTCCTGGAAAAGTGCCATTATCTCAAACGAGGTGCGAGTGTCGAGGTTGCCTGTTGCCTCATCAGCAAAAATCACCACCGGTTCATTAACCAAAGACCGGGCGATTGCCACGCGCTGTTGTTGTCCCCCCGACATTTGATTCGACAAATGCTTCATTCTGTCTTTTAGCCCTACGGCAATCAATGCTTTTTCCGCGCGATCTTTTCGCTCCCGATTACTAACTAATGGATTGTACAACAAGGGTAGTTCAACATTTTCGAGTGCTGATGTACGCGGCAAAAGATTGTACGATTGAAACACGAAGCCCAACTTCTGATTGCGAATTGTGGCCAGTTGGTTTTTGTTTAACGATTTCACATTCACACCATCGAGCAGATAATCACCGCTTGATGGTAAATCCAAATATCCCAAAATATTTAGCAGGGTTGATTTGCCAGAACCACTGGCTCCCATGATGGCCACAAACTCACCTTTTTGAACCGATAAATCTATTCCATGAAGTGCATTGATTGTTTCGTCTCCCACATGGTAAATTTTATGTAGCTTACTAACTGATATTATTTCCTTGTTTTCCATTGTTAAGCGTATCAAGTGTTCAAGATTTATAATGTAATACCTCTTCAAAAAAACTATCGAGGCGGACCACCGGGACCTCCACCTCCACCCTGTCTTTTAGGTCTTTCCTGAACAAAAGGACTTTTCTGCTCTTCATCCGTATGCTCTTTTTTAGAAAGTGAAGATTTTTCAGACAATTCGAAAGAGGTTACAAGCGTAGCTCCTTCCTCTAATCCTGAAATTACCTCTATGTCGGAACCATCATCTATACCTACTTCAATTACAACCGGACGAATCTCAGCGTTATCCTTCACCCAAACCAACTTATGCCTATCATCCAACTCAGGCTTTTCTCCGTGTGGAGGAGCAGGTCTTCTATCGCCATCTTTATTATTGCCATTTTCTGTTTGAGCGGCAACAACATTTTCCGATTGGCGATTCAAATAATCACGTAATAATTGATGATCAGGTGAAAAACGGGTCGCCTTTTCTTTTACAATCAGTACATCATTTGCTTCCTCAATATAAATGGTAATGCTTGCTGTCATGCCTGGTTTTAACTTCAAATCGGAATTACTCACCGTAATAATGGCCGTATAGGTAATTACATTTGATGCTTCGTTGGGTTGCAAACGTATTTCTGTTACATCGCCTATAAACGTGCGCTCCGAGAACGCATCAACGGTGAACTCTACACGTTGGCCCACTTCTAATTGCCCTATGTCCGCTTCATCAATATTGGCTTCAACTTCCATGGTCGACAAGTCATTGGTAATGGTGAATAATTCAGGCGTGTTCATGCTGGCAGCAACGGTTTGTCCTTCTTCAACGGCACGGTTTAAAACAATACCGTCAATGGGCGAATAAATGGAGGCGTAACTCAGATTGCGCTCTGCTCTGCTAAGATTTGCTTTGGCAGATTTTACTTCGGCCTTGCTTGTTTTGTAATTGAAAAGAATTAAGTCGTATTCGCTTTTTGCCAGCAAATCTTTTTCATACAATGATTTGTTTCGGGTCATTCGTGATTCCTGATATTCAAAATTTGCTTTAGCTTTTTCCAGGTCAGCTTCTGAATTTTGCAAACTTGACAACAAGGTTGATTTATCCAGCTCTGCTATTAACTGTCCCTTTTTTACTTTTGAATTAAAATCCACATAAAGTTTCTCAATTACGCCCGAAACCTGAGTACCAACAACCACTGTATTGGTTGCCTCCAAAGTTCCTGTAGCCGTAATTGCATTATTGATTGATCCTCTTTCAACCTTCGTTGTAGCAAACACATATGATGATTCTCCTCCCGTTAGGTGCATGGATAGCAATAAGATTACGGCAAGTGCGATAATGACAACCCCGTAGATGAGATATTTTTTATTTATCCGTTTACTCATGGCTTTAAATGTTATTTGTGTTCATGAATACTTTGTGTTTTATATTAATTTCAATTACAGTTCAATTGCTTTCCCCAGATAGTATTCAACTATCTTGTTTTGAAAAACCAACTTATATTTTGCCTGTGTGAATTTGTTTTCAGCCATAATAAGATTGTTTTTTGATAAAAGGAAATCAACTGAATTAACCATGCCCTGAGCAAACATTTCACTGGCAACATCATACGATTCTTGTTCTGCTTCTAATTGTTCCTGCAAAGCAGAATAATTACTTTGTGCGGTTTGCACATCGGTACAGGCTTGCTCTATATATTTCCTGAGATCATTTTTCATATCCATCAATTCAAGTCTGGCATTGCTTGATTGTATTTGTGCTGATATAATTTGTGTTTTCACTTGTTTTCGTTGATAAATTGGAACGGAAAGACTCAAGGCCATATAAGGATTCACACTATGCGAAAATTGTTCTCCAAAGTTGACATCACTAATATTTGAACCATATCCTGTTCCAATACCACTGTTTAACATCAAACTGGGTAGAACTCCCGATCTTGCAATATCAATCCCGATTTCAGAACTTGTTACATTCAGCTCGGCAGTCTGGATATTTGGCTGCAAACCAAGAGCTATAGAATAAACGGCTTCCGGATTGTTTTCAGAATTTTGCCTGATGATATTTTCAATGTCTGGTTGTTGAATTGTAAAACTATCAATTATAGGCATGTTCATTATTTGCATTAGCGAAACCAGCGCAATTCGTAAATTGCTTTCGGCTTCAACCTTGCTTGTTTTATCTGCTGCCAACTGCGACTTTATATACAATAAATCGGATCGAGAGATTACACCGGCTTCATTCCTAACTTCGGCAGAGGCAAATTGCTTTTGTGTTGCTTCTAACTGCAGCTGACTATTCATCAGGTTTTCGCGAGCTAAAAGCGCATCAATGTAATAGGATAGAATATTTAAACTGATCAACTCCTTTTCGGCTTGTATGCTTAACTCTGCCGACACGAGATGAATGCTGTTTTGCAAAATGGTGTTTTTGAGTTTTGCCCCATTGTAAAGCGTAAGTTGTGAATTAAGAGAAGCGTTAAACGTTGAATTATTGTTTCTGTTCCACGCACCATCATTACTATTGTAATTACCATTTGACGACAACTGTTGGTTTACTCCTAGTTGCAGATTTGGCAAACGAGAAGCCTTTGCTTGCCCCAGATAAGCGCTTTGTAGCTGTACATTATTTTGAGATCGGTTAATATCGGTACTTTTATCTAAAGCATATTGGATGCAATCTTCAAGAGAAAATGGCTGCGTTTGAGCAAATAGGAAAATCGGGCTGCAAAGTGCTAGAAGTAATATACGCATGTAAATCTTCATATCGGGTTGTATTTAAACGATACAAAGGTGAAACACTTATTACTGTGCTACAATTTGATTAGACCAAGGTATTCGGATTTTAGAAGTTTGACTTCTTTTCTTCGATGGTTAATTGTACGAAATCAAAAGGCTGCCCAACCTGCCATAAAGATCAATCAACAATTATCCGAAACTTAATAGTTTCATACATGCTTAATACAAGCAATAATAAAAGAAACACTAGCACGATCTTAATCGATGATGAAAATCAGATGAAAATGATAAAGTTATTGATGAATAAAATTTGACGTGTAAACTACCCGGAACTATTGAAACAGCCATTATTCATTATCACGCAGGGCATCTTACACTAATATTGTGCAGCTTAAAACATTCGCGCATCTTCAGCATTTAAGAATTGTTGTATTTCAAACTTATGCCCTTCCCTATCATTAAAAAAGAAAGAGCGAAGTGGAATTGATTCAAAGAATTTCAATTCTGATAGTTGATACACTTCTAATTGTTTAACGCGTTTGTACGCTTCGTCGACGTTTGTAGTAGTTAATGAGAATAAGGTATTGCCGGGTATTTCATTGCTTTCATCTTCTTTAACAATACCTAAAAATGCTTTCTCATTCACCTGATATACGCGCGCAAAGCCTTGATCCATGACTAGCTTCAACTGTAAAACATCTTCAATAAAATTAAGACCATAAGAGAAATCTTTATAGTAACAGAAAGTAACTGCTGATGTATAATGCATAACTGTTTTTTTTATTTATTGATGTATCACTGTTGCAATGGTATAAAACAGTAGCCACTAAAGTAGTCTTTTTAGAATGACCATGACTGGCAAAAATCAGGCATCTACTAGCTATAATGCGATTCAAATAACAGCTGTTATTTTATGGCTCATTCAAAATAGTCTGAGAATACAGACCCATTTTCAAAATAGCTTTTTGGTGTAATTCCCGTGAGCATTTTAAAATCATTAATCATATGTGCCTGGTCATAGTAGCCGCACTTATGAGCAAGTTCGGTTAAACTTAAAACAGGCGAATGCGACTTTTCATAAATGGCATTTTGGAATCTCACAATTTTCAAAAACTGCTTAGGAGATGTGCCGATGAAATCGGAAAAAGTTCGCTCAAACTGTTTTCTACTCAGAAAGGTATTGGCAGCCAGTTCGTCAATCTCACAAACGCCTCTCGACTGATTTATTTGATTAACAACGTGCCTTATTCTATCATACTTATATTTCTTCTCATGCTTTTGAATTTGCTCAACGAGAAAGCTTTCAGCGACTTCAATTTTTCTTTCAAAAGTTGCTGCAGCCAATAATTCATCTTCAAGCTTATTAACCGTATCTTTAATTAATGCTTTAAGGGGTACACTGTAATTAAGGAGTTCAGTCATGGGAATATCTAAAAACATTGATAAGCCATGTGGTAAAAAATAAATAGCAAACAATGAAAGCGACCCGGTAACGACTAAGTCGTGATAGTTATGCAATTGGCCCGTAATAATTATGCTATCGTTAATTGCCTTCTGTTGGTCGGTACTTGTAGGTTTATCTCCCAAATAAAAAACCAGCTCAAACAGACCGCTTGGCACTATCCTTTGAATATGTTCTTTCCCGGCTGGAAGGCAATTCTCTAAACTCCAATATTGTTTTACGTATTGAGATAAAAATAGCGATGGTTTGGAAATTGTATAATCCATATTCTGTTTATTACTCGCTTTGAAAAAGGAATGTGCCACGAGCAGCCCGATGCAACCTTAGTCTTCGTATAGTCCTACCTTATTTCCTTCGGTGTCAATAATCAGGGCAAAATACCCTCTACCCTCTGCCTCAATTTTGGTTTTTCCTTGTACAACCTTACCTCCATTTTCAGACACGCTAGCTAACAAACTATTTAGATCTTGCTCTATGCCAAAACTCACCAATACGCCGTTGCTTGACGGATTGAAATTGGGAGCTTGCGAAATAGCTCCGTCACCATCAGGGAAGCATGCCATTTTTTCCGTACCAAAATCCATCACTTCTAGATTCAAATTTAAAAGTTTATTGTAGAACACTGTTGCTCTGTCAATCTCTATTGCCGGTATTTCTACCCAAGGAATTAATTTTCTCATCGTTTATAAATTTAATTGATAAATAATTAACGATACAAATTTAGAGTCGTGTTACTTTCAAAAATTGTAAAAACGCGACATTAATACAAGGGTCACTCTGAATAAATTCTCGCCTCCATTCTATTTCTTGTGATTGAATGAAGGACTGTCAATAACTTTATTTCATTTTTTACAAGCTTTATCTGCAGCTAATTTTCCGGTTAGAATAGACATGGGTACACCTGCCGGACTATAGGTCCACTGCCCGGCTTTAAAAACATTTGGAATGGAGCTTAGTACCGATCTTTGTGCATCTTGAATTTTATTCGGTACTGGTAGTCGTTGCTGAAACGACCACCCTACAATAGCCCCCTCTGAGCTGGCTACACGATTTTGAATACTTAGCGGTGTAAAACTAAATCGATCCATTAGCTTCTCGCTCAGCATTGGGTAAATTGATGCTGATATTACACGCACAATTCTTGTTTCAAGTTCCTGTTTAAATTCTTCATACCAACCTATTTCTTCAAGTTTTTCAAATAGCTCAATCCCAATTAAAAAACTAATAATAATTCCTGATTTCCCTGCCGGTGCAAAACTTGCATTCTTTAATCCCGGTATCGAAATTTCATAGGTGTTTAAAGCTGTAAAATCATCTAGCCATGCGTAGAGCTCCTCCTTACTAATATGCTCCCAATTACTAATTAATCGGTTTAGGTCAAATGTATGAAGATTGCCCAGCCCCTTTCGTGACGGAGAATAAAAAAAGTGACCGCTTGCAATCGCTTTAAAAGTATCAAGAGGTTCGTCGACTTCTAAGTACAGCGAATAAACTGATTCACCACCACGTTTCGCGAGCAGCTCTTTCTTTTCTAATTCAAACTTCTTTTGAATTTTCAATGGTAGCCCCTGAACCTTCGTATTTTTATAAAAATATTTTAAATCCGCAGCCCATATTAGCTTATCGTAGTAATAGGTATTGTTTTTATCGTCTTTTAGCCAATTTGCCGTTGCATCAATCTCCGTTACAAGAGTGCTCGTTTTCACGACCCCTCCCAGATCAAGCACTTTTTTACAAACACCATTGGCCAGCGAGCCTACTCCGTTTTTAGGATATTGGTAATCCAGATATAAGGAAAAATAGCTCAGTGCAAAAAACGTGGGTGTATGCTTAAAAAAATGTTGTGAAATAATATCCCTTAGAGATTGATTCTTTATAATTGTCTCGAGGTATTTTTCCACAGGCATATTCATTTTATTGATTTTGCCTATGGTAAGCATAAATTTAGGAAGCCAGGGTAACAACTCCTTAAAGATGTAATTTCGATCCTGTTTTAGATCTTTAAAAAAAGGATTCGCTACGCCATAAAGCACATCCATATGCCTCATTACTTTGCGTACTATTATTATAAATGCTTCTATTTCATCGTTGCTATCCGGATAATACTTTTTTAGCAGAAACTCATAATCACGAACGCTACTTGTGTCGTTTATGTGTAAAACATCTTTCTCAATTCCAACCGTAACCGGACTATCAACAAAGTCAAGTTTGATGCCTAAATCTTCAAGCATTGGTGTCATTATACCAGCATCTTCAAGAGCACGAACTCCTGCTTCAAAGTGAAAACCATTATGCTTAAATGAACTTACCAAACCTCCGCACTCCTCATTTTTTTCAATAAGCAGAACATTTTTCTTTGCACGGGCAGTATACGCTGCAGCTGTTAAACCTGCAATGCCACCGCCTACAATTATGGTATCGTAATGATTATCGGCCATTTATTTTAATTAGGTAGTTAGTTTTCATGCAACTTCGAAAGCTCCAGGCTAAGTTCCCATAGTTTTTGAGCTTCATCAATGTCCCAGGCTGGAGGCGAAGGAAGTTCTTTAGAGGTTAAATTAAAGAACTTGCCACTAAGGCCTGCTAAGTCTTTTGATACACCCAGATAATAAAGTGAGTCTGAAGCAATCGTAGTTGGACGCAGCATTTTGTTCAAGACATTCCGCTTATACCACTTATAAACAGGACCATTGTCTTTGCCGGTTGCTGAATGTACAGCACCCGGATGCATTGAATTAATAGTAACATTGGAACCTTCCAGTTTTGCATCAAAGATATGCATTGAAAGCAATTGAGCCAGTTTTGCTGAACCGTAAGCTTTTAAGCCAGTGTATCGTCGTTTTTTAAAGTTTAAATCATCTAAGCGTAAGCCCCAAGGAGCAAAACGATGGCCTTCAGAATTATTCATAATAATTCGTGCACTTGCCTGCGACTTCAGTTTGCCAATCAACTTATAATTGATAATGAACGAGGCCAGATACTGCACAACAAATACCACATCGAAACCTTCTTCAGTTAATTGTTGTTTCGAAAGAGTTAAGCCTGCATTGTGAATGATCACATCAATTGGCCGATCCATAGTCGCAAGTTTATCCGCCACCTGGTGAATATCTTTAAGCTTGCCCAAATCAGCAATCAAATATTCACATGTTATCGGATAGCTTGATTCGACATCAGCCTTTAGGCTTGCAGATTTTTCTTCGTTACGATTTATACAAAGCAAGTCGGCCCCCATGGCGGCATATTTCATGGCTGTATATTTTCCAATACCCGATGTAGCTCCGGTTATTACCAACAATTTATTCTCAAAGCGATCATTGCAAACCAAAGGATTCTTCCTGCTATTCCTTACCATTGCCATGATTTGTGAAACTTCGTATTGTTTAAAATACTTCCAAAAATTTTTATTTGATGCCATAATGCTTTTCTCAACCAAATTTACGATGCATAAATTTTCTATACATTTTATTAAAGCGCGGAATATTATCGAAAATATCACCCCATAGATCATAGTAATCGCGCTGATAAGCAATTTGCCCCTTTTCGTTTAAAGTCAGCCTACTGGCGCCATACATTATGGAACTTGGTCTTGTTTTAAAACTTATGGTCATTTCCCATTCAACAAATATCAAGTTGCCTTCTTTGCTGGCATTTACCACAGCCATTTTTAAGTCTTTCGAACGAGCTGACAAACGTTCCGTCATGGCCTTAAATTCTTCCATGCCACTTAAACTTTGAATCGAGTCTCTAAATTTAATATCCTCGGCATAGTAAGGTAGTATATGCGACCAATCGGGCTTTCCTGCATCGTTATAGGTCTTTGACCATAGCTCTCTTATTTGCTCTACATTTTCAATTGTAAATGTAGCTGGGCTTGAAGCTGAATTAGTATCCATATGCATTCGTTTTTAGTGCTGATATTATGGTTTAAAAAATTCTGGTTCTTTAGGAAATATGCTATCGCGAATTGCCATTAACTCTTCCAGCGTATCTATTTCATCACTTATTGGGACCAATAAAATAGGGTTCATTCCCATTGAAGGGTGCTGAAAATTATTTGATGCCTGATCAAGAATTCTTAGCGATGCCCCCACTACAAATTGTTCCGAATCATCCTTCACAAAGCCTGTTAATGTTCCGTCATTATTCAAGTTTAGATAATTAGTAAATATTTCTCGTCGTATGATGTAAATTTCCCCTTTAAGAACATTGCCAATATTTATCTTAACTGTTACTCCAGGTTTATCATCGCCATCTGGGTCTGTTAAATTGGGGTCGTTTCGATCTTTTGAAAGTGGTTTAAGCGGATCGCCTGTAATTCCTAACAACGATGGAGTAGCAGGACGTAGAACATGCCATTTGTCATTAACCAAACTCAATTCTACCTTGTGGTTCCGGGGTTTTATCGCCTGCACTGCTTTATCGCTGAATTCAGATGTTATTTGTTTTTGATTTATTTTATGTGAGGCCCGAACAAATCGATCTGATTGAATTAAATCTCCAACACTATCGATGTAAAAATCAGTAAAACCATAGGATATAATAAAAGTAAGCATGGGCGATTGTGTAGTTGAATCCTCGTAAGCTACCACGTCGTAATGTGCGTAATGACCAACAAGATGCTTCTTTATAGAATCAATATCTGTTACGGTGGTCTTCTCATTATCATATTTCGTAAAATCGTAAAGCGGGGACACAGGCCAGGGAATTTCTTCAGCACAACTATACAGAATAATCAGGCCCAAAAGGAGCAAGCCGTTTAAATATCGTTTTCCCATCATAAACTTCGAATTAACTTAAGGTGTGTAATACTGGCAATAGCTGCTGTTCTTTAGCTTTGTAATTTGCAAAAAAGATGAGTGGTAACCAAGCATTTATGTAAAACTATTTTTGTCTCAATTAATCAGAATAAACAAAACAAGCGCTTGCGCATAAGCAAAATAGGTATACTAGCTATGTTAATCTAACAACAGATTAAACAGGTCAATAAATTACAACTTTCAATGATCCGGATTAACAGCATGAATAGGTCAATTCCGAAGGGACAATTTACATCAGCTTATTTGCGAGGTTTTAAGATGTTCGCTTGAATTTGCGGTTTTGCTTGACATTTTAAAATACTGAATAAGAAGTACCGCTAAGCCACCACATATTGAGAAGCCAACAAACAGCGGCAGTACTGATGTGTCGATAAAACGACCGATGTAGGATCCGATTGGAACGGCAATTATGATAGAGACAAAACCGATGATGGCTGCTCCAATTCCTGCAATATGTCCGATTGGCTGCATGGCAAGTGCATTTATGTTTCCAAAAATAAAGCCAAGACAAAATAACAAAGTACCAAAAAACAGTATCACGATCGTACTGCTTGGGTTTGGTTCACCAAGGAAAAGTACAACATATAAAAGCGAGAGAAGTGTAAATAAAAAAATGGCTCCAGATGCCAACTTTAACATGCCGAAACGCAACACAAAGGTACCATTTAGGAAAGTAGCTACTCCAATTCCAAGTGCAAGGCCGGAGAAGATAAATGGAAATTCATCTACCAAACCATATTGCTCCTGAAATATTTGCTGACTAGCACTGAGGTATACCAAAAAGGCGGCAGTGATAAATGCAGTAACCATGGTAAAAACCATTGACTGTTTGTGCTTAACAAATTCCTTAACACCGTCGGCAAACAACGACATTTTCATTTTCTTCCGGTACTCTTCTTTTAGGGTTTCTTCCTGGCGTTTCCATAACCAAATGGTTACAATAAACCCAAATATCAATTGACTTATAAATATGGATTGCCACCCGTAGATGTCCACCAATACTTTTCCGAAACTTGGAGCAACCACCGGTACAAGAATAAAAATTACAGTTACAAAGGACATGATTCTTGCCATATAATCACCACTGAATTTATCTCTAACCATTGCCATACTAACTGTTCTTGGAGCAGACAATCCAATCCCCTGCATGATTCGTCCTATCACCATTGCTTCTAAGCTGGTAGCAAAAATGCAAAGCATGCTGGCAATGGCAAATACGATGTATCCGAGATAGGCAACTTTCTTACGGCCTAAACTATCGGATAAGGGACCTGCTATTAATTGGCCAAACCCCGAACCTAAGAATATCATAGTTATTAGTAGCTGATTGTCTTTCGAATCGCTTATACCAATAGTTTTAGCAATATCGTTTAAGCCTGGCAGCAAGGCATCAATCGAGAATGCCGCCAGCGACATTAGCGACGCCATTAGTATAATGAATTCGATATCTGATTTTTTTCTTCTGACCATGCGCTTACGCCTTTTTGCTGTATTTCAATGACAAAGAGACCCCTTATTTGTTGTTCTGGATGGCCGCAACATCATTTATCTGAGAGGACAAACGTAGTACCTTTAATTCATAAATAACAACTTATTTGCTAATCATATTGATGGTTTTTCTACCAATCCAGTAGTCGCCGTTCCCCTTCTAGTTTCTTGATGTCCGAAATTTCTTGCGATACCTCTAGCACACCTTTGTACTCCCCCTGCTTATTTCGTACAGCAAAGTATTTTATGAGCACAAACTTTGGTCCCATGGGAATCCAAAATGCTGCCTCGTCTTTTTCACCATTGCGAAATGCTTTTACAATATCCTCTACTACATTTACACTTTCGTGAGGATGACATTTCTGAACTTTACGTCCAATAATACCAACCGTTCGAGGGAAAATCCGATGCTTCGGATCCGAGAAAAATCGCACCTCATCATGTTCATCCACATAGGTCATGTCTATTGGTAAATGATGAAAGATAAGCTCCAGCTGTTCAATGCTTAATTCTCCGGTACTTAGTTTAACAAGCCCATTACCTTGCGATGAGAACGTGCTTTTGTCCTCGGCTTTAATCGAAGAGGTATCAGCAAAAGGAAGCTTTATATCCTGAAGCTGCATGCGCATTCTGGAGAACACCTCCTCTGAAAACGACTCACTTAAAATCGGAAATAAAACATATTCTTCCCTAAACATAACCGTATTCACATTAAAGTAAACCTTGCTGCTAAACTTATTATAAGCTTCCAAATCGAAAGCTTCAGCAGAAAGGACAGCCAATGTTTTCTGTATGTTATCATTTATTTCATCATGAAACGACCAAAGAACTTTCAAGCATTGGTGTTGCTCCCATTGTTTTTCTATTTCTGGGAAAACGATATTTTG
Organism: Bacteroidales bacterium; assembly: GCA_041584015.1. GTDB lineage: Bacteria > Bacteroidota > Bacteroidia > Bacteroidales > M50B96 > JBFHES01. The sequence goes on from JBFHES010000056.1 coordinate 13,399, forward strand.
CATCACTACATAATGCTGAACAGTTTTGGCAATTTCTTGAAAATCGGCTATCAGTCCCTGTATTATTTCCTGTGTTGCTTCTCTATTTACCTGCTTATTTTTTTCCTTGGTGTGCTTTAACTGTGCCTTTATAGCGGCATTATCGGCTGTAAGGAAATGCAGTATAGAATCCTTTTTGTATTGATATTGCTCGTAAGCTGTCAGGTTTTTGAAGAGAATATTAAACAGTTTATTCGATGCTGATTTAATGTCCTCAATACCGTATCCTTCATTAAACAATTGATCGAATACTGGCAGCACATCGCTTGGCAGAAATGTGGTCTCCAAAATTTGATACACCTCCAATAAGTTCTTACCGCTTTCACCTTCAATTAATCCAACAGTATATTTTGTAAGCTGCTCCACACGTGCAGCCTGTTTGTTTGTAAACTCCGACATAGTACTTTCTGTTTATTTAGTTTCTCTGCATTTACCCGACCATTGAATTATATCGAGTCTTAGAATCATAGTTTTGTCCACCGCCCTGGTTGCATATGCTCGGCCTTCCTCCATATCATCCGGCGAATACTTCAATAAAATGAGCTCGAGCGCCTTCATTTTCTCTTCTTTTTCGAGCACCTTATATGCTTTACATTCCAGCACAACACTTTCGTAAAGTGTCGAGAATTGAGCAGGAAGGACCTTCGTTTCACCGACCACGCAAAACGACACTTTATTGCAAGCTTCAATGGACGCCAGCTTTCTTCCTTCCTTTGCGCAATGCACATAAATGGCATCAGTGCCATCCCAGGCATACGAGATAGGAATACCATAAACGCCCGCATTTTCCGACCGCATTGAAAGCACCCCATAAGCAGTATTTCTTAATAGCTGCTGTGCAGATTCCTCGCTGAGTAATCTGTTTTGCCGTCGTACATATTCGTTATTGTATCTCATTGCAAATTGTTGTTTCATTATAACTGTAGTTCCTCTTCCTGTATTTAGAAGAACTACATGAAAAGTGATTTGGTTTATTCCTTTACTTCAAACGAAAGTTATCTGTTCCAATAATTCAGCGGCTCAGGTTAAAACCATCTCTTGCACGCGTAACTACCTACTAATAGTCCGTATTTAGCAACTAGCTATTAATGTTTCTTTTTAAAACATATGCCTTCGGTGACATCCATTAAGCAGACCTGATAAGTGGTTTTGGGCTGAGTTCCGTCATGAATCAATGGGAGTATTTTCAACCGTCACCGTCAATATCTATGGAACCTAATTTCCCAAGCTAATTACTTTAATCTTCTTCGAAATTATATTTAATAATTCAAATTCACATTGGTGATTTGAAACGAAGGGAGACTAACTGTTGTAATTGTTGGTATTGAAGTAAACCCGGTTTTAGAGACAATGTATTCCAGCTGATAATCTTGTCCTCCGGGTAAGGCACATTCATAAACTTCATTAACCTCCATTCCAGTGAACTCAAAGAATCCGGCAAAACAAGCATCTCCTTGTCCGGCCCAATCGACAAAACGAATTTTAATTTCATCATTCTCATCTACCGGCATGATGTTTACGATACTTAAACGTATGTAACCCTTGGAGGCCAATTCAAAGTCCTGGGTAAAGTCTGTACCATCAACAAAGTCTGCTGGAGGAATCTCATACTCAATCTCGAAATAATCAGTTTTTGAAATTTCAATTTTGAACGCAGGATTGTAATTAAATTCCAGATCGAACTTAAAATCACCATTGGCATCGCTCGTTGTTTCAGCTTCTTTTGAATAATTAGCACTCCAGGTTCCATCAATTATTTTTTGCGACAACAAAGTTACGGTTGCACCATTAACTGCTGCGGCAAGCCCCGGATCTGTCACATTACCAGAAATGTGTATCATGCTGGCATCCTCTTTATCACAAGAGCTAAGTAAAAGAACGGAAAACAATACTGTAAGACTTAAAAGAGATTGGGTTATTCTTTTCATTTCCATAAGGTTTAATTCCTTTAAATAAAGGAAAATATTCGTAAAGGTTTTGCTAACAAAGTTATGATTTTATCGCGATCAATAGACAAAGCGGCTAATCATTATTATCTTCCCATGGCTTGTCATTCAACTAAAATAATATATCTAGATATGTTCATTTTTCAAGCCTTGTTATAGAGCATGTTTTGATTCTTTTTAGTATTTTTCCGCACCTAAACATAAACGTCTTTTATTGAACGATTAAACTGTAAAAAAATGCAAAAGACTGAAATCTATACTCCTAAAAATCATGTTCGTATTGTAACCGCCGCTTCATTATTCGATGGTCACGATGCTGCAATTAATATTATGCGACGCATTATTCAGGCGAGCGGAGCAGAAGTTATTCACTTAGGACACAATAGATCTGTTGCCGATATTGTTAATTGTGCCATTCAGGAAGATGCACAATCAATTGCCATCACCTCCTATCAGGGCGGGCATATTGAGTTTTTCAAATACATGTTTGATTTGTTAAAAGAAAAAGGCGCCGGTCATATTAAAATATTCGGTGGTGGTGGTGGTGTTATTCTTCCGAGCGAAATTGAAGAATTGCACAGCTATGGTATCAATCGTATTTACTCTCCGGACGATGGGCGTGAGTTAGGCCTTCAGGGAATGATTAATCATTTATTAAAAGAATCGGATTTCCCAACCGGGGTAGACTTTATTACTGACATTGACGAGCTCACCTTCGACAATCATCTGCATCTGGGTAAACTAATTTCTGCAACTGAAAATTCACCCGAAGCAGTAGCTCCTGTACTTAAAAAAATTGAGGAACGAGCCCGTAAGTTACACATTCCGGTTGTGGGAATTACGGGAACCGGCGGTGCAGGTAAATCGTCAATGATTGATGAACTGGTACGTCGCTTTTTAATAGATTTTCCGGAGAAGCATATTGCAATAATTTCTGTTGATCCGAGCAAACGCCGAACGGGTGGAGCCCTGCTAGGCGATAGAATAAGAATGAATGCCATTGAAGATGATCATGTATACATGCGATCGTTAGCAACACGTCAGGCAAATTTAGCCTTATCGAAATATGTAAAAGATGCAGTGCATATTGTAAAGGCCGCCGGCTTTGATTTTGTAATTCTGGAGACGTCAGGTATTGGTCAAAGTGACACCGAGATTGTTGACCACAGCGATGTTGCATTATATGTAATGACACCGGAATTTGGAGCCGCCACTCAACTTGAGAAAATTGACATGTTGGATTTTGCCGACATCATTGCTTTAAATAAATTCGACAAGCGCGGCGGACTAGATGCCTTGCGTGATGTGCGTAAACAGTACCAGCGTAACCACCAGCTTTTTAGCGAAAGCGTAGACAGTATGCCGGTATTCCCAACTATTGCATCGCAGTTCAACGACCCGGGAGTAAACCAGTTTTACGCGGCGCTCATTGCAACAGTAAACAAAAAAACCAACTCGAACTTCGAAACAAGTTTTGAAATAGACGATGAAATATCAGAAAAGATTTTCATCATTCCACCGAAACGCACACGCTACTTATCTGAGATATCGGACACAGTGAGGGCTTATAATGAGCAGGCCGAAGAACAGGCAAACATTGCACACAAAATGCAGGTACTTAAAGAAAGCGCTGAACTTATTGATGATAACCAACAGCTGATAAAACTATACGAAGAGCAAAAACGTAAATTGGAGCTCGATAATATTGATATTTTAGAAGGATGGGAAAAAAAGAAGGATGCGTATCAACAAGAGCATTTCATTTTTAAAGTTAGAGATAAGGAGCTAAAAATAGAAACGCATACCAAAACCCTCTCCCATCAGGACATTCCAAAAATATCCTTGCCAAAATACAGAGACTGGGGAGATATATTACGCTGGAACCTAAAGGAGAATGTACCCGGTGAATTCCCGTTTGCTGCTGGTGTTTTCCCGTTTAAGCGCGAAGGTGAAGATCCAACAAGAATGTTTGCCGGCGAAGGTGGTCCCGAACGAACCAACCGCCGATTCCATTATGTATCCTTAGGTATGCCAGCCAAGAGGCTTTCTACGGCATTCGACTCTGTAACACTTTATGGCGAAGACCCGGACATGCGCCCGGACATCTATGGGAAAGTGGGTAATGCAGGTGTTTCCATTGCTTGCCTGGATGATGCCAAGAAATTGTATTCAGGCTTCGACCTTACCGATCCAAAAACTTCCGTATCGATGACCATAAACGGACCAGCACCAACGTTAGTAGGTTTCTTTCTGAATGCAGCCATCGATCAGGAATGTGAAAAGTACATTAAGGCCAATGGTTTGGAGCAGGATGTAAACGAAAAAATTAATGCCTTTTATAAAGAAAAAGGCACAACGCGCCCAAGTTATCAGGGTGAACTACCCGAAGGTAATAATGGCTTGGGCCTGATGCTTCTGGGTATCACAGGTGATCGAGTATTGCCCGCTGATGTATACAATCAAATTAAAGCCGACACCATATGCCGGGTTCGCGGAACCGTGCAAGCAGATATTCTAAAAGAAGATCAGGCGCAAAACACCTGCATCTTCTCCACCGATTTCTCATTGAAATTGATGGGTGATGTTCAGGAGTATTTTATTACTAATAATGTGCGTAATTTCTATTCAGTATCCATTTCAGGTTATCATATTGCTGAGGCTGGTGCCAACCCAATTACACAATTGGCACTAACTCTATCCAATGGATTTACTTACGTGGAATATTACTTATCGCGTGGCATGAACATCGATGACTTTGCACCAAACTTCTCGTTCTTCTTCTCCAACGGAGTTGATCCAGAATATGCTGTGCTTGGTCGTGTTGCTCGACTTATTTGGGCCAAGACAATGAAAAGTAAGTACAAAGCTAAAGAGCGCTCTCAAAAACTCAAGTACCATATTCAAACATCCGGAAGGTCGCTGCACGCGCAAGAAATCGACTTTAACGACATTCGCACTACCCTGCAGGCATTGTATGCCATTTACGATAATTGCAACTCGCTGCACACAAATGCATATGATGAGGCCATCACCACTCCTACCGAAGAATCAGTAAGAAGAGCGATGGCCATTCAGATGATTATCAACCATGAATTGGGATTGGCGAAAAATCAAAATCCGCTGCAAGGAGCTTTTATTATTGAAGAGTTAACCGATTTAGTTGAAGAAGCTGTTCTATCCGAGTTTGATCGGATAAATGAGCGTGGCGGCGTTTTAGGCGCAATGGAAACCATGTATCAGCGAAATAAAATTCAGGAAGAATCATTGTACTACGAACATCAAAAGCACACCGGTGAATTACCGATTATGGGCGTTAATACATTCCTGTCTTCCAAGGGTTCACCTACCATAATTCCTCAGGAAGTGATACGCGCAACAACTGAAGAAAAGATGTATCAGATAAGCATGCTGGAGCAACTGCATAAAACAAATGAAGAAAAAGGTGAAGAAATCCTTGATCAATTACAGGATGCAGCTGTTAATAATGAAAACGTCTTTGAAACATTAATGGAAGCAACAAAGTATTGCTCACTCGGACAGATTACTGAAGCATTGTTTGATGTTGGTGGACAATACCGCAGAAATATGTAACTTGTATGAGTTACACACAATAATTGAAATAAATTAAACAAACCGAAAAATACGATCATATGGAAAATACTCGAATACTGTGTCTGAAACCCGAATTTAACTTAACCAAAGCAGCCGTGTACCAAGGCTCAAACATGTTATTTCTAAAATCTATCAAACATGATAAAGCCGCATTAAAGGCATTCGACAAAATAACAGACCAACATCAATTCAGAGCTGAAGCCGTTTTAGAAGAATTGAAAAACGCTGACATTCGCATCGATTTAATTCGAATTGTCATTGGCC
>JBFHES010000057.1:0-19184 GCA_041584015.1 Bacteroidales bacterium
CAAATTTTCCACCAGTGTTTCGGCATTATGTGGTTGTGTTTGAATGAAAGAAATAAGTGTTTCAAGGCTTGCAATCAGCAATTCTGGATTCAGGTCGTTTCGGTAATTCTGAAAATCAATTTCCAAACTTTCGCTTCTTTTCTTCTCATTGCTAAGCTTATCGTCATTCTGCTTGTTAAGAAAATCAAGGCTAAAGTACAGCAAATTATAAAACATAGCTGATACCAAATAAATACCATTGAACATTAACAGTTCGGTGGTAAACGAACTAAAGCCTTCAATCTGTGTAAAATAGATCCAAAGTAAACCAGACACCAAAGCAATAGAATACACCGCACTTATACCTAATTGCAATGCCAGCCGAGCAGCAAACCTCTGATTTATCGGACAATATCTGGCCAACAAAGTTTTAAGCCCATTTATGCCTTCCAGCAACAATATGGTGAGAACAATGGTGACTAGCACCTCACGGCTAAAGAAATGCTCTGATAGCTGATCGAGTGAATTAAAAAGTAGAAGAATGATAATATAAACCAACACACCATAAATTGGTGGAACCAATAATCTAAATAAAAAATTGTCTATGAATAGTCGTTTACGCATTAGATTAGAGGTAAGGTTACACTGAAAAATTCATCCTTATGAATAGCTACTTGCTGGTCTGTAAAAAATGCATAACGCGTTTGAATATTTGCTAAGCCCAATTGATGTGATGCAACTCGAACTGGTTTTCGAAGCATACTATTATCTATAATCACATGCACAGGTTTCGATCGAACTTTGTTTTTAACGGTAATAGATCCATCAGGATTAGAAAAAATTTGAACAATCAAGGGATCCTCTTCCGAAACAACATTATGCTTTACTGCATTTTCCACCAGCATTTGAATGGCCAGTGTTGGCATTTTACGATGAAGATAGTTCGCATCAATTTCCACATGGAGCTTAAATGCATGTTCAAACCGAATCTCGAGCAAATAAGTATAAGAACGTACCATTTCAATTTCTTCTTTAAGGCTTACTAACTTTTGCTGTTTGTTGGTTAACAGGTGCTGAAAAGTAATGGCCAAATGCCTGATAAACTTCTCTGCTATGCGTTTATCCTTATAGATTAAATAAGAAATTGTATTAAGCGAATTAAATAGAAAATGCGGACTCAGCTGACTCTTGAGTGCCTCGAACTGAAGATTTAATTGCTCGCGCTTTATTTGCTGCGACTGTATTTGGGTTACTGCATAACTATTGTAGGAGTACCAGCTAAAATCAATTAAAACTGCAAAAAGTGAAAAGACTGCCAGAATAACCTGGAACTTTAATCGCTCGTTTTCAATGCTTATGCTAAATGCTTCGAAATCAACTTTAGCAACGTAGGTTATATAAATGTATAAAATAAAATGGCAGATGAAGTAGAAGCTAAATGCAGATGAAGTTAAGAGGATAAAAAATCGCAAAGCAAAATGCTTGCGCCAGTTAAAGTACCTATCGGTTATTCTGTTGAGTAAAAAATAACTGATATAACAGATCGCTGAGAGCAGCATCGAAAAAATAAAAACATCAGCATTTGCCAACTTAAAAGGATACTCACCCTTGAGTGAAAAAAACAGAAAAATATACACAAGGCTCCCTGCACCGGCAAAGGCCAATAACCCCCACCAATTATTTTTTTGAAAACGTATATTAAACTTTTGAGCCATTCCTTTTATTCGATGTTACCCGATAGAATCTATCTAGAAATATCATATCGATGATCCATGAAATACAATCAAACCGGAAAACTAAAATACCTTTAATTTTCCGGTCGATAAGCAAAAAATTGATTGAAATGTTAGATCATGCTTGGGTTAAGACTTGATAATATTTTCAATCTCATCATAATCAGAGCTACGTAACCTTTTAGCCTCTCTAATTAATAAATCCTTAAGTGTATTATTTTCTTTAGGCATTTTACGAGCAAATACACGCAAGACACTGCTAAGTTCAGATGCACTGCTTAAACTACCTGCACTCGATAATATTTCTTTATACATGGTTTCGTTCAACTCCTCCGATTCCAGCAAGTCTCTAAGAACACGGCCTTTCTCTGTGCTGCTTGAAATACTATTAACCGCTAGAAAGAATGAATTTTGAACAGTTCTGTCGCTACCAATGTAGGGAATAGACTCTCTAAGCACCAATCCAAGTTCGGTATTCGACGACAACCGTTTTGTTGCATAGAAAAATTCCTGAAGTGCATTTGTGCTAAGTTTCTCTTCTCTAAGCAACTCTCTAAGCACCCTACCTTTTTCTGTATTACTCGACATTGAGTTAACTGTTGCAAAATAAGCCTGTGTGATTCTAGAGTTGTTAAAATTAATACCATTCAGATTACGCATTACTGAGCCCAGCTCGGTATTTGAGCTGAGTAGTTTGGCACAATAAATATATGCAACCAAGGCATCATCGTCAAGCGTTTGAGTTCTTGAAAGGTTGCGCAAAACAGCACTTAACTCCGTATTGCTTGACAAACTACCCGCAGCAGCAAAATATGCCTCAACCACTTGAGGACTCTTAAGGTTAACGTTTTTCATTTTTCTAAGTACCGACGATAGCTCTGTGCTCGAAGAAAACCGTTTTACTGATCTAAGAAATTCAACTGTGGCATTCTCACCTAACTGTTGCTTGTTTAGCAGATCGCGCATCACACTTCCTTTCTCAGTATTACTTTGCAGGGTATTTATAAAATTAAAGTAGGCATCGGATATTGTACTATTCTCCAGATCAATCTCCGCATTAATTTTCCGAAGTATTGATCCTCGTTCTGTATTAGAAGATATTTTTGTGGAGCTTCTTAAAAATGCCTCCGCAGTAAGTTCATCAGTTAAAAACGTTTTGTAGTGCCTTTTGTACAAAAATGCACACTCACTACTTGAACTTATATTGAGTAGAATTTGCTCTGCAATTGTAGCAATCTCATAGTTCTTTAAGGTAGGAATTTCAAGCAATGAATTAAAATAAAGAGACTGGGTGTTGTTTGATACAATTTTCTTTATTTCCAGAATTACTCCGTCAATGCCTTCCTTTTTATAAATGCGTTTCGCACGTCGATTGGCATCTATACCAGCAACTCTAATTACTTCAATCAGCACCTCACTCAACCATTGTCTGCCTTCCGGCTCATACGGAATCTCTTTCTTGTTCTCAAAAAACTCATAACTCAGCTTGCCGTTCGAGTCGCTATCAATATGAATGGTGCGCTTATTTCCGAATGTATTCTTACTGAAATGAAAATAACCTCCGGGTGAAATGCTTTCGATACGTGTATCATCGTCCGAAACACGAATGTCTCCTTGATGCTTTAATTCAATATTATTCTCCCTATCGGGGAAACGATATTTTCCACGAGAAGTGCTGTACTCGGTGTAATTATAACAGATGCTATTACTTTGGGCCGGTGCAAAGTTTACCATAAACAGGCAAATGAGGCTTATTGCAAAAATTCTTGAATAATTTCGTTTCATGACAATTGTTTTGGTTTATCAGGGTACAATAATCTGGACAAAACAAGAGAATAAAAAACCGAATGCTATCAAGTGTACTATTTATGTCATGAATTGTTGATCGAATAGAATAAAGTAAGAACGCACTTCAAGTTGAAATCCAATGGTTCTTGTGGTATATGCTAACGCTTCGCTAAGCGAATGCCGCTATATTGCCAGCGCATGTCTGCATGAAAGAAATTACGATATGTATTCCTACTGTGACCTTCAGGTGTAGCAGTTGAGGCGCCACGTAAAACCATCTGGTTCACCATAAATTTGCCATTGTACTCACCAACTGCACCTGCCGCTTTTTTGTAATCAGGATAAGGCAGATACGCACTATTGGTCCACTCCCATCGTGCCCCATAATCCAGCTCTTCGGAAGCAGTCTCCCATTCGAATTCCGTTGGCAAACGCATCCCTTTCCATTCAGCATAGGCACTCGCCTCATAAAAGCTCACATGACAAAGAATTGCATCTTTATCAACTTCCTGCAAACCTGCCATTGTAAACTCATGCCATTTGCCATTTATCTGATACCAGTGCAACGGCGCATCAATAAGCTCTTTATTTACCCAGGTCCAGGCATCATCAAACCACCACTGAAATTGTTTATATCCACCTGCCTCAATAAACTCTAAATAGTCACCATTGGTAACAAGTTTGTTTTCTATTGAGAATTCATTCAAGTAAACTTTATGTCGGCCGAGCTCATTATCGAAACAAAACGAATCAGCTTTAGCTCCAACCTCATAAATACCCTCATCAATTGTTAGAAATCCACTTGTTTGATTATACACCGACTCATATTTTGATTCCTTATTGTAAACAGGCCATAAAGGATTTGAACCAAGGATGTATTTAATATCCGAAATCAATAACTCCTGATGTTGTTGCTCATGATTTAAGCCCAACTCAACTAGCTCAGCAAATGATGCTCCCTTCTCAGAACTAAGAAATGCAATCACCCATTTATCAATGAACATCCTATATTCATGAACAAGCTCTAACGATGGTCTGGTTAAATTTCCACGTTTAAGACGCAGAACTTTGTCGCCAGCAAAATTATAATAGCTGTTAAACAAATACGCAAATTTATCATTGAAAGGTTTATAGTCTGCCAAACCAGCACCCAGAACAAACTCCTCGAAAAACCAGGAAGTGTGTCCTAATTGCCATTTGGGAGGACTTACAAATAGCTCAGGTTGTGAAAGGTGATCCTCTATACTTAAGTGGGAACATATTTCAATGGTCTTCTTTCGTACACGTATAAATTTATCAATTAAGGCTTTCATAACTAATATATGCTACAATTTCTGATTAGGCTATCAATGTTACTATTTTTCAAACTCAGCAAGTGCAAACCAATTTTTCTTATCGGTATGAATTTTATGCACCGCGAAATCTGTTTCCTGCGCAAAGCGATTAATCTTTTGTAAGGTATACTTGTGCGAATTCTCAGTGTGAATATGCTCTCCTTTTTTAATGACCAACGGCTCTTCAAATAAAATTGAAGTAACCTGAACATCTTTATTTGCCACTAGATGCATTTCAATACGCTCTAAATCTTGATTATAAAATGCAAGATGTTCAAAATCTTCAAGCATAAAATTACAACTTAAATAACCATTCACCACCTTTAATATATTCTTATTAAATGCTGCCGTAACTCCCTTACTATCATTATATGCCGCATGAATGATTTCCTGTTCCTTAACCAAATCGAAACCAATCAGTAATTTGTCTCCGGGTAGCATGCTATTATTCAGTTCCGCAAGAAATTTTATTGCTGAGCCTTCATCCAGATTACCAATGGTACTGCCAAAAAAACAAAAATATCGTTTTCGCTCATGCGGTATTAAATGCTGTTGCGAAAGAAAATCAGCATGAATGCACTGTACGTTAATTCCGTCGAACTTCTGAATCAATTCTTCCGCAGACTTATTAAGCGCAAGATCGCTAACATCAACAGGTAAATACCTGAGTTTCTCAAGTTCTGGAGGATTTACCGAAGCAAGCAAAATACTAATCTTGCTGCAATCGCCAGAACCAAATTCAACAATATCCAGTTCATTAAACTTAAAATAGTGCTGTTTGGCAAGATCCGTTAATATCTGCTGCTCGGTTCTAGTGGGATAATACTCATCGAGCATTGTAATGTCTTCAAAAAAATTGGATCCAGAATCGTCATAAAAGAACTTACTAGAGATGGATTTATTCTTTTGAAATAAACCATGCTGCAGTTCCATGCGAATATCATTTGCATCAATTTCGTTAAAAAAACTTGTAAATTTAATTCTATGTGATGGAAGTGTTGCTGACTCCGAAAATATCATAGTAATGTGATTAATCAATAATTTTGCCCGTGCCTGTAAAATATCTAAAGGAATCTGATCAAATATTGTTCAGCCAGAATTAGGGAAAGCCGAAAAGGACAGCAATTCTTAATCAGGCTAAATAGCTAGTTTAAGATCATTTTAAAAGAAGGTGTTAATTTGCCAAATAATACTTTAAACATTACTTCATGCGATCCTCCACCAAAAGCGGCTAATCCACTTGTGGAATAATCATAAGCATAGGCAACACTATACCTACCAACATCAATCCCTGCCTGAAAAATCAACTCTTTATTATACCGGTAGGCAAATCCACACATTAAATTTTTGAACATTAGGCGCGAACCCAGCTCTACCATGATTTCATCAGTATTGTTATACTGCGCAAAAAGCGATGGTGCTACACTTACATCTTCATTAACCTTTATGGACACTGCCGACATCCACACAAACTGCGCAGGAATTTGATCCGATGTTTCAGTAGCATCTTCTATTGCATACTTTTTACTGGTAAGGTAATTAACGGAAAAACCCACATAATAATTCCTGTCATAAAGCAACATTCCGTAATTAATAAATGGTATGATGGTCTTTTCAATGTTGTAGTCAACAATTGGATCAAAGCCTGCCAGTGGTCTAAAGTGACTTTCATCAAGAACAAATTGCGAAACACCTACGGCAATACTTAAAGCTAAGTTTGGCTTAGGTTTGAGTCGGTTTCGTTCTTTGGTTAATTTAATATGATGCGAGTAATTTATCTGCCCGTTTAAACGGCTAATGGCAGAACGGCGGTCTTGTGACAAAACAAATCCAATGCCTTCGTTACCTTTAGTAGTTCCGGGAATACGATAGTTTTTAGATCTTTTACCTGGAAGTGTTTCTAACAAGGTATTAAATGCAACCGTTTGAATGGTTGGCGCATTATTAATTCCTTTCCAATATTGTTTGTGTGTTAAGGTAAGCTCTGAATTTATTTTTGAACCGCTAAATGCGGGATTCAACAAGGATGTATTATAATCATGAAGTCCATGTAACAGATATTGCTGAGCATTTAGCTTTAACAACGAGGTTAATGCAATAATGATGAGGGTCGATATAGTTACTTTAATCAAGCTCATCGTTTTAAAGTTATGTCTCCGGTAATAGGTTCAAATCCATCATTTAACCTAAGTATGTAATAGTATGTATCAACAGGTAATTCCTTTCCATTGGCTGTGCCATCCCATTTTATTTTCATTCCATCACTTGTAGAATAAACGCGCATTCCCCAAGAATTGTATATCTCTATGCCTATCTCTGGGTATAGTTGATTGCCTTCAACTTCGAAGAAATCATTGTAGCCATCGTTGTTTGGTGAAAACATGTTTGGCACGGTTAAGCACTCGTCGTACGTATAATAAATAGTGTAGGTATCGTTAACTACACAGCCGCGAGCATCAGTTACGGTTACTCTGTAAACACCTGCAGCTAAGTCGGTAATTGACGGCCTGGAACTTAATGTATTCCATAATACGTAATAAGGCTGCGTGCCACCTCCCACAATTACACTAACGCTGCCTGTTTCTCTGCCCGGACAGTACGGATTATTTCTGGTTCCATTTACAATCAGTTCTCCAGGTTGAGTTACCTCAATAGTATCAATAACAAAACATTGCATGGCATCAATTACACTTACGGTATACATTCCTGCTCCAACATTCTGAATAGTACTGTCATATCCACCATTACTCCAACTATAGTTAACGGGATAAGTTCCATCAAGCACTTTGAAGCCTACAATGCCATATTGATCGTTTGCGCAGTCAACGGAAAAATCCTCCGGCAGATTCGGTGAGAATGCTTCAATCTTTAATGTATCCGTAGCATCCACAACAAAATCATTTACTTGTTCGCAACCAAGATCATCGACAACAGTAAGGCTGTATTTTTCAGGAACAATAAAATCCAATTCGTTACTACTCTCACCTGTTGACCAACTATAACTATAGGGTGGAACTCCACCAGACACATCACCATGGATGTATCCATCAGGAACCCCCGTACAAGTGGCACTCATTATTTCATAATTAAAATCAATGGCTGAAGGTGGTCCATCCACTTCAAATAAACCGGTATAGGTGCAATTATTATTATCAACAACCTGCACCGAGTAATTACCGGCAGGGATGTTCATATTATCAATGCTACTAGCATTATTCGACCACAAGAAACTATATGGTGATGCGCCGCCTACGACAGTCAGCTGAATATTCCCTGTTGTCTCACCATAGCAAATTACATCTTCAACAAAACCAGAAATAGTAATGGAATCTGGTTCTTCAATTATCATCTCTTGAATTAACTCACAACCATTAGCATCAGAAATGGTTACCTGGTAATTTCCGGCGGTTAGTCCACTAATGGAGCCGCCGGATGATGCATTGGACCATTGAAAACTATAAGGTGCAGTACCTCCACTAGCCAACACAGAAATACCACCATCCGCATAACCGAAACAAGTTACATCGTTAACAATAACATCAGCAATCACAGAATCAAGCGGCTGCGAAATATCTACTGTTGCGGTTTCTAAACAACCATAAGTATCTATAACACTAACTACATATGAGCCTGCCTCAACACTTGAAATAGCTGAAGTTCCTGAACCGTTCGACCAAGAATAAGTATAACCACCAACTCCACCGCTGGCAGTAGAAACGGCAATACCATCACTTCCTCCAAAACAAGAAACATCTGTTGATGTTACTGAAACCACCAGAGCCTGACTAGGTTCTGTAATATTTAAAGTTCCATTAAAGGTGCAACCTCCCGAATCGAGAATATTAATAGTATATACACCTGCCGGCATCCCAATCAAATCTTCTGAAATATAGCCACCTCCCCAATCGAATGAATATGGAGGATAACCACCTACAATTGATATATATATTGCTCCATCAGAACCTCCAACGCAGCTTACAGGATCAACATTATTAATGGTTATATTTATGGATTCTGGCTCGGTTATTTGAAAAGATAAAGATTGTGAACTTGACGATTGATCTGTAACTGTAACATGATAAGCGCCAGCATGAAGACCCGATATATCCTGACTTGAAGCACCGTTTGACCAATTGTAATAAAAGGGGCCTCCGGTACCGGAAACCGTTAAATCAATCGAACCATCTTGCAGACCATTACAAGAAATTTGATGAACGACAGAGGTGATATTAAATACGAGCGTACGAACCCCAAGCCTGTCAGTTTTAGATTGACCAGCAAACGAGCAAAATAGAATGCAAAAAGTTAGATATACTAGTTTTTTATATTGATGCATATTTTGTTAAGTAAATCAATCGACAAACCATCTATTCTGTAAAAATATCAATATTCTTACATTTTCATCAATTAACCATAAAAAATAACCTTCCTCAGGTGATTATTTATAGTAGGAAGACTACACATTTATAATATTGGTTGCTTTAGCGCAGCAGTAGATTCAAGAGATGCATCCATTTAATCATATATACATTGGATCAACCGTTTATAAAATTCGCAAGAAACTATTTCAATTTATCAGAAAACACCTTTCTAAACTTCTCTACTTTGGGTGTAATAACTAACCTACAATAGTTTTCATTACTGTTCTCTAAATAATACTCCTGATGATAATCTTCTGCCGCATAAAATACTTCCATTGGACTAATTTCAGTAACCACCGGATTACGCCAAACTTTCTCGTTATTCAGCTTTCGCTTAAGATTCGCAGCCAGTTGGCCCTGTTCCTCATTGTGATAAAAGATGACTGATCGGTATTGCGTTCCCACATCAGCACCCTGTCGGTTAAGCGTTGTTGGGTCGTGTATCTGCCAGAATACTTCCAACAATGCCGTTAAAGAAACCTCATCAGGATTATATACAAGCTGACAAACCTCCGCATGTCCTGTTTCGCCGGAACAAACCGCTCGGTAAGACGGGTTTTTAACTTTCCCCCCGGAATATCCGGATATTACTTGCTCCACTCCCTTTAATTCTTGAAAGATGGCCTCTATACACCAAAAGCATCCTGCTCCCAGTGTTATGGTATCTGTATTGTTACTATTCATAGTTTCATTTTTTTCTGTTGAAGCAATTAGGTTTATGGATACAAACACCATAACGCCTATAAGTATTTTTCTTGCTCTGTTCATTATTTGCTTTTCTACCTAACAATCCTTTCATGTAAATTGATCATGCAATGTTCAGAAATCTTTAGCTACTTTTGACATAAATTAAGCAGACTATGATCACACTTATTTTAAGTATAATTTGTTCAACAAGTATCTATCTTACCTTTAAAATTGCTGAACAACAAAAAATCGCAAATTTCCCCATCATTCTGATAAACTATTTTATTGCTGCAATTCTGGGCTTTAGTTTAAACTTCTACAACAACGGAAATCTCAGCATTACAATTGGATCATGGTTACCAATGGCCTTACTTATTGGTAGTATGTTTATTATTATGTTTTTTCTTATTGGATACTCATCTCAAAAGGCTGGAATATCAGTAACCTCTGTTGCTACAAGAATGTCGGTACTCATTCCAATTGTTTTTTCAATAATTATTGATGACTCGGATAAGCTTACCATTGTAAAATTGTTGGCTATAACTGTAGCAGTTATCGCTTTAGTTTTAACCGTGTACAAACCTCGAACAGCAAAAATAAATTTGAAATTCATATTCTTACCAATCATCTTATTTATAGGTGCAGGTCTGGTAGACTCATTCGTAAAGTATGCCCAGCATGCTTATGTTGATGAAAGCAACATATCCATTTTCTCATCCTTTGTTTTTTTAGTTTCATTTATTATAACCTTAACAATTGGCCTGATAAAGCCGTCAAAATTAAGAGGCTTAAAATCTAAAAAAGCGTGGATAATAGGGATAGGTCTTGGCGCCGTTAATTTCGGATCGATGTTCTTCATAATTAAAGCGCTTGATTCGAGTATTTTTAATGGTAACGGATCTATTATTTTTGCTCTTAACAACATTGGGATTGTAGTATTATCGGTTGTTTTAGCAATTGTTCTCTTTGGCGAAAAGCTAAATAAAGTAAACAAAATTGGTATTGCTTTGTCAATGCTTGCCCTATTTTTATTGACCGATAATTCTTTTCTAAATTCTTTATTCAAATAGGTTTATTATGAACTTATGTTCATTATCTTTGCATAAACATTTAGTTTATGCCACGTCCTCAAAAACAAAGAAAAGTATGCCTCCAGCCCGGATATAGAGGTTACAGGCCCATAGGTGTGGCAATGGACAACCTTCCACAGGTAACGCTGCTAATTGATGAATTTGAAAGTGTAAGGCTTCTAGACTTTGAACACATGAATCAGCTTGAAGCCTCCAAAGTAATGGGTGTCAGTAGACCAACCCTTACCCGAATCTACTCACGTGCACGAAAAAAATTAGCCAGTGCGCTTGTTCAGGGACATATTATTGTAATCGAAGGAGGTAATGTTAGCATCGATGACAAATTCATAGTTTGTCCAAGATGCAGCAAGCGTAAGGAAGTTGAACCCAGTAATAATAAACATTGTAAAAATTGTCAGTCCAGTAAATAATGACTGACCTTTATTAATATTAATTTATAAAAAAATGAAAATAGGAATTCCATCAGCTGACCAGACAAACATCTTCCCTCACTTTGGGAGATCAACAGGTTTTGTAAAAATTGAAATTGACGATAAAAACATTCTTGCAAAAGAATTTATCGATAATACCTTTACTGGTCATGCCCAGGGGCAGCATCAAGATCATCAAGAGAATCACGAACATCAGCATAATCATGCTGCACATTCGCACGCTGGTATTTTTTCAGCACTTGGCGATTGCGAGGTAATTATTGCCAACGGAATGGGGCGCAGACTTTATGATGAATTTATGCAAAACGGCAAAAAGGTTTTTGTTACAAAAGAAACAAATGTAGAAACCGCCGTGACTGCATTTCTAAGAGACTCTCTTGACAATAATGAATCTTCATGTTGCACGCACTAAACCATTACGCAACTTTTTTGCCTTAAAAGGAAGAATACCGAACTGTTATTTTTCCATCAAAAAATTAACATTGTGCACCTGCATTGTATTAAACATTGCAGGTGTGTTTTTTTACAACTGACAAACAGCACGTTAGAGCAGCCCTTCATATATATGACATATTTTTATTAAAATAGTATAACCTTTTCGCCCCGCTTACGGTATAAAGGCTTGGAAAACTTTAATAAAAATTGATGCTGTTATCAAACCATCGCTACCTGCTTTGTAATTCATTCTAGAATTACGACACCGGACACTACTATGGCATGATTTTGCCATTTTCAAAGAAGGTAGCTTAAAGGCCGAATTTACACCCGGCGAAAACAAGATAACAGCACTGAAAAAACTTAAATCGTTGTCTTGGAAGCACTTTATCAACATAAGGAAAGGCTTTTAGAAGGGATCAAGCACAGCAACAAGGACATGCTTAGAGCCATCTATAAGGATTACTTTCCGTCCATTCATAAATTCATAAAGGATACCAATGGTAACCTCGAAGACGCAAAGGATGTCTTTCAGGAAGCTATTCTTATCATTCACCGCAAATTAGTTAGAAATAGTCTCGAGCTTACAGGTTCGCTAAAAAACTACATACACCAAGTATGCAGGCTTCTATGGCTAAAGCAATTAGAGCAAAGAGGTCAGGATGTTGGTGAGTTATCGAAGGACTTTAAACCCGGTATCGACTTTATCGATGACATTCTTGATTTACAAGTTGAGAATGAAAGATACCGCACCTACTGGGATCATTTCAACCATCTTGGCCCAGATTGCAGGAAACTACTCAGACTTTTCTATGACCGCGTTCCGATTAAACAGATTACAGAAATCATGAATTTCGATTCGGAAGATGAAGCCCTAAAGAAAAAGATGCAATGCAAAGAGGCATTGGTGAGAAGAATAAAAAATGATACTAAAATTAGAAATACAATTTAAAACCCACGCAAATGAGTACAAACGAAAAATTAGAAATGTATCTTAGCAATGGGCTACCCCGGAAGGAGACCGATTCGTTCCGGGAAAACCTACACCAAGATTCAAACCTCAGAAAGGAGCTGAAAGTGCGACAAGACATTGAAGATGCCTTGAAAGAAACGGACTTTAACATGTTCCAGGAAACCATTGAACAGATCGTTCAAACTGAGGAGATCAAGACTAAGAAGTCGAGATTCCCAGAATTGAAAACGTCAAGTTTTCGCTGGCTGGTAGCAGCAGCATCTATTGCTGTTATTATTATTGGCGCAAACATTGTTTTTGTTTTGAATGAAAAATCGTATGAGCCGCAGGAATTGTATAGCATGTATTACAAGCCTTATGATTCTTATGCAAGTGTTCGTTCTGGTAACATTAATACGGACGACATTTTCTTCCAGGCACTACTTAAGTATGAAAAACAAGAATTTGACGAAACAATCTCGTTGCTCAACAAAATTATTGAGGTTGACAACATGAACATTGCAAGTATGTTTTATCTGGGCGTTTCATATATTGAAACCGGCAGATATGCAGATGCATTCAACAGTTTTACAAAAATTGTTGATCATGGAGACAACTTGTTTATTGAGCAAGCAGATTGGTACCTTGGCCTAACCTTCCTAAGAAGTGATGAACAGGAAAAGGCCATAAAACAATTTCAAACCATAGCACAAAGTCAGAGTTTTTATAACGAGAAAGCAAAAGAGATTCTCCTACAATTCTAACCAATGTGTTAACATAAGGGTTTTACTAAACCTCTCCTTTTCGGAGAGGTTTTTTTATTGCTGTCAAAATAAATGTAGCAGGCAATTCAAACATTTTAACAAAGAAGGCTGCCCAATTCATTCGGGCAGCCTTCATATATCTTAAACGTAAAAAAGCACTTTAAACTATTCAAAAACAATCATTTCATTCAATAGATTATTACCGGCAACTATTTGAATAAAATAAGCTCCCGAAGGAAGATTAGCACGATTAAAGCTAAACTTAGAAGCATTCATTTGCTTAAATTCCTTAAGCAGTTTACCATTTATAGCATACACTCTTACTACATCAATACATTGGTCGGCACTTATATTGAGTATGTTATTAGCAGGATTAGGATACACCTTTATTTCATTATTACGTAAATCATCAATAGCATTTAGAACTTGAAGTTCTGCTGTTTCTGTTTCGATGCTCCCGCAATTATTTGAAACCTCACAAGAATACAGCCCTGCGTCAACAGTGGTAATTGATATTAATTCGAGCACATCAGATGTTGCACCATCAATATTTCCCCCGTTTGTAAGAGTTACACCGTCTTTTTTCCATTGATAAGTCGGATTATAACCTGAAGCAATAATTTCAAAACTTGCAGTATTACCCACACCCAATGCAACACTATCGGGCTGTAAATCTATATTTAGCGATTCATAAACAGTTAACGCTTTGGCTCTTGCCTCACTATTTCCACAAGTATTAATTGATAATACTTCGATATTACCATCATTAGGTCCAACAACAACATCAATTGTATTTGTTGAACTTGTTCCAGTCCAACCGACTGGCAAATACCAGGCATAGGTAAGGCCTGGAGTGTTAAAAGTTGAGTACGTTTCAACAGCACCTTCACATAAGGATTGAAATCCTATTATTGCACCGGGTTGATCAGGCAGCTGACAAAAGCCGACCTTAATGGCCCAGATTCCTTCAGATACAATTGGCCCTTGTAAATTACCACCGTTAACATTTGCCGTATAAAATGCATCGGCTATTCCTGGTCGCGAAGCAGCCGTTCCCAGAGGATTGTATGCTGCAGTTGCACTATGTTGCTCAATTCCCACATAAAAGAAATTGTTATTTACTGTAATTGAGTTTAGAAAGCTTAAAGTAACCCAAGTGTTAATATCCGAAGCAGCAATCATATAATCCAGTCCCATTCCTACAAACGCTCCAGTGCTGTTTAGCATAACAGGTTCAATAATATTACCTACACCTTCGGTAATATATACTTTAATGTTGTTTATGGTAGCTTGTCCATTAGCAGTGTATTTTGCAAGCAATAAGCCATCATCAGTTCCAAAGCCTACACTGCCGGTAATAGCTCGATCACCAATATGGCTTAATTCATTCTCGGTTACTAACTGTACAGCTGATACATCATTATTACTATTATCCTCATCAGAAGGACAAAGTACTGTTATCTGATTGGTACCGGTTTGCTGTGGAATAATATTGCTGAACGACACATACATTGAGTCTCCGGGCTGTATTATTGATTGAGACACAACATTCGTTGAGGTATTAGCGCCGGTTATATTTAAGGTAAAATCTACACCGTAGGCCACATCTGGCCCATTGTTTCGCACAAATGCCTGAATCTGTTCAGGAGACGAAATGCCAATTGGCATATCACCTAGTGCATATACATTTATAAGCTCGATATCATAAACTAAATTCGGATTCGTGAAGATATCGCTTTGCCACAAACCTCTGCCAAATGTGGCAGCACGTAGCTTACTTTCCATTGGGTTATTTGCGTAGTAGATATCCAAATCGGTTACCACAACCTTTGGCATTCCGGTATTAAAGAGTTGCCAGTTAGAAATACCTAGTTTAACAAATACACCAAAATCAGTTCCTACATACAATTCTTCTTCAACGGTGTTCTGCTTATTTTGAATAATGGTATTAACAGGAATTGAAGGCAGCCCTGATGAAATATTAGACCAATTTGATCCTCCGTTACTCGTTTTGTAAACACCATGCGAGTTATAGCCACTAAAAGTTAACCAAACCACATTGGGGTCATTATTCTTAATGGCTATAGATTTAAGCGATGATGAGCTTACTGGCAGGGAGCCGGTAACATTTACCCATGAACTTCCGCCATTAACTGTTTTCCAGATATCATTGTAATCGGCTACATACATAACTTGATTATTTGACGCAGCTATAGCCATTGACCGAAGACTACTGGAAGTGTTGATATTCCCTAACTGTGTCCACGAGCTACCTTGATTCGTTGATTTCCAAACATTCTCGTAACCAGCATACAATGTCGTGTGATTTAATGGATCAATGATGAAAGGAGTAACCCAGGCACCACCACTAGCTCCCGACGGTTCAATATCAGTAGATGAATTCCACTGATTGGTTGTTCTTGAAATCTGTCCATAAACATAAGAGGCATATTGCGTATTGTATGTGGTCGGATCAATCAAACACTCAGTACCATCACCTCCTTTAACATCTACCCAACTACCATTATTTTTTAGAAGCTTCGATCCATTGTCCTGTAAACCTACCAATGTAGAATTTGCAACTGTTTGTGCGGTGCTCAATCTATATATCTGACTATTTACAATACCATCAGATATATCGACCCAAGAGGTTCCGTTAATGCTTGAATACACGCCACCATCATTACATTCGTACAATTTAGAAGTTGAATTTTTGAACGCCAAAAAGTGTTTATCTGCATGCACTTCGGCAACACCATCGCCCCACCAATGATTAACAATTGTCCAGGATGTTCCTCCATTTGTTGATCGCCATGTATTAACGCCACCACAATAAACCTTATTAGCATCAGTAGGATCTGCTGCTAAAGCAAGATCATACCATCCTTGGCCACCAGAATCATACCCATCAGATTGCCAACCAAGCAAGTTAAGGTTTGAATATACCGAACTAAATGAGCTGCCACTATTGGTTGATTTAAGTATGGCTTTAAAACCACTATTAGTATTCGCAGCAACTGCATAAACATAACTGCTATTGTCAGCAGTTACAGCAAGCTCGATTCTTCTAGCTCCTGATGAATACCCATCGTAAACCATACTGAAACTTGACCCACTATTCGTTGATCTGTAAATTTCACCATCAGTAGTAGCACCATAGATGTGAGTACTACTTCCTGGTTTGAGTTCAATATCAATAAACTCATAAGAACTGCTACTCCAGGATGTACCACCATTTACAGTTTTATAGAACCCGTCTGTAGTAGCTGCATAAATAATATTATTATTAACTGGGTCGATAAGCATACCATTTACTTCCTCCCTGTCGCCAGGAGCAAATGTTAAGCCCGTAGAATTCCAGGTTGTTCCACCATCTGTAGACTTTAAAACACCAATACTTACATTGTCAAAACCATCTCTGTCGCCGGTACCAATGTACAGAGTATTGCTTGTAGCATAATCCGAAGGAATAATAATGGCACTCACACCAAGAACGTCGTTGTCATCGGTAAGCACAGTCCATGAACTACCGCCGTTGGTAGTTTTCCACAAGCCTCCGGCTGGTGTACCAACCCAAAAAGTGTTTGCATTACTTGGATGAAATGCAATGCAGTTAACCCTGCCAATTCCGGCATATCCTCCCCAGGAGCTGGATGGCCCCTGACTTGTCCATTCGCCACTAACACTTTTATGCTGAACAGCGCTTTTAAATTCGGAGTGAGCGCGCTCATAGTCCTTAATTGTAGGAAAAGCGCCAGTTGTAGGATTAACTCTGGACTCCCAATGCTGCTCCCATCTTTTAAACTGTTTCCATCCAAAGGCCTTCTTTTTTACCTTATTTTCATAATAATACCCATTAACAATGTCCTTATCCGCCCAGTACTCATTAAAAGCTTTTTGATAATCAAAGAAGGAATAGATTTCATTTTGTTTGTTGTTGGGAAGGTTAGATTCCCATGGTTGTGCTTTAGATACAAGCAAAGAGAGCAGCAATGCCGCCGTGAAAATATACTTCATACACTTAATAAATTGGCAATTATACGCGGTCAAAATTACTAAATATTAAATGCCTGCTCTTGATTTAACATGAATTTAAGACATCTCATTTAATCACCTTTTACGAATGAGAGCATCACCAATTAGCTTTTGAAAAGTTCCTAATGGTCATTGAAGCTTTGTCTAAGCATTAAAATTGTTAAATTTGACAACAAACCACTTTTTACGGAAAAATATACTGGAGTCTGTTGAAATATTTTAAATAAAACTTAACAAGATGAAAACATAGAACAGATTCTCTCGTAAAATTTATAGACAGCAAACAATAGGTATCCATATAAACAAAACTAACAGATTGATGAAATTCAATAATAATAATTCTGACACGCATCATGATCTTGATTACCATGCGAATGATGCAGTTTTTTTTATTGACAGCAATTTTAGAATTATTGAATGGAACAAAGCACAAGAAGAGCTTACCGGAATAAAAAAAGCAGAAAGTCTAAATAAATTGGCGTGGGATGTGCTGGATAGACTCACACCTGAAAGAATTAAGACGCGAAGATCAAAGACCGCGTTAAAAAATACGATCCAAGCCAATTATAAGAATAAAGTTGATTCAAAGCCTATACTACTGGATATACAATCTGGCGACGAGACGATAAAGCATATTCGACAAAATTACTTCTTTCTTAAAAAGAACGATATAGATTATTTAGGATTTACGAGCATTGACCTAACTCACTTAATTGATGAAAATGAGAAATTGCAGCAAAGTGACAACTATCTCGACTTCTTAACGAATACTGCAATCGACCTCTTTCAATGCAAAACATTAATTGAACTTTATGAATATGCGGCCAAAAAGATCTATGAGCTTTTTGGAAGTGAAGGGTTAATAACCGTTTCGGAATTTGATCTTCATAAAAACACATGGAGAATTGCAGCTTATCAAGGCTTGAACGAAACTTTTCAGAAAATATCACGCCTAATCGGATTTGATGTAACCAAAATGGAAGGTGAAATAGATAATGAATATTATCAGAACCTGAAAGAAGGTGAACTAACGGAGATCAAGCACAGTTTTAATTTCTTAACCAACGGACAAGTATCACTTCGGGCAGAGGCAATCTTAGTAAAAGCCTTAAGGCATAAAGGCACGTATGTAATTAGCTTTAAAGAAGACGATACTGTTTTGGGTTGTATGACATTCATACTCAATCACAAATCAAAAACGCCTAACAAACTGCTTGTTGAATCTTTTATGAAACAGGTATCGGTACATATAAAAAAGAAGAATGCTGAAAATAAACTAGCACTTAGCGAGGGTAAGTACAAGGCTATAGTTGAGAATAGCTACGACGGAATTTATATCTACGCAGGTGAACGATTTCTTTTTATCAACGGGAAAGCTTCTGAGTTATCAGGATATAGTGATGAGGAATTCCATGCACTAAAAGTTTGGGAATTCATTCATCCCGATGACAGACAACGGGTTTATGAATTAGGAAAAAAAAGAGCAGAAGGTATTGCTGCTTCGTCAAACTATGAGGCAAGAGTGATATGCAAG
>JBFHES010000058.1:0-19094 GCA_041584015.1 Bacteroidales bacterium
ACAAAAGGTCCTCACCTATATTTTCCATCAACCAAGCTCCGACTTGGAACAGATTGGTATTGGATAGGTACCATGCCCTTAATACGAATGAATCTATCGGGCGAGCATTTATTGCCGTTAATAACCTCAATACCAACCACACACATTCTAGACACCGAGGCATATACATATTCTGTGGAAGCTGTTGATATGTCTGGTCTTTCGCTTACGCTTAGTGCAACGACCACCAATCCGGAAATAAATATGACTGCGGTTGATAATGGTGATGGCACAATGACTATTTCTACTCCTGTTATAGAGACAACCACCTTCTCATCATCAGAATTCAGAATTTTAATAACCGTTGATAATAGTGTTGCAACTAACTACCAGGAAGTTGTGGTTTATGTAACTCCATTTAATAACAAGAACGAGTTAACCAAGCAGTTCGCTACCGTTTATCCAAATCCGGTTAGCGATGAGTGTACTGTTGCATTGGATAAAACTTATCAGGAGCTATCTGTTAACTTGTATAATACGCTTGGCTCGAAAGTGAAAGCACTAAAATCCAACAACAGCTCACAGATAACATTAGACTTAAGCTCGCTTCCAATAGGTGTTTACTTTATAAGACTTTCGGCTGATAAAAACACGATTACAAAACGAATTGTAAAAGCTGAGAATTAAACCTTATTGCTAGAGAACTTAATTTATAAAGAGAGAGCTAGATGAAGCCAAACCAAGCTGCTAGTTCTCTCTTTAAAAATGCGGTCAACCTGAACTGCAGAACAGCTAAATTCTTTATAATATCTATTTTAGAATTGATGCTCTTGGTTTAATAAATACCCTTTAAATAAAACCGTCAAATGTTAAAGAAAGATAATCGCTAAATCTTTCATGTTATTACATTCAACATCTCACTCCAAACTTGCTTCTTAATCTTCTGTTATATTACAAACACGGTCCCAATTAATAAAAAGGCCGAAACGCGATCTAACGTTCCGGCCAAGCCTGTAAACTAAAAACTATTACTCATGCTTTTTAAGCACTTTTTTCAATACGGTGTCTTTATCTAATTTCTTTGTACAGAAGAACCAATCTTTACAATCAATCTCAGAATCTTCCATACGGTCTTTAGCTCCGCCACACGATCCGGCAGGCCCAATAATTACATCATCGCCCGGATACCAATCAGCAGGAGTAGCAACTCCAAATTCGTCAGCAGCTTGCAGCGCAACAATCACACGATACAGCTCATCGAAATTACGCCCAAGGCTTAATGGATAATAAATAATGGTACGAATGATTCCCTTAGGATCAATGAAGAATACGGCTCTTACTGCTTTGGTTGTATCCTCATTCGGCTGGATCATTCCATACTTCTTGGCAACATCCATTTTAATGTCTTCAATTAAAGGAAAGTTTACTTCAACATCCTTCATTCCTTTGTATTCAATCTTTTCCTTGATGGTGCGCAGCCATGCAATATGACTATATAATCCATCAATTGAAAGCCCAACCAGTTTACAGTTTGCGTTGGCAAACTTATCTTCCATGGTCGCGAAGGTCATAAATTCTGATGTACATACCGGTGTAAAATCTGCCGGGTGGCTAAATAATATCACCCACTCTCCTTTATAATCTGACGGAAAGTTAATATCACCCTGTGTGGTTACTGCTTTAAACTCTGGTGCTTTGTCGCCAATACGTGGCATACTAATTACTTCTTGTTCAATGTTATTTTCCATTTCTATTGTATTATATGATTAATAATTAACATTCAATCCTTTGGCTATTTCTCTTGCCAGGCCTTCATCAACTTTACTAAAAAGTTCGAGTTGCCTTTTTAGTATTTCATGCTTCTTTGGTCCGCTTACTCCAGACATAGCTCCTACGATATTTTCGATGGTATTCTGACGTTGCTCATCATTCATTACATTTCTGAAAAGTTCGCCGGGCTGGGTAAAATGATCATCATCATTTTCATTCCTATCAAAAGCATCAACCAGGTTACTTTCTAATTGATCCATAGGTTCTTTATAGCTTTTATCTGCTTCAATATTGTCAAAGCTATTTGGATAATAATTAGCTTGATCGCTGCCGTTACCATCCAAACTCATAGCACCATCTCGTTGATGATGATGCACCGGACATACTGGTCGGTTTACCGGCAATTGTTCATAATTTGCACCCAACCTGTAACGATGTGCATCCGGATAAGCCAGAATTCTACCTTGCAATAATTTATCAGGCGACAGACCTATTCCATCTACCAAATGAGTTGGAGCAAAGGCTGCTTGTTCTACATCGGCATGATAATTTGCAGGAATCTCATTCAGCTCCATCACACCTACATCTAATAGAGGAAACTCCTTATGCGACCACACTTTAGTTACATCGAAAGGATTCCACTTAAAATGTTTGGCCTCTTCGTTGGTCATTACTTGTATTTTAAGCGCCCATTTAGGATATTCCTTTCTATCGATGGCTTCCACCAAATCGCGTTGTGCATAATCAGGGTCCATTCCTTTCAAACGATCGGCTTCTTCGCCAGTAAAGGTTTTATTTCCTTGCAAGGTCTTAAAATGAAACTTCACCCATACACGCTCATTTTCTGCGTTAATCATGGAGAAAGTATGGCTTCCATACCCATTCATAAATCGATAGCCATTGGGCGTTCCCCTGTCGGAGAACAAGATCATTACCTGATGTAGACTCTCCGGATTCAAGCTCCAATAGTCCCACATCATGGTTGGACTTTTAAGATTGGTTTTAGGATCTCGCTTTTGTGTATGCACAAAGTCCGGAAACTTTTTTGCGTCTTTTATAAAAAACACAGGGGTATTGTTCCCAACTAAATCCCAATTACCATCTTCGGTATAAAACTTAACTGCAAAACCACGTGGATCTCTTTCAGTATCTGCACTTCCTTTTTCTCCTCCAACGGTAGAAAAACGCAAGAAAACGCGACACTCATTTCCTACTTTACCAAATAGCTTGGCTTTTGTATATTTTGTAATATCATCTGTTACTGTAAATGTACCAAATGCTCCGGTACCTTTTGCATGCACCACGCGCTCGGGAATGCGCTCGCGATTAAAATGTGCCAGCTTTTCGTGCAGATAATAATCCTGCAATAAAACAGGACCTCTTGGCCCAACTGTTTGACTATCCTCATTCTCAAAATACGGACGACCTGAGGCAGTTGTCAGCTTTTTCTTTTCACTCATATTTAATATTTCTAATTAATAATCTTAGCACTTGTCAAATGTTCCTCTAATCTGAAGTACCACATCCTCTATATGAAATCCTGAAAAACTCTTCTTTTTAAAATAGTCAGCAAGTAAAGCGTCAAGTTCTTCGTCAACGTAATCTTCAATTACATCACACTCCGAACAGTACAAATGATGATGCTTATCTATAATACCATCATAGCGCATTATATCCCTATCTGTTTTTACTTTTTTAACCAGCTTCTTTTCCACCAAGGCATCAAGTACTTTGTAAACCGTTCCGGTTGCAATATTCGGATGTTGCCCACGTATGTGTTCAATTATATTTTCTGCCGTTGGATGATTGCCCAAGCTATAAACAGCTTCCAAAATATTCATTCGCTGCGGTGTTACTTTTAAGCCCTTTGCTGCTAATTTATTTCTAATCTCCTCTACCGTATACGTCATACGAAATACTCCTAAATAAGAATCATTCTCTTTTAATAACAAACAAATTTAAGCCAATTTTATGAGATAAACAAATTTATTTTTCCTTCATCTATTTTGTTGAAATGCCGTATGTAATTAATTATTTGTCTGATAATATTGACCTTATGCTGGCACATAAAATTAACGATAGTCAATCAGACAGGGAGAATTCTACCAGTCTTCTATAGAACGGAGATCAACTTGTAGTGTCCAATACGCTAAAGGATTACGATGAACTACTTCGTGAGAATGGTTTTTTCAGGGTACACAAATCATTTCTAATTAACATGATACACATTCATCGCTTTGAGAAGAGCGATGGAGGTTTTGTAATTCTAGAAAATGAATGCAGAATACCGGTAGCTTCACGCAAACGTGAAGATTTACTCAACATGTTCCAACGTTTAACAAAGTCTTAATCTATTGCTTAATAGGTTTATGTCTATTTCACAAACGTTTTCTTAACTCTTAAATATTACCAGATGCGGCATAGGTATGTATTCCTTGTGATGATGCTAATCTTAAACTCCTTTACAGCATGGTCCTACTCAAAAACAGAATATTTTAAAACCAGGGACAGCTTACAAGCCCGTGTAAACAAATCAACTAACTCTGCGAAAGCAGATGCCCTTTTTCTGCTAATCAGGCACATAACACCATATGAAAAAGGCAGCTTTCAGAACTTAATAAATGAAATGAAAGCACTTAACCAGCAACTAGACTACCCACAAGCTAAGGCCTATTACTTACAAAACATGGGAGACTATTATTATTATTACAATGATTTGCCCAAAGCGCTGGATAGTTATTTACAAGCCATAAAGATATTTGTTGACGAAGGCAATTTCAAAGAAGCAGGCATGACCTATTTCAGAACCGTACTGACCTACTACTTTACCGGAAATGCAGAAAAGATAGAACTATACTTTCCTCAGGCAATCAGAAATTTTGAATTATGTTCTTGTAAAACAGAGCTAGCTATTATGTATTATTACCTTGGATATTATCATACAAATTTCAACATTCAAACAGAACTGGCGCAGGAATATTTGCATCTGGCCATGAAACTAGGCCGTGAATCAAAGCTTCCAAGCATGTATTTCGCCGGTTTCTATTCATCGCTTGCCTTGTCTTACCGACTGGAATCAAAGAATGATTCATCAATTATTCTTTTGCAAAAATCTAATCAACTTCTAGGAGGAAATACCAACAACGACTTACTGCATAAAATTATTAATTACAATTCACTGGGAATCAGTTACGAGAACCAACAATTAATTGATTCTGCAATTGTCTACTATAATAAATCAACAGAGCTCAGTAAAGAAATATCCTATCTCTACCTAAACACCAGGAAAGCAAGAGCATTGGCACGAATATATGCGAACCAGGGGCAAAATCATAAGGCCATAGAATATTACAACTTATCGCTTTTAAGCGCTAAACACATTCTAGAATCCGGACGCTTTTATGCGGGCCAAGAAAACCTCTATTCATCAGATTGGTTAACCGATGCCTGGCCGGGCGTTATGAAGGTATTTTCAACTGAAGGAAAGAGATTCTGGGCTAGAGGTGAAATTTGTGAAAGCTATCGTCAAAAAGCAAATTTGCTTAAAACTATGAGATTACCTAATGAAGCACTAGAAGCATACGCCCAGTATCACGCTTATTCTGACACACTCAGAATAATCGAGAAATCAAATGAGCTATTTAATTTAGAGCTGAGCTATGAATCGGACCTAAAGGACAACAAGATTGAACGTTTATCAACAGTGAATGAATTGCAGACTTTAAAAATCAAACAAAATAATGTATTTCTTTATGGACTGAGTATTTTGTTGTTGCTTGTTATATTTATTGCAATACTCCTCATTCGACAAAACAAGCTTAAAACATGGCATGAAAACACCTTGCTGCAGCAAAAGCTACTTCGGTCGCAAATGAATCCTCATTTTATATTTAATTCAATGGCCAGCATACAAAATTCTATATTAAATGACGATCCTGAGACCGCAAGCAACTATCTGGCAAGGTTTTCAAAACTCATCCGAAATATTTTAGACAACTCAATTGATGAATCGATATCAATACAAGAGGAAATAAATACCATCGAAAATTACCTTGCTTTACAAAAAATCAGGTATCATAATAAGTTTGAGTATAAAGTGGTGGTAGACGAAAAATTAGATACCGAAACCAATGAGATGCCCCCAATGCTTGGTCAACCATTCATTGAAAACGCGATCGAACACGCTTTTTCAAATAAAACCATTAAAGGGAATATTCAGGTATCATTTAGTCAAATCAACGCCAGCTTGCTTTACGAAATTAGCGATGATGGTATTGGAATAAATGAAGCTATGAATTATGCTCCAACGAACAAGAGCACCTATAAATCCAGAGCAACAAACATTACAGAACAACGGATAAAAGTGATTAATAAGAAGCGTAAAACAAATATTCTCCTTTCAATTACAGACGAATCTGCTGAGGCAAATAATAAGACAGGAACAACTGTTGTGTTTCAAATTCCATTAAATAATGGCATTTAATAATAAAAGCAAACGCACCTCAAAACGGAGGTGCGTCGTACCCTACTAAATGTAATTACCAATAACCACTACAAATCGGCAATCGTTTAAAATTTACTTCATAAGCACAAAAAATTGAAGAACTATTTTTTTATCACTTTTTTCGAACTCAAAGCATCACCCTTCTTGAGCTTTATAATATATATCCCTGCAGCTAAAGCAGGTGCATTCCAGTTATGCAGATAACTACCAGTGGCTAGCTTGCCCAATTCAAATATTTCAATTTGCTGACCAAGCGAGTTAAATATGCGAATACTTACCTCAGCACTTTCAGCTAGGTTAAAACTAATTTGCACCTTATCGGAGAATGGATTCGGGAAAGTAGAAAGCAGCGCATCATCCAGCCTAATGCTGGAAACAGTATTAGCTGAACTGTATTCGTAGGCTCCAATATCAATGACTCCGTCAACCAGACGAGGGTTACCACACAAGCAAGTATTTGGCAATAATGCAGCATAATAATGACAAGATGTATCCGGGCTTCCAATATTCACACATGGAGACCCTTCTAATATTCCATACGGATGATGATCTTCATAACTAAATAATGGATCATCATCTACATTAAATTGGTATGTTCCGCTATACATACCGCCAAAGTTCTCCTTGCCGCCTTCAACATCGCAATAGAAAAACCCAGGAGTACTTGTTGACAAAAAATGCACCTGATTACCGTTCAGCGAAGCAGTATTTCCCCAAATTAATGAGTTGACAATTTCAGGATTTGAGTTATCATAAAAGTAGATTCCACCGCCATATTGAGCTGTATTATCAGCAATGGTTGTATTAAGCAGTTTACCTCCTGCATCTGACACAAAGGCCATGGCCCCGCCCTTTTTTGCATCATTACTATGAAACAAACAATTTGAAATAAGCGGGAAAGAGAAGTTCTGTGCATAAATGGCACCACCATGCATGGCATGATTATTATAAAACTCACATTTCTCTATTACCGGGCTGGAGCAACGCATGCCAATAGCACCTCCTGAAGGATGGGTAGAACCTGTAACCTTTGATTCATTGAACCGGAACAAGGAATTCGAAATTTTCACCTTGTTTACATTCCTAAGAAAAAACATTCCTCCACAATTATTTGGAGAATTATCAAAGGCCTGAGCATATTCGAAAATGCAATTACCAAACATCGAACTATCATTGCTTGTTGGAGTATTATTGAATTTAAAACCTTCCCAACGTGCAATTGGATTAGAATGGGTAAATCTTATTACATTATTCGATTTACCCATGGCAATAACCTGCCCCTGAACATTAATTTCAAAAGGTCCGCGAGCAGCAACAACAACACCAGGCTCAATTGTCAGTGTCTGCCCATTCTCAATTATAATATCTCCATCAATATAATATGGAGAATTGGCTGCTCCCCAGTTGCCGGAAACGGTGCCTTCTGAAATAAAGCTTTCTTTAATAGATCGAGCACAAAATGCTGCCTCCTCAACACTCAATAATACGCCATCGCGACCATTACCATTAAAGCCAAGGCCATTAAAAGTAAGCTTATAAATATCGAAATGCGGTTGTAGATGTCCTATGTCCCTCAAAAAAGACTGGGCAAGTAAACGTGAATCAGCTGTTGCATTATCTGAAATATCATAGGCCTTGCCGGGGCTTCCTTTTGAATTATAATACCCATTAAATGCACTATAAAACAATTTTATGGTATCGCTTAAAAACTCAATAACAGGCATTCCGTCGAGACATAATGTAATTACGTTGTTGTAGTGGTTCCCCCAAGTGTTTCCAAGCCCATTCGAGCCCCAGTCCTCGAATTCACGATCCTGCCCTAAGCTATTTAAACCTAATCTCAAGCTTAAGTCCTCTGGGAAATAGCCTAAATTTCTAAGCTGCAAAACCGTATTCACAAATCCTTCTGCACCTGGCAAAAAATGTCCAAGAGCAGCATTTGCATTGGTATCAATTCCGTCGTAATCAAGGGACGCTCCATAGTAGTAACCAGTTCCATGGCCATTTGCTTCTTCTTCTGGTCCGGTGCCATCAGCATTCCAACCTGCTATTCCCTGATGATTGCTAGTTAAGCCCTCGAACGGAAAATAGGGTTGTCCAACTTTCATTATTCCATCAGTAATATTATAAAAAGCACCATATCTACCATTGCCCTGAAAACTATGGGCATAGGATGAATTGAAACTTAGTTTCACATTCATGCCGTTTAAATCGGCAAGAAACGCCTCCGCAACACTTTGAACCGCGCTTGAGCTATTGTTAGAAACATCATGAAGCGGGAAGTAAGGTGTTTCATTAAACCAGCTTCCAGATGCATCAAGCCTAATATTAATGTTTAAAAATTTTAAAACACCTGCAAGCATTGGCTCACCATTACATTCAATAAAAAAATCAAAATCATAATGGTTTGAATAATGATAATCATCGATGATGAACCAATCCAGATTTTCGATATCAGCTTTTAGAGAACCAAGACCGCATTTGAATTTAATCTGTGATGGGTTAAAGCCATTATCTACCAATGCCTGCTCAAATAAGGCAAAACCAGTCATAGTAGGATGAATTTGTGCAAATGCTTCATTGACATTTCCTGTTATAAAATCACGTGATGCACCATAATAGTACAAATTCGAAAAACCGGGTGCTGGAACTAAATGGCCGGTTCCTGCATCTTCTGGCCCCGTTCCATCGGCATTCCATGCAGCTGACCCCTCATTCTGAGAATAAACTCCTGAAAATTCAAGCTGCCCTTGATATTTTGGATTATCATCAATTGCCTGTGCGTTTAGATTTATGGTCATGCCCCACAGAAGGCAACAAAATAGTAAAGATAGATTTTTCATAGTAATTGTTTTTAATGATAAGAACATAATTAATTGAGTACTATGAATAAAGCTACAGTATTAAGGTACCGCATATGAATTGGATTAACGAACGTTATATCTGAGGAAATGAACAGTGTTCTTTTAGAAATTAACGCCAGAAGAGAAAGCATTCACTTGCTTAATTAGGGCCAATTTACTTGCATAGCAGTGGTAATCCTTATAAAATCACGTCTGAGAATTATTTAATGATGAATATTACTGACTATTGGACTTTCGCACATTAGATTACTTTTTTGGTTAATACTATTACTGGATGAGACAAGCACATAATAAAAAAACCTCGCAGCAGATATGCCACAAGGTTTTAAGATAGTTAGACAATATGCCCTATTGCTTATTGATTTTATGAATTGATCTTTTTCCTGCCTCTATTATCTCGATAAAGTACAAACCAGCACTTAATGACTGCGTATTTACGGTGAGTATGTTTGCAGAACTTTGTTGTATTGATGACGGGAACTGTATCTGCTGACCGGTAATGCTAAGTAATCTAATTTCAATATTTTGATTAGTAATATTTTCTAATCGGATATAAAGTTCGTCTCGCACTGGGTTAGGATACACCAATATAGTGCTTTGCTCAAACATATTATTAATACCAGTTACTTGCCCCGATTCCAGACTAAAGATTGTTCCATCTGAAGTCGGATTCTCAGCTGTCAGAATAATCTCTATTTCTTCGGCTTGAAGCCCTGCTTTTTCTACTCTAACAAAATAGCTGCCCAACTCCATCTGATTAAACTCAAACGCCCCCTGATCATTTGACAATCTAAAATCGAGTACGTTCATTTGATCATCATAGAGTAAAACAGGAATATTACGTGCAGGCACCTCATTAGCTTTGGCACTTCCAGCAAACCATTCATCACCAAAAACATTCGGGTTGTAGCTATCGTCACCACCTACATAGATATTACCTGAAATGGCGCCATTACCTGTATTGTACAGCTGTACCGGATCCAAAGTAATATTAATACCGGTTGTATGCGCATAAGCGTGAATTAAACCAGCACCTTGCCATTTATTATTCTCTACAAAATACCCAGGGATTCCATAAGCATTATCTGGTTGTGGGATAGCATACACTAAATAATCGCCAGGTTCGATTCCTTCAATTTTAAACTGACCATCAACAACCAAACCTTTGGCAACAGCATGATATGAGTCTAACACTGGTTCATAAAGCACCACCATTCCCAATGGCAAATTACCCTTGCTTGTTGTTGAAACAGATCCAGAAATGGTAACCGTTTGCAGGCTATCCAATCCACTAAATCCATTATTAGCCCATAATTCCTGATGGGTGAATGAAGTATTATAACTTGCTATTGCTGGATGCTCAGTAGCGGTAAGTGCATCCCAGATATACCAACTAAACTCTTCATTATTTGTAAATCCTTCCTTTACACTTGTTGAAAGGTCATCACCAAAGGCTATAATTGAGGTTGCATTTTCTTGCCAAACTACATAACCACCACAGCTTAATGTTCCCAATGAATCGTAGAATACACCAATAAAATCGTTCGACTGCAATGCCACACCATTTAGCTCGAGGACTGCTGTAGCTGGTATTTGAATGTTATGCGAAATGCCACTAAATTCCTTTTTCCAAGCAGGTACCACGTTAAAATCAACAAAGGCATCATCCATAAGCTGACAACCATTTGCATCTGTAACTGTTACGACATATGCTCCATACAGAGCAGCACTTAGATCTTCAGAAGTACTTGCATCCGACCAAGTATAGGTATATGGACTGCTTCCACCATTAACCGTTAAATCTATTGCTCCATCCGTTTGTGTTTGCGCATTATAATTAGTTGCCACTAAATTGAGTGCTAACTCTGTAGGTTCAAAGACCTCTATAACCTCCGTTAGAACATCTCCATTGGTGGCACTTACCGTGATTTCATACATACCAGCTGTTAATCCAAAAATTGAATCGTTACTAGAACCATTCGACCAAGAAAATGTGAAAGGAGCAACACCAACAATATTATCAACCCATGCAGTTCCTGTAGCATCACCAAAGCAAAGGTTATCTTGAGAGTAGATATCGAAAGTTAAATATGGAGCATTATATTCAACATCAAATGATTCTATTAGCTCACATCCGGCTGCATCGGTAATTGTAACCGTATAAGTTCCATAAACAAGATTTATAATATCTTCCATTGTTGCACCTGTGGACCATGCAAAACTGTAAGGTGCCATTCCACCTAAAGGATTCAAATTAATAGCTCCGTCGTTTAATATTGCCGGAGTTACAAAATTTACAATCGCACCAGACTCAATAGCATCTGGCTCAGTTATAGTAAAGCTTTGCGTAACTATTGTATTCGGGCTTCCAACAAAACTAAGCAGGCTACTCGATCCGCCGGCTGCAAACAGGCCTTGGGCTGGTAAGCTACTGCTATAGGTAGCCTCGCAGTTCAGAATTAATCCCGTTGTTGCATTCCAGTGTTGCCATACAAATTGTTCACCTGTTAAGAAACCATCCTTATCACTAGTAAATGTATCATCACCCCTTGCAGTAATTATATCGGCGTTTCCCGTCCAATAGGTATAACCAGAACATTCAAGAATTCCATTATCATCATACATTAATGCAATATAGTCACCTTGCTGGCAGGCAACACCGTTAATTGTAAGTGATGATGGTAAGGATATTTCATGAGTTATTGTGGACTGAGAGCTTGTTCCAAATGTGTTAGGGAGTGCATATATTGTAGCCGAAATAGTATCACAGCTTCCATCGTTAATTACTACATTAATAGGGCCAGATGAATATTCTAATGTACCAGACGCTCCATTATTATTTGTAAACGAAAGGCTAACATCTGTGAGGTTTCCTACATGAGATCCAATGCAATCGAATACCTGCACTGACCAGTTGCCAATAATAGGTTCGTTGTTAAGCTCTGCCCATGATTCACATGAAGCAAAAGTACCAGTTATTGGTGTTGGCAAACTAGCAATACAAGGTGTTAATGCCGGATCACCAGCAGGTAATACTGAAGAAAAACAGAAATTCTGATAGTTATTCCCCGGATTGGCATTGGTATTATCTATGTCGCTTGCATTACAGGATAATACCTGAGACGCATCCAGTGAAGTAAAAGAGTTAGTCCATGACGAAATTGAAGGTAGGAGTTCAATACGCAATCCACTTGGCGAGATTAAGTTAAATCCCAGATCAGAAACATAAGAATGATTAGCAGAAAAACAGACTTCAATTAGTGTATTGGAATTAACAGTTGTAAATGCTGATAATGTATTTGCATAAGGGAAACTAGCTGAATAAGAAGCTGCGTTATCACTAACAGTTACAGTATAAACTCCTGCACAAATACTGTTTAAATCTTCTGTTGTACTTCCATTAGACCAGTTATACGTGTACGGCTGAACACCTCCAACTAAAGCTAGATCGATACTTCCGTCGCAGCTTTGATTACATGTTGCATCCTCGCTAGAGCCAGAAAGATCAACTGATGTTAATGGAATATCATAGTTTATCACAAATGATTCATTCATACTGCATCCTGTAGCATCAGAAATATCAACAGAATATTGACCGGTTCCTAAATTGTTTAAGTCTTCATTGCTTGAACCATTTGACCAGTTATAACTATAAGGAGGATTTCCTCCGCTTACTGTAATATCTATTGCACCGTTGTTTCCCAAGGTAGGATCAACATGTGTTAGTACTGAATCAAGCTCAATAACATCAAGTTCCCAAACTTCATATTCATATACAGTTGTTAATGGTGCATATGCCGGAGGTGTATAAGAACCTTCAAACATTGCTGATGAAGATCCCGGACCATAGAAGATTGAAAAAGGTCCTGTACTGTAGATGTAGGCAGGGTCAACATTAATGATAACTCCATCGCTAATTCTCCATAACCTAAACGTAATAAACTCTCCAATATCAAATCCATCTTTTTCCGGAGTGCTCATATCATCACCTTCAATATGAAAGGTAGTTCCTAAGTAATTGCTTTGACCATATGAAACCACTCCATACCCAGCACATCGCAATACGCCATTATCATTATAGAAGGCTCCAAGAATATCACCAGCGTCAGCAGTTGCTCCATTAACCCTAACAAAGCCACCATATGACTGATTTACATTATTCGGATTAACATGATAATCCCAGTCAGGAGGGTGAACCATTCCTGCACCAGATGTTACAGTAACAGTATAACTTGACGGACAAAGACTATCCTGCATGTTTGTTGTATCGCCTGTAGACCAATTGTAACTAAATGGTGCTAGACCAGAAGCATTAAGGAGGAATTCACCTGTGCATTCGCCAGGACATGTAAGCGTATCAAAAGTCTCACCTACCACAAAGGCTGGAGGAGGATTCACAAAATTAACTACAAAAGCCCCTTCAATTGCACAACTGTAATCATCGGTTGCAACTATCGTATGATATCCAACACTAACACTAGTATTGTTTTCAAAGGTGCTTCCATTTGACCACTCATAGGAATAAGGAGGAACACCACCTGATAGTAGCAGATCTATAAAACCATCTGATGATCCAGGAGCAGTTTCATTGGTTATCATTGCATCAATTACCAATAAAGGAGGCGCTATCATCTCAACACTATCATTTACTATTGGTAATCCATTCTCGCTAACTGTTACGTAAAACATTCCATTATTTAATCCATCGATTGTGGCGCTTGTAGCTCCGTTAGACCAGTTGTAGGTAATTATTCCACTACTGGTATAATTTAATGAGGCTGTTATGCTTCCATCGATGTATGAATTACATGTTGGCGGTGTAATATCAAATAGCACCATAAGCGGATCATTAATAATATCGATTGTAAAGCTATCAACACATACGCCATCATCCCAATAGAAAGTATAGCTGTCTTCACATAAACTATCAATCATTAGATCCGAGCCGAATGAAGGAAAATTCCACCAAGTACTAATCGGATTGACGGAAGCACTAACTATTGAGTCAACTGTAATACTTCCCTGACAAGAGTTTAGTAAATCATTTTGAATTGTGAAATATGGAATGGTATTGACTAATTCCAGCTGTGTATCGTTGTTTGCGATGTTTATATCAGTAAAAGTCAAAACTCCGTAATCTATTATAAGTGTGTTTTCTGAGCTATAAGCAGAACCATCAAATAAAGTAGTAAATGTGTAAACGACAGTATCGCCAGAGTTGATAGGTGTAGTTACTGTTTCAGTAACAGTACTACTATTGGGTAATGAATAACTTACATCATATGAATTAACAGTTCCAGTTCCAAGATTGATTATCTCTAGAACCACCTCAACCGGTGAATTTAGATATTCACAATGATTTGACGGACTAAGGATTTCACCTACTGCTAGGTCAAAACTTTCAAATGGTTCTCCTACTGTGGCTAATCCTGAAATAAAGTTTTGTCCATAATTATTGTATGCAGTAAAATTTGTCATGTATGATGCTGAAGTATTATAAGACTTACCTTCTGATGCATCGTAAACAAACCAGTTAAAATGTTCTCCTTTATCAAAACCATCCTTAATTGAGTTGGTTTCGTCATTTCCCCAAATTGTAATTGCTGAATTGCCAGCTTGAAATGTGGTATAACCGGCACAATACATAATCCCTGCATCTTCGTAAAATGCTCCTATTAAATCGCCATAGCTTGCTGGTGCCCCGTTAAAAGATAGCGGCAAACCGGATGGAACAAGCATTGTATGGTTATTCCCCGTATTTTGCCATGTCCAATTAATGGACGGGTAATCTCCTAAATAAACAAAGCTAGAGTCAGTAATTCCATTGTTATCGGTAACCCATAATTTATATTGACCATCGCTCACCCCACTCAGGCTTTGCGATGTGGCGCCATTAGACCATAAAAAAGTGTACGGCATTGCTCCTCCGTAGCAGACTACCGCTATTTCGCCATCTCCGGCACCAGCTGTAGTCTCTGGAGTTGTTATAAAATCAATCCAGATTAAATTTCTAATAACCTGAATATTTCGGCTTCGAACAACCGTAGCCCCAACATTATCGCTTACCGTTACCGTGTAAACACCAATTCCCAAATTCATAATTGAATCAACCGTACTTCCAGTTGACCATAAATAGGAATAAGGTGGTACTCCATCATCAGCTATTACTTTAAGCTTGGAATCGCTATCCCCTGTTTTCTCCAACCAGTCGTCGTTTAATGCCGCTGTAAGTTGCGCTTGTGCAATTACAGCAGTAATTACCAACATTAAGCTGAGTGCAATTTTTACAAAATTTCTTTTCATAGTTTTTAGTTTAAAAAATCCAGGCAACAGAACTAGAATCTAGTCTTCCCCAAACTCCTGTCACCCGGATCAAAGTTTACTTAATAGTTTTGTTCATATTCGTTGTAATATTCTAATTGATGTACATCCCAAGACCGAACTTGAATCCGTAACTTGAGAAATTATAATTAATACTGTTTCTGCTAATAAAAGAACTTAAGTTCCTGCGATAGTAGGCTTCACCAAACATAAAGCTTCTAGAGCTCAGCAAGTACTTAAGCTCAAGTCCTGCATATACATTAAAGTGGACTTTCGGAAAATCGTCGTAGGTAAAAGTGTATTTATCTTTTTCTAATGTACCTTCAACCAATTGTGCATGTGCCTGCCATAAAAAAGAGCTAATTAGTCCTGTCTTTATTGTGGTTGTTAGTTTACCTGAACGGTAACTATAGCCAGTAATTAGCGGAATTTCAAGATACTTGTATGTATTCGTAAAGTCATGTTGCTGGCTATTCTCGGTAGAATCCTTTATTATAATAGCTGTTGAATCCTGCGCTTCAACCGGACTTTCATAATAAACATAATCTGTAATTGTATCGGTTCCAACAACGTGATAATAAATTGCAGAATCAGGCACCATATACAAAGTATCAAATACCTCCCATTCTTCATGTTCGCCAAACAAATAATCGAGCGTTGAGAACAAACCATTTTGCTTTACTTCCATATAGCCTAGTCCGCTTTCGATGCTTAAATTACGATTATTCGCACTTAACCTTAAGCCAGCATCAATCGCTATTGGAGAACTTAAACCATCCTTTAAATGATTTATTACAACACCTGATTCTGCATTAGCAGTACTTAACTGTATACTGGCTCTTTGTGGTGCATAATAAGCCGAGATAGCCCAATTCCAGGCAGAAAATCCTTTGTCCAAATCCTTGCCCCAACTGCTATTATTAGCAAAGCTTAAGCTTGGTTCAGCAACCCTATCATTTATCATAAAAGCAGATCGACGCTCAAGCATAAACAGTTCGTTAGCACTCATTAATGGCGTATAAGTTTCCGCTTCATATGTTACCAAGTTATTAGTATGTTCTGCTTCTCTTTTCTCCTCAGCACTAGCAAAATTCTCATCGCTAGCTGAGCTTGCTTCTGAATTTTTCGCTGCTAAAAGATTAGTCACATTGCCAGCAAAATCCGTTGGGCTTGTAGTTGATTTAACCTTTGGTGGCGCAGGTCGTGCTTCAGATGCTAATTTGGTGCTTGGCTTAGTATTTAACTTACTTAATTTCGCTTCTGTATTAATCAGAGCAGGCTCATTAGCTTGACTCTTTATGTGGTCTAATTGGATAAGGTTGTCTTGCGTATTTTTATTTATAAGTGATGATTGGTTTGATCGTTGCGTAAATATGCCAGCAGGCTTTGCATTTCTGATTTCTTCTCTACATTCTTGGTTATTGCGGTTCTCAGTTATTATTGCGTTACTTGTTGGGGCGGTAGTATTTGTAATATCATTCTCTACCGTTTCAAAGTTATCCGTGTTAAGAACGAATAAAGCCGAAAGCATTAAAGCAACACCCAATATAGTTCCAGCAGACAAGCCCAACCAAGTACCCGATTTGAGCATGGTCCACAGCCCTTTTTTGGCCAGCCCCGAGGCTACAGCATCCCACCCTTGGTTGGCTGTGCCCATTTCATAGGCGCCCAACTCCTGGTCGTAAAGCTCATCAATGTAATTTTTATCTTCTTTCATTTCCCTAGTTTTTCCGATTAAACATGATCATCATTTCTGATGTGGTTCATCAAATTATCGGCTTTATCATAATCTGTCAGATTATCTTCTCAGATAACCACTCGCAACAGGCTATTGTATTGTTCATCTTCCAGTTCTTTTGTACGCTCGAGGCTGACTTCATAGAGTTTTTGTTGTAGCACCCGACGCGCTCTGGTTAATTGTGATTTACTTGTATTTTCTGAAACATTAAGGACAGTCGCAATATCTTTGTGTTTCATTTTTTCGAAAACATATAAGTTGAAAACAAGGCGGTATCCTTCCGGAAGTGTTTGCATAATTTCCATTAACTCTTCCTTGCTAAAATTCATGCGACGAATTAAATCTTGTTGCTTCTCAGTGCCCATCATTGCAATCGGACTTTCAATATTCTGATTATCCCATTGCTCTAGCTTGTCATCGCCATGAAAGAGAATTGACGTTTGCTTTTCTTTAAGAAAAGTTAAACAAGAATTGATAAATATGCGTTTCATCCAGCCTTCAAAAGAACCCTTGCCTTTAAACTGACTCATTTT
The DNA here is from genome assembly GCA_041584015.1 of Bacteroidales bacterium. GTDB lineage: Bacteria > Bacteroidota > Bacteroidia > Bacteroidales > M50B96 > JBFHES01. The sequence goes on from JBFHES010000058.1 coordinate 17,710, forward strand.
GGTAAACACCTTCATGAAACTCTCGCTTACAACATCTTGGGTGTCGGCTACGTCACCCAGATATCTGTAGCATAAAGCTCTCATCCTGGCTGAGTACCTTTGGTACAACAACTTCCAGGCAAGCTCTTCGCCCCGCTTTCCAGCTTCAATTAGTTCTTTTAAATCAGTCATTTACTTTTGCTCTCATAAACAAGACTTGAGAATTATGAATGGTTGCATCAAAAATCTAACTTTTTTTTAAAAGATGAGAAACAGTAGATGGGTTGTTGAACATAGGAAGTAAAATGATGATGCAAGAAACTAGAATCAGGATTATAGATAGAAGACTGAAGAATGAAAGGACTCGCAAGAAGCAAGACAATGGGAAGAAGAAGTAACAGGTTTGGCAGCTGGTATTAATACCACTTTGCAGTGTATATATTATTGCTTGCAAAATCAAGGTAGTTTGTTTTTTCCCAGACATTCGGATACCTCTAAGCTATTTATTTGGATTCTATATAAATAACATTAGGGGAGGGGGGGCGTAATTCCTATTTAATAATTTATTAGTTTTACTAAACGAGAAAATGGAAGTTCTTCCATTGGGACAGGGAAAGTTTTATAAATGTTGTTTAGCTTTTATTGGAAGTGTAGAAGCTAACGAAGTTGTTATCAGGATTACAATTAAATCGGGACATTGTTATGGTCGTATTTTGAAGTAATACCATAGCCAACATCCCGAAGTACTAATAAACATTTAAAACTATGAAAAATTTATTATCCAAAAAGAATAATAGAATTAAAATAACGATCATGAGGAAAAAAAACTTCTTAATAATCCTAATGTTGTTAACCTGTCAAGGATCAATGTTCTCTCAAACCATCATTAATCAAGATTTTTTCTTTAGTACACAAAATCAGATTGACAGTTTTGCTATCAATTACCCAAACAGCGTATGGATTGCTGGCGATGTCTACATATCAGGCGGGGATATAAAGAATCTAAATGGATTATCTTCTCTTGATAACATTGAGGGATCTCTTATGCTTTACGATACTGATTCACTAGTTAATTTAGTTGGTTTAGATAATATTGATACCATTAGCTATCATATAAATATAACCAATAACCAGATGCTAAAAAGCTTAAAAGGTCTAGGGAATCTAAGAGCTATGAGTGGCATTCTAAGAGTGAATTATAATCATCAGCTTACTACCTTAGAAGGATTGAATAACTTGCTTTATGTAGGAGCCATGATTGCTATTGAAAACAATGAAGGACTTAACACATTAACAGGTTTAGATAATATTCTTTTTACAAATAAACTGGCCGTGTCTGATTGTCCTAGTTTAAAATACTTAAAAGGAATAAATAACCTTCAGATTGTAAATGACTTGATTATATA
>JBFHES010000059.1:0-19086 GCA_041584015.1 Bacteroidales bacterium
CCGGGATGGTGGCCACTTTTCTCTCTAATATTCTTAACCAGTGTTGCGCCATTTGCAATGCCACAGTTAATTCAAAAATTCTATGCCATAAAGGATAAAAGATCTATAAAAATTGGTATGTACGCCTCTACATTCTTTGCTTTGCTAATTGGTTGTATTGCTTACTTCCTGGGATCAACAACACGAGTATTCTTAAGTCCGGCTAATGCTCCACTTTCATTTCCTAACGGAGCAGAAGGCGCCATGGATCCGGACGCATTAATGCCTGAGCTCTTAAACTTTATTGTACCCGAATCCTTAAACATCATTATCTTGATTTTAATCCTGTCAGCTTCTATGTCAACACTGGCTGCATTAGTGCTTATATCAAGTTCATCACTGGTAAAAGATTTTTATGCCGGATATATTAACAAAGGAATCAGCGATAAAGGACTTACATCATTAATGCGCGTGGGAAGTATTTCATTTGTATTAATCTCGGTAATAATCGCATTGATTAAGCCTGATTCAATTGTAGCTATTCTGGGTGTATCATGGGGAGCAGTTGGATCATTCTTCCTAGGGCCTTTCGTTTGGGGATTATTCAGCAAAAAGGTAAATAAATTTGGAGCGTGGTCTTCTTCTATTCTTGGATTAGGAACCACCCTTGTTTTATATACAACAGGTTGGAGTTCTCCAGAAGCAGGAACCATCGGAATGATTGTTTCTCTGGCTGTAAATCCAATTTTTAGCATGCTGTATCAACCAAAACAATAAAACATACGTCTAACTGTTTTTAGATAGCGCTCTGCATATTTATTTAACTGATTAATAGGACATGCCCTTAAACAGTTATTTGTATTTTGCGGAATCGCGAATTTGTTTAATTTTGAAAGTGATTGGTTTTACATGTATTTAGGCTTACGAAATATCGTTAAATGTCTCACGCTATACACTAATATTAAGTGTAGGGATGAGTTCAGCAATTAAGTCTACCCAACCGGGAAAGATTTAAGTAATCATTGATAATTAATTTTTTTAAAAGCAAAATAATGGAATTACCATTTGCAGAATCATATAAGATAAAGGTTGTAGAACCTATAAAAAAAAGCACTAAAGAACAACGCGAGCAGTGGATTAAAGAAGCTGGTTACAACTTGTTCAACTTAAGAAGCGAGTACGTATTTGTTGATCTATTAACCGACTCAGGCACCGGTGCAATGAGCCATTTCCAATGGTCGGAAATGATGCTTGGCGACGAAAGTTATGCAGGCGCATCTTCCTATTACAAAATGAAGAATGCCATTAAAAACATTCTTGGATTCGACCATTTTTTACCAACCCACCAAGGGCGTGCTGCTGAAAATGTTCTTTTCTCAGTATTGGTAAAGCAAGACGATATTGTACCTGGCAACTCGCATTTCGACACAACCAAAGGGCACATTGAATTTAGAAAGGCACACGCTGTTGATTGTACCATTGACGAAGCATTTATTACTGATCTTATTCACCCTTTTAAAGGAAATGTTGACGTAAACAAACTGGAAAATGTATTAAATAAAGATGCAGACAAAGTACCTTTTGTTTTGGTAACAATTACCAATAATACTTCAGGAGGTCAGCCAGTATCTATGCAGAACATTAAAGACGTTCATGCACTATCAAAGAAATACAATAAACCAGTTGTGTTCGATTCAGCCCGATTTGCTGAGAATGCCTACTTCATTAAAATGCGTGAAGAAGGATATGCTGATAAAAGCATCAAAGAGATTGTATTGGAGATGTTCCAGTATGCTGATGCAATGACCATGAGTAGCAAGAAAGATGCAATCGTAAACATGGGTGGATTTATTGCCATGAAAGATGAGAAACTTTGGGAACAAGCGAGTGTGTATAACATTATGTTCGAAGGTTATCTTACCTATGGTGGTATGTCTGGAAGAGATATGAATGCACTGGCGCAAGGCCTTGACGAAGGAACCGAATTTGAAGTATTACACACGCGTATAAAGCAAGTAGAGTATTTAGGCAAACGTTTAACTGAGTTTGGCATTCCTGTTCAGCTACCATATGGTGGTCATGCTATTTTTGTTGATGCCAAGAAATTCTTACCAAACGTGCCAAAAGAAGAATACCAGGCACAAACCTTAGGAGTTGAGCTTTACAAAGAATGTGGTGTACGTGGAGTTGAGATCGGAACGATCCTTGCCGACAGAGATCCGGAAACAAAGGAAAACCGTTATCCTGAATTAGAGTTTGTACGTTTAGCAATTCCGCGCAGAACCTACACCAATAATCACATGGATGTTGTAGCTGTTGGCCTGAAGAATGTTTGGGATCGTCGCGACGAAATCACTTCTGGTTACAAAATAATACACGAAGCGCCCATCTTAAGACACTTTACAGTAAAACTAGAGAAGATCTAAAAACACAAATTGATATAGATGAAAAGGGAAGCAAATGCTTCCCTTTTTGTTTAATGACTTTCATTTACAAGATTGTATTTTTTTAACAGGACTAATGACTACAAACGACGAGATGAGAACAACTATTCTAACAACCTGTAATAATGCTCAAGAGGCCAGTTTAATCAAAGGGAGATTAGAGAATGAAGGCATAGTGTCAATGCTAACGAATCAAAACTTCTCCACACTTATGCCACAAATGAATGGCATGCTTGGTTCAGGAGTGCAAGTAATCGTTTACGACAAAGACCTGGATATCGCAAAAGAAATCCTAGGGCTAGAGGACTCTAAAGAGGAGGTTGTTAGTTGTCCTAACTGTAACTCAACAAATATTGCTACCGGCCTTGCTGCTCAAAATTGGAGAAAGATTATACTAGCAGTTTTCTCAGCTTTAATTGTAACTCCATTAGGAAACATAAAGGGTAAATATCGATGTAATGATTGTAAAACAGAATTCTAAACATTATCCTCAAAAATATTTTCATTCAATTTTCTATTAGTGTCAAGTAAAGAGTAATGGCATCCTCTATATTGGTGACGCTATCATAGAAAACAAAAAGTCCAATTGAAAATTAATTCAATCGGACTCTAACTATATTGTGTGTTCGTTTATTTCAATAAAGCCAAATACTGCTTAACAGTTTCTTCCAGACCTAAATATAGCGCATCTGAGATTAAGGCATGTCCAATAGATACTTCAGATAAGCCAGGAACATTATCATTAAAATACTTTAAATTCTCCAGACTCAGATCGTGCCCGGCATTAACTCCCAAACCAAGTTCCACTGCTTTTTTTGCAGCCTCAGAAAAAGGTTTAACCGCATTCTCCGGATCGCTTGGGTACAAATCGGCAAAAGGCTCGGTGTACAATTCTACTCTGTCAGTACCAGTTTGTGCAGCATGAATAATGGTTTCAAGATTTGTATCTACAAATATGGAGGTACGAATACCTGCCGCTTGAAAGCGGGCAATAACTTCCTTTAAAAAGACCTTATTCTTAAGCGTATCCCAACCAGCATTTGACGTTAGTGCCTCTGGCGGATCAGGAACCAAAGTAACCTGATGCGGTTGCACATCAATCACCATTTTAATAAAATCTTCTGAAGGATAACCTTCTATGTTAAATTCTGTTTTCACCAAGGGTTTTAAGCCATACACATCCTCGTAAGTAATGTGTCTTCCATCTGGTCTTGGATGAACAGTGATACCTTCGGCTCCAAACCCTTCAATATTCACAGCCGACTTTAATACGTCCGGCACATTGCCCCCACGAGCATTTCTTATGGTTGCAATCTTATTTATATTAACACTTAGCTTTGTCATGATATTTAATTATTATCTCCTGCAAATTTAACAAAATGAGGGGTTCATTGGTTGTAATATCAATGAATGAAAGAATAAAAGTCAAATTAACACGTATTTCATAACAGAGTAGAGTTTGCACAGAAATTGTGTTAATTTTGAAAACAGACAAATGACAGCGCAAGATTTAATATCAGAAGTAATTCCTGTTCTTCACACCTCAGATACAGGAAGAAAAGCTCTCCAATTTATGGAGGCTTACAGGGTTTCGCATTTACCCATTGTAAACAATGTCGATTTTCTTGGGCTCATTTCTGCAACTGACATTTATGATCAGCAAACAAGCGAAGAGCCTATTGGCAATTATAAACTTTCATTATTCAGTCCTTTTGTTTTTAAGCACCAACATATTTATGAAGTTATAGCACTGGTATCGAAGCTAAAGCTTACTGTAATTCCGGTGCTCCGAAAGAACAAGGAATACCTTGGCGCCATTACCGTGGATGACCTGGTACAACAATTTGCTTCTTTAACTGCAGTTGGTCAGCCAGGCGGCATTCTTAAATTACGAATGAATATTAATGATTATTCGTTAACCGAGATAGCGCGCATAATTGAGGGGAACGACTCCAAAATTCTTAGTTCCTACATTCATAATGCCGAAGGTGCGTCATTAATTGATGTAACCATAAAAGTAAACACAACCAACTTGGCTCCTATTCTTCAAACCTTCGAACGTTACGATTATAACGTCACTGGCACCTTTCATGAAGACGACGAACTAGGTAACATGCTGGAAAGCCGGTACGAAGAATTCATGAAATATCTGAGCATGTAGCCCTCTTTATTTCAAGATTTCTCTCGTTTTAATCCTATCTTTGACCAAAGTCTGATATCACTATTTTTGCAAACATAATCATTGAGAACATGACTAAAGTTGCTGTCTATGGAAAAAAGTTCAAAGGAGAATCCAGTGAAGCCATTTCCACGTTTTTCAAAATATTAGAAAAAAATAATATTGATACAATTGTGTTCGACCAGCTATTACCAATGCTAACGAAAGCAGCAATAGATAGTTCCGGATTCACGACTTTTAGCACACCTGAAGAGATAACCCCGGACATCAAATTTTTATTTAGCATTGGAGGTGACGGCACATTTTTAGAAACCATAAAATTCGTAAAACAGTTCAACATACCTGTAGCTGGCATTAACACAGGCCGATTAGGATTCTTAGCAAGTATATCTGCTAATGAAATTGAAATTGCAGTATCAAGCATTCTAAGTGGACTGTACAAAATTGAAGAGCGTGTTCTTTTGCAGCTCACTAGCAACAACAAGCTTTTTGCTGATCAAAACTATGCCTTAAACGAGCTCACCATTCATAAAAAGGATACCTCGGCAATGATCACTATTCACACGTATCTAAACGATGAATACCTGAACTCATACTGGGCCGATGGAGTTATTGTGGCTACCCCAACCGGCTCAACCGCCTATTCCTTAAGCGTTGGAGGTCCTATTGTTTTACCAAACTCAGAAAATTTCATCATTGCGCCAATTGCGCCACACACCTTAACAGTTCGTCCGATTGTTATTCCTGATGCCAGTAAACTTCGATTTAAAGTTGAAGGACGTAGTAAAACTTTTCTTGCCTCGCTCGATCATCGATCAGCATCATTTTCCGCCACAACTACGCTCGAGGTAAGCAAAGCAGACTTTACCGTTAAGATAATAAAACTTGAAAATCAAAGTTTCTTTAGTACCCTGCGGGCAAAACTTATGTGGGGGATTGATAAAAGAAACTAAACAGATTTTATTAATACACCTTATTTTGTAATTTTGCGAAATTATTAAGCATTGAAAATAAATGCCTTTTAGCACTGAGATATGAAAAAGTTAGTAATTACTACTTGTATAATAATTGCCACGTTAACAGCCTGGTCGCAAAAAAGTGGCGACATTGGTTTTTTCGGTGGTGGCTCATATTATCTCGGAGAAATAAACCATACCACACAATTTGTGGATACCAAACCTGCATTCGGAATATTCTATCGTCATTTTTTCGACTATAGATATTCGCTGCGTACAAGTATTTATAAGGGCACTCTGGCGGGGAATGATTCAAACTCCCCATGGGACTACAATCGCTTGCGCGACCATAGCTTCAGCGTCGACATTATCGATGTATCAACAATGGTGGAATTTAATTTCCTGCCCTACATTACAACCAGCCCAAAACACCGTTTTGCTCCTTATGTAACAGCAGGGCTTTCGTATATGGTAACACCTGGATCAAATGTACCAAACAGCATGGCAGTGCCCTTCGGCATTGGAGTTAAATTCAACTTTGCTAAAAGATTTTCAGCAGGTTTCGAATATGTTTTCAGGAACTCATTCAGCGACGATATCGACGGTTTAGGAGACAACACTCCTGATCCACTTAAGGAAGAATGGTTAAATGATGCTTCTGCGGAACAGTTCAGACAAAAATCATTAATTTACCGCAATGATTTTTACACCTTTGCAGGAATATTTATAAGTTACAAGTTCGCCTATAACAGGTTTAAGTGCCCGGCATATGGCGAACGAAACATGTACGATTAAATGGGAAGTTTTAAAGAACAGATAAATAAGGATAAAGTGCCTCAGCATGTTGCTGTTATCATGGATGGTAATGGCAGATGGGCCAAACAGAGAAAGAGACCCAGAATCTTCGGACATAAGAAAGGTGCCGAGTCGGTTAGACGAGTTGTGGAAGCATCTGTAGAGATTGGCGTTAAATACTTAACGCTGTATACCTTCTCAAAAGAAAACTGGAAACGCTCAGACACAGAAGTGAATGCATTAATGTCATTATTATTAAATTCATTAAATTCTGAGTACAAAACACTAATGGACAACAATGTTCGTTTACTTGCTATCGGAGATTTAGAAAACCTTCCGTCAGTAGTAAAAAACAAGTTGGAAGATGTGATGCAAGAGACCGCAAGCAATACTGGTTTAAAACTAGTTCTAGCTTTGAGTTATGGCTCACGCTGGGAGATTATAAACGCAGTGAAGAAATTAGGCACAGATATAAAAGAAGGAACAATCCAGGTTGAAGACATTGATGATGAATTGTTCTCAAATGCACTTTCAACGCACGATATTCCTGATCCGGAATTGCTTATAAGAACAAGTGGTGAAACAAGAATCAGTAATTTCCTGCTTTGGCAAATTGCCTACACAGAGCTATTCTTTACTCAAAAGAACTGGCCCGAAATAGAAAAAGAAGATTACTATGAAGCAATACTTGCTTTTCAACAAAGAGAGAGAAGGTTTGGTAAAACAAGTGAACAAATAAAATTACAGTCAGATAATGCGCAACAATAAATCATTTATCATACTCCTTTTCTTTTCATTATTTTGTTTTCAAGTCGCTGCACAATACTCCCTGGGATCTGGTACCACGGGCATTAGATACGACAACCCTAAAGAATACGAAATTGGTGGAATTACACTTTCCGGAATAAAGTACCTGGATCAACAAGTGCTGATCCACATTACTGGATTATCGGTTGGACAAAAAGTGATGGTTCCTGGCAAAGACCTTACAGATGGAATTAAAAAATTATGGGATCAGGGCTTATTCTCCGATGTGCGCTTAACCGCCACGAAAATTGAAGGCACCACCATATTCCTTGATTTTTATCTTCAGGAGCGCCCCCGACTTTCAAAGTTTAAATTCAATGGCGTAAAAAAGCATGAAGCCGATGACTTAAGAGATTTAGTAAAACTAAGTCGTGGAAGTCAAATCACTGATAACATCATTAACAATACCATCAATACTATTAAAGAGTTTTATGTTGATAAAGGCTTCCTTTTTGCCGACATTACCATAAAGCAAGTTGATGATACAACAGCTGTTAATAATGTAATTCTCGACATTGACATCAAGCCCAACAAGCGTATTAAAATTAATGAGATCTACTTTACGGGTAATACAGTAATACCTGATAAGAAATTACGCAGGGCAATGAAAGAGACCAAGCGTAAAACATGGTACAACATCTTCAAATCTTCAAAATACATTGAGGAACAATTCAAAGAAGACAAGAAAAGTATTGTTCTAAAATATAATCAGGCTGGTTACCGCGATGCCAATATTAGTATTGACTCGATGGTAGTTAACGACGACAAAACTGTGAACCTGTTCATTGAGATTGAAGAAGGCAACAAATATTTCTTTAGGAATATTACATGGGAAGGAAATACCAAGTACAAAACGGAATTTCTGGAGCGTGTTCTTGACATTAAGAAAGGAGACATTTATGACCAGTCGCTTTTAGAAGAAAAACTTTACGTGGAAGAAACAGGAGTTTTCTCTTTGTACCAGGATAACGGATATCTGTTCTCATCCATTTCTCCAGTAGAAGTTATGGTAGAAAACGACTCGATTGATATTGAGATGCAAGTTTACGAAGGTAAGCAGGCCACTATTAACAATATTATTATTACGGGTAACACCAAAACCAACGAGCATGTAATCCGAAGAGAAATTAGAACCAAGCCAGGTCAACTTTACAATCGTTCTGATGTAATAAGAACACACCGAGAGTTAGCGACACTAGGCTATTTCAACCCGGAAAATATTGGAGTAAATCCAATTCCAAACCCGGTAGATGGTACCGTTGATATTGAATATGCCTTAGAAGAAAAACCAAGCGACCAGATAGAACTGTCAGGTGGTTGGGGTGCCGGAATGATAGTAGGAACTTTTGGTTTAAGTTTCACCAACTTCTCGACAAAAAACATTCTTAATAAAAAGGCATGGCGACCGCTCCCTTCCGGCGATGGGCAACGTTTAACATTACGTGCCCAAAGTAATGGAGTTTATTATCAAGCTTACAACATGTCGTTTGTAGAACCTTGGTTGGGTGGTAAAAAGCCAACATCACTTACAGTTTCATTATATCACACCGTACAGTCAGACGGGCGCGATAAGGAAGATCCGGCAAGACAAGCTATTAACATTACTGGTGTAGCATTGGGTATGGGTAAACGCCTCCAGTGGCCTGATGACTTTTTTACATTCTATAATGAAATTGGATTTCAAGCTTATAATCTAAGTCAGTGGAGCTCATTTTTATTTACAGATGGTGTTGCTAATAACTTAAGTTATACAACCGAATTTGCACGTAATTCTGTCAACCAGCCAATCTATCCACGCCGTGGATCGCAATTTTCTTTAAAATTACAAATCACTCCTCCATACTCATTATTTAGTGATAGAGACTATTCAACATTAAGTCCTCAGGAGAAATACGAATGGGTTGAATACCACAAATGGACCTTTAAAGCATCATGGTTTTCAAATTTGGCAGGAGATTTGGTATTGAACTCCAAGATAAATTTTGGTTTCCTTGGATACTACGACAAAAATGCGCGCTCACCTTTCGAAGGATTCTATGTTGGAGGCGATGGTTTATCAGGTTACAACCTTTATGGTAGAGAGACGATTTCTCTACGAGGTTACGAAAATGGTTCTTTGACACCCGATTTGGGAGGTAATATATATAACAAATTTACACTTGAATTAAGATATCCAATTTCGCTGAATCCACAAGCAACACTATATGCTTTGGCATTTTTCGAAGGTGGTAATTCATGGTACGACTTCAGAGAGTTTAATCCATTTACAATTAAAAGATCAGCTGGTGCTGGTATGCGTATATTCCTTCCAATGTTTGGTATGCTTGGAGTTGACTGGGGTTATGGTTTCGATGAAGTTACCGGAAAACCTTCAGCAAACAAAGGGCAGTTCCATTTCGTAATTGGACAGCAACTTTAATTACGTAAATTATTAATAAACTTAAAAACACTAAAAATGAAAAAGATAATTGTAACACTTATTGCAGCAGCTTTCGTAATTACCGGATTCTCCCAGAAATTCGCTTTTGTTGATACGGAGTACATTTTAACAAACATCCCTACTTACGAATCAGCACAGGAGCAACTCGACCAACAATCCATACAATGGCAAAAAGAAATTGAAGCCATCTATGGAGAAATTGACGGCATGTACAAAGAGTTTCAGGCTGAGAAAGTACTACTTAGCGAAGAGATGAAAATCAAGCGTGAGAATGACATCATCAACAAGGAGAAAGAAGTAAAAAGTTTACAAAAGAAGTATTTTGGGAAAGATGGTTTACTTTTCAAAAAGAGACAAGAACTGATTAAGCCGATACAAGATGAAATTTTCAATTCAGTAAAAGAATTAGCTGAAGAAGGAAATTATGCCGTAATCTTCGATTCAGCATCAGGTGCAGCCAATATGCTTTTTACCGACCCAAAGTATGACAAGAGTGATGACATTCTTGAAAAAATGGGCTATAAAAACTAAACAAACAGATAGCTGTGTACTTCGTTTTTATGAAACTTAAGGATACACAACACACTATTTATTTTATATTTGCACGAAATATTTTGAAAATAAACAAGAAATGAAAAACACCTTAAAAGCCCTTTTAGTTGTTGCAATCTTATTCTCAGCAACAGGACTATTTGCTCAATCCCAGAAATTCGGACATGTAAATGTTAATGAGCTAATCTCTCTAATGCCAGAAAGAAATAATGCACAAAACGCATTGCAGGCTTTTGCAAAAGAATTAGAAAATGAGTTAGGCATTATGCAAAAAGAGTTTGAAGCGAAATACTCTGAATACCTTCGTCTAGAGTCTACTTACAACGAAGTGATTAAAGCGTCTAAACAAGAAGAATTACAGTCATTACAGACAAGAATTCAGGAATATCAGCAAAACGCAGAGCAATCATACGGTAAAAAAGAAGCCGAATTGTTGCAGCCAATTCTTGACAAAGCAAACAATGCAATTCAAGAAGTAGGTAAAGAAAAAGGTTACACCTATATTTTTGATGCAAGCAGTGGTGTAGTTGTATTTATTGCTGAAGGTAGCGATGATGTACTTCCGTTCGTAAAAACAAAACTTGGAATCACAGCCACAAGTGCTGAATAATTCAAGCTTCAAAAAATATTTAAACCATCCGAATACCGGGTGGTTTTTTTATTTCAATAAGGTTTAATTAATTTTATCGATTCAATTCACACAACATGAGCAAGCATTCTAGTCAGGCAATAGGCATATTCGATTCAGGAGTTGGAGGGCTTACAGTGGCCCATGCTATCAAAAACATGCTACCCAATGAAAAGATGGTTTACTTTGGCGACACTGCTCATTTGCCTTATGGAGATAAATCAGCTCAATCCATTCGATATTATGCGGAGAAGATAAGCGATTTTCTGCTAGAGAAAGAATGCAAAGTTATACTCATAGCCTGCAACACAGCCTCTGCTCATGCCTATAAAAGCGTTTCAGAGTTGGTAGGTCCCAGAGCTAAAGTACTAAATGTAATCGACCCAATTGTTAAGTTTGTTAGCCAGCAGGACGATTATAAAAAGATTGGCGTTATTGGCACCAAAGGAACCATCAACAGCGGCACATATCCACAAAAGATTAATGCCATAAAGCCAGGTCTAAAGGTAGAATCGCTTGCAACACCTTTGCTGGCTCCAATGATTGAAGAGGGTTTTATTTATGATGATATTAGCAATGCCATCATTCGCGCTTACCTATCAAATAAGGAACTCGATAATATCAACGCGCTTATTCTGGGTTGTACGCACTACCCTATTATCAAGAATCAAATTCGTAAATACTTCAACTTTAATTTAAAAGTGATTGATTCAGCTGAGATTGTAGCGCAACAGCTAAAATCTTATCTAAGCGAAAACAAGCTCCTGAATAATAACACAGATCCAAAGCACGAATTCTTTGTCTCTGATTATACCGATATGTTTGAGAAAGTATCAGAGATGTTCTTTGAGGAAAAGGTAAATCTTCAAATGGCTGATCTTTGGAAGAAATAGTAAAGGCACTGTAACAACTATCTGAGCTACTCTCTATTCTTCGATTGGTGTTCCATCGAAAAAATATTGTTCCTTTATTTTTGAAATGCGGTCTTTTGCATACTTTACATTATGCTCATCGCAATTATCTGAGCAATTGTCCAAATAGTCCACATACCATTGATGGGCAATTAACTTGTTCTCACCCATTTCTTCATAGGTTGTTGCTATAAAAAAATACAAACGACTATCATGAGGGTCGTACTCCAATGATTTCTTAAATGAAGCCAATGATTGCTTGTAGTCGCGTTTATACGCATAAACCTGTCCGAGCTGAAAATAGAACTCCGGCATATGAGAAGGTATTGCCAGACCGATTGTTTTAGTGATGTACTGTTCTGCCTCATCGTATAAGCGAAGTTTTAAACAGCTTAATCCCATGTACCAGTTATTAATGTAGGTATCCGGCTTTCTCTGCAAGATACTATGGAACTGCATGTATGCCTTTTTGAATTCATCTGTGTGATAATAACAAATCCCCAATCGTTCCTTCGTCTCTATTTCCACAGGCCTTGAATTTTGCAATGAATCGTAAATGAACACTGCATTTTCAAAATCCATTAAATAATAATAAGCATCCGCCTTTTTGGTCAATAATCTATAATCGCCTTTATCCAAAGCCAAGCCTTCATCAAGCAATTCAATGGCAGGAAAGAAATAACCGTTTAGCATAATTTTATTTGCCAGTTTTATCCGACTATTAATATCACGTGGATTTATTTTGATAACCCGATTCAGATAGGTGGCGCCTAAATCATCATCATCCAGTTTCTCGGCACAATAGGCAGCCATCTTCAAATACTGATAATTGGTACTGTCTGTATTTAATAGATGTTCGTAATTTGTGAGAGCAGGCTTAAACTCGCCCATGCGAGATTGCAGATTTGCAAGTTTTGCAAGAATATATCTGGAACTATCAGGAAGTAATAGCTGCTCATAAAATACAGCAGCATTGCTATACCAATTCATTAGAACATAAACATCAGCCAGCTTTGTTCGAACCAATCTGTTTTTAGGTTCAACATGCAGCGCCTTTAAAAGAATGTCCACGGCCTGTTGATGCTCGTTTAACGCCAGATAAGCAGCTCCCAACTTTAAGCACAAAGGTACATCGGCATCGCTCTTATCATTCAATCCTTTGTATAATTTAACAGCTAACTCGTAATCCCCTGTTAGCATGGCATCATCAGCTTGTTTAATTTGCGTTTGGCCCAGAACGGTTGAGGCAAAAAGCATAATAATTATGGATAGAAAATACAGTCTCATAGTGTAGATTTGTACGTATAACTAAAAACTTAGTTGATTATTGTACAATGATAATAGATTTTAATCTAAGGTCAAAAAATTAAATGATATCAACTGAAATAATAGATTGATTTTAATAATTGCTATTTTTAGTTTTTACCACAAACCATGAAACTAATACACGAAGTATGAAAGTAATTATTCTTGGAGCTGGGCTTGTTGGCGGTCCTATGGCAATTGATCTAGCACATGACAGCAATTTTGAAGTACACATAGCAGACCAAAGCAAAAACCAGCTTAATGCCATTGGTCAGGATTTACCGATTACTACAATTGAGCAAGATCTATCGGACAAGCTAGCATTGCAGCATCTGGTTAAAAGCTACGATTATGTAATTAATGCTGTTCCTGGTTTTATGGGCTACCAAACGATTAAATCAGTTATTAAAGCAGGAGTAAATTTAATAGATATTGCATTTATGCCGGAGGACCCTGCAGACCTAGATGATCTAGCCAAGAGCAATAATGTGTCGGCTATTGTTGATTGTGGAGTGGCGCCCGGCATGAGTAACATACTAATGGGCTATGCACATAATCAGTTAGACGAAACGATAAATGGAACAATATACGTTGGAGGGCTGCCCCGTAAACGAACGTGGCCCTGGGAGTATAAAGCTGTTTTTTCGCCCATTGATGTAATAGAAGAATATACCCGCCCTGCCCGACTAGTGGAGAATTATAAAGAAATAAGAAAGCCTGCTCTAACTGAATTAGAGCAAATTGATTTTCCTGTCGTTGGTACTTTAGATGTATTTAATACCGATGGTTTAAGAAGTTTAATCAGAACAATAAAAGCCAGAAACCTAAAGGAAAAGACACTTCGCTATCCGGGCTACATCGAAAAAATAAAAATCCTAAAGGCATCGGGCTTTTTCGATGAAAACGAAATTGAAGTAAACGGAACGAAAATAAAACCAATTGATTTTACCTGTGCCTTGTTGTTTCCTAATTGGAAATTAGAGAAAGGAGAAGCAGACTTTACCGTCATGCAAATTATTGTAGATGGCTATAAGAACGGTGTCTATAAGAAATTCAAATACGATTTATACGATGAATTGAACTCTGAAACCGGCATTCATTCCATGGCAAGAACTACAGGCTATACAGCCACAAGTGTATTGCGTTTGATAGAACGTGGTTATAAAGTTACACCGGGAGTTATTTTTCCCGAATTTTTAGGTAAGGACGAAACCTTCGTTAAGGGCTTGCTTCTTGAGCTTAAAGGCAAGAACATCATCTATACCGAAGAAATCACATAGATTATGGAGATAGAATCAGTAAAAACCAATTGCACAATCGTTAATTAACTTTTACTTTGTAAGCCTTACAAATACATACAATGATACGAATTGAACAAATAACAAAAGCATACGGTAGTCTGGAAGTACTCAAAGGCATCGATCTGGAAATAGCTAAATCGGAGGTAGTAAGTATTGTAGGTGCCAGTGGTGCGGGTAAGTCAACCTTGCTGCAAATTACGGGATCTATTCTGGCACCGGACCATGGCAAAATCTTCATCAACGACATCGAGCTTTACGAATTAAAAGAAAAGGCACTCGCCAATTTCAGAAACCAGCATATTGGTTTTGTATTTCAATTCCATCAATTGTTGCCGGAGTTCACAGCCTTGGAGAATGTATGTATCCCGGCCTTTATTGCAGGCATTTCAAAATCTAAAGCAGAGAAACGCGCCAAAGATCTGCTTGCTTTCCTGGGCTTAGATCATCGCCTGGAGCACAAACCCAACGAACTATCAGGTGGCGAGCAACAGCGAGTAGCCGTAGCACGTTCGCTAATTAATGATCCGGATGTAATTTTAGCAGATGAGCCATCGGGCAATCTAGACAGCAAAAATAAGGAAGAACTACACCAATTATTTTTCTCGCTAAGAGATAACTTCGATCAAACCATTGTAATTGTTACGCACGATAAGGAATTGGCACACATGTCAGACAGGATGATTACAATGGAAGACGGCATGATTATCTAATAGACATAATCGAAAGCTTTAAATAAAAGACATAAAAAAACCCGACTGTAACAGTCGGGTTTCTCATTTATAGAATAATTGTAATTTACTTCTTTAGGGCTTCAGCCATTGTTCTACCAATATGTGCAGGAGATTCAACAACGTGCAATCCACACTCAGCCATAATTTTCATTTTAGCAGCAGCCGTATCATCAGCACCACCAATAATAGCACCGGCGTGTCCCATACGTCTTCCTTTCGGAGCCGTTTGGCCAGCAATAAAACCAACAACTGGTTTGGTTCCATTTTCCTTAATCCACAATGCTGCATCTGCTTCCATGCTACCACCAATCTCACCAATCATGATAATACCTTCGGTACCCGGATCATTCATCAATAACTCAACAGCATCCTTGGTAGTTGTTCCAATAATTGGATCGCCACCAATTCCAATACAAGTTGACTGACCTAAACCAGCTTTTGTAATTTGATCAACAGCTTCGTAAGTTAATGTTCCAGAACGTGACACAATTCCGATGGTTCCCGGATTATGAATAAATCCCGGCATAATACCAACTTTCGCTTCACCCGGAGTGATAACGCCCGGACAGTTTGGCCCAACCATACGACAATCTTTATCACTTAAGTATTCTTTAACCTTCACCATATCGGCAGTTGGAATACCTTCAGTAATTGTAATAATCACCTTGATACCTGCATCAGCAGCTTCCATAATTGCATCGGCAGCAAATGCCGGTGGAACAAAAATCACGGATACATCAGCACCAGTTGCATCAACTGCATGCTTTACAGTATCAAACACAGGTTTACCTATATGGCTCTGACCACCTTTACCAGGTGTAACACCACCAACTACATTTGTTCCGTACTCAATCATTTGAGTCGCATGAAAAGTACCTTCGCTACCGGTAAATCCTTGAACTATAATTTTGGAATCTTTGTTAACTAAAACGCTCATAGTAATTATTATTTGTTGCCTGATTTTTAGGCTGTCAAAATTAGATTTTTTAGAAGATTAACCAAAAATTAAATCCAAAAATCGACATATTTAGTTTATTTAATGTTTAAGCAGGTGATTGTGCTTCTAGCAGAAAACAACTAATCTTATTTATCGGCAGAAACAAGGAGCAATCCAATTTACAGAATCTCTTATTTTAACCATTCTTAAATACCACTAAATAAAGATGCTGAGAAGAAAAATACAATTACTCGAGAAACTAAAGCTTAGCGTGGTAGCACAGCACAAATTAACCCTCCTCGCTTTAGAGGCAACAGGTCATTCACAAAGCGAACGCCTGGGAATTCCGATGCTTATTCCGGCAAGCCACGCTATAAAAGCCGATGGCGTATTCGAACTCGACTTTATTATTGATGGAATAAACAGTAGCAAAAAGAGACAGCTCCGATGGGAAGCCAAAAACATTTACAAGTTATCAGAGCTTCCAAAAAACATAAAGGCAATAAAAGTAAACGCGGCAAAAAATGCGGATATCGTTATTATTGACAAGAATTATAATTATGACTAATTTAGTGTACCAAAATGAACCTGTCGCACGTGCAATTGTTAACATAGCAACACTAATACTATGAAAACTATTCGCCTAATAATTACTGATGATCATCCCGTTATTATTGATGGTTTACGCTCAGCACTGGCTAAGTGCAAGGATATTGAGCTAATTGCTGAAATGCATAACGGTAAAGAATTACTCCAGCATCTGGAAAGCACCGAAACAGATGTTATTTTGATGGACATAAACATGCCTGAAATGAATGGCATTGAAGCCTGCAAAACAATTATCAAAAAGTATAAAAGCACCAAGGTAATTGCCTTCTCGCAGTATGACGACAAACGTTTTGTGAAACGAATTTTGAAAAACGGCGCAGCAGGTTATCTGCTTAAAAACACCGCTTCATCGGATATTATTGAAGCCATTAAACAGGTACATGCTGGTGAGATGTACTTAAGCAAAGAACTAATGCCCCTCATTGCTGATTTACCTGTGAGCAAAAAGGGCAAGAATCTATTTCCTGATTTGAGCAAACGTGAGTTAGAAGTTATACAGTTGATTTGTCAGGAACAAAACACCCAGGAAATTGCCGACAGTTTATTTATCAGTCCGCATACCGTAGAATCGCACCGTGCTAATATTCTTTTAAAATTGGATGTACGCAACACAGCAGGCCTGGTACGCTGGGCCGTTGAAAACGAAATTGTTTAACTAAAAATAGAGAAATTATGAAGAACTTTTTGAAGAAATGTTCATTTACCGCAAGTAGATGTCCAAATGGTCTTAGAATTGTTATTGGCTTTGCTATTCATGCAACTATTAATGACCTAACTGCCATGCCTCCGGACTCTCTAGGTAACTGTGCTCCAACGTCACGGATTACAGGTACTGGTACTCCAACCGACCCATACCGCTGGGACTGCATCGATGGCAATGCCATTGCCAAAATTCATATTAAGCAAAGCACCGAAAGAACAGATAATGCTATATCTGTTACAGCCATTATTAATTTACCTCAAGACTTCGAGCAATATGTTAAACATAGATGTGGAGTACTAATTCAGCAAACCAAAGATGACGGAACCCCAATTCCTACAGAGGAAGAAGATGATTCGATGTTAACTGCAAATGCGGGTATTGGAATTGGAACTTGGTGCTAAACGACTCAAACCTATTGAAAAATTCAATTCTAATATTTCTAATTATAGTCATTGGGCTGCTCATTTGCGATTCCGTAAATGGGCAGTCTGATGATGTCTTAAATGCACAACTTAATTATTTACGCCTAACGGAACATGAGCTATATGATTCAAGTCCTGATTCGATCATAAACCTTTGTACAGTAATTTTAGCAAGCAAAAAGGAATTAAACGAAAAAATAATATGTTTTTTGCACTACAAAAAGGGCAAAGCTCAACTTCATGTGGAGCAAAACGATTCAGCAATTAAGAATCTTCATTTTGCTTATCTCATTGCTAACAGCAATCAACTTGACACCTTAAAAGGGTCATGCGAAGCAAATCTGGGCCTATGCTACCTCTATACTGGTATAAGCGATTCTTCCCTCTATTATCACCAAAAATCATTTGAGACATTTAGTAATTTAAGTGACAGTCTGCTTATCGCAAAAAGCCACATCAACCTGGCCAATAGCCATTCGCAAAAGGCAGAATACCCCAAAGCACTTGAGCATGCGCTTGAGGGAAACAGACTGTACAAAACCCATGGTGATGATTTCTATCACAAGCTTTCCTTGGTCACAACTGCTAATATTTATGAAAAGCTAAAGAAGTATGAGCAGGCTCTCCTTTTATACAACGAAGCCTATGATACAATGATGAAGTTAGAACAGAAGGAACGGGCTGCAACTATCCAAACAAACATGGCAGTTATCTATTACCGTCAAAAAAACTATCTACTGGCACTATCAATATTTAAAGAATTAATCGATTATTACAGATCAGACAATAAAGAGCAAAAATTAAGTTTAATCTATGGCAATATCTCCAGAGTCTATAATAAGCTTGGGCAGCATACACAGGCCATGGAAGCCTTAGAAGCATCACTTAAAATATCCAAAAAATACGGACTGCTGCTAGAACAAACCAGTACCCTCCTTAACTTGGGTAATGCTGCAAAAAAAGCAGAACAATTTGCACAATCTGAAGCCTATTATATAGAAGCACTAAAGATCGCGAAAGCCCAAAAATTCAGAGATAAGATCCAAAGCATTTACAAGAACCTATCAAAGCTTTACGCTACACAGGAAAATTACAGAAGTGCTTACATCTATCGTTTTTTGTCAGGACAGGAAAAAGACACCATTAATAGTGAGAATAACAACAAACATATTGCTGAGTTAATGGCTAAATATAAGGCAGAGGAAAAGCAAACAGAAATTCTCCGACTTGAAAACGAAAACATAGCGAAGGAACTTAAGAATAACAAGGTCACATTAGAGCGGAATATTTTGAGGGGTACAGGAATAGGTATATTAATCATCCTGCTGATAAGTATTTGGTTTTACAGGGTAAAGAATCAAAAGGATAAAATCATCAGTGCCCAGCA
>JBFHES010000060.1:0-19041 GCA_041584015.1 Bacteroidales bacterium
AGGGATTGAGATTCGCTATGTTATTTCTTTTAGAATTCGAATTGGCCAATGAGCGAAATGAAACTGAACAATTTTAAATAGCTCGTTGCTTATTCCAAGCTTATGCAACAACTATATCATGTCTTCGCCCCTCGCAAATATATTCTTGGAAAGCGCAATGTTAAGAACCAAATAAAGATAAAAACGTTATAGTGGAGAACCCGTTACAAACAAACCTTTAAGTAAACTCCAGACGTCATTTACAGCGTAATAAAACAATGTTGTGTAGGATGTTAATTTATGAAGAACGGGAAGAATTTAACGTAACTTTGACGAGTATTTTGATACCGATATATGATTGCTAAAATTAAAAATAACAAAGCACTGCGTGTTACCATGCTCTACATGGTATGCGGCTTTTTATGGATACTGCTGAGCGACGAGCTACTGTTTAGTTTCACGAAAGACCCAGAGACCTTAATCAAAATTGAAAATTATAAAGGATGGTTTTTCGTTGCATCTTCAGGCTTACTTATTTATGTGCTCATCAATAAGCAACTCTCTAAGCTTTCCATGGCTAACGAGTCGCTTGAGCTGGCTAAAACAAAATATCAGACCATTTTTACACAGGCCGCTGATGCCATATTCGAAGGAAATATTAAAGGTGACTTTATTGGCGCTAATCAGGCTGCCTGTAATTTATCAGGATACATGGAGAAAGAATTGCTGGAAATGAATATGGTTGACTTATTCTCCATGCAACAGCTTTCTACCAAGCCACTATTGTATGACGAACTTAATCAGGGTAAGTCGATTATTAGTGAGCGTGATTTACGCACTAAGTCAGGCGAAAACATTCCGGTAGAAATGCATTCGAAAAAAACCTATGACAATAAGTATATTGCTGTGGTTCGTAACATTAGCTCACAAAGAGAGCAACAGCTAAAATTAAAAGAGTTGGTGCGTGAGCGCACTTCGGATTTAGAACACAAAAACAAACAGCTGGAGCGCATGAATGAAGTGTTCGTAGGGCGAGAATTCCGCATAAAAGAACTGCGCGAAAAAATAAGAGAATTGAAGAAATCAGAGGAATAGAATTAAGCTGTAAACTGCGCTAAACAAAGCGGCTCAGAAACCGACTTCATAAAATCGATTCCTGAGCACGCATCACCATCTATCAATCTATCGCATGAAAACGATTAAACAAGTTCTGTTTTTTTCACTTTAGTTTCCACAACAATCGGGGTCTCATGTTTCAAGTTATCACTTACCGGACAACGATCGCAAACTGCCTTTTTCCAAGCTTCAAGGGTTTCTGGACTTGCATCGCAATCAGGACGTAGAATAACTTTGATTCCTTTGTAACCGGCTCTTTCGTCATATGATTGACCAAATAAACGAGCAGGATTTAAATCACCTACAATATCAATTTGAATCGACTTTAATTCAAATTTCATTTCATTGGCCACAATATGCGCCATAACGTTAAGGCATCCGGCAAAGGCAGCTAATACAAATTCAACCGGGTTGGCTCCTGTATCAGTACCACCAAGGTCTGCAGGTTCATCAACAACCAATTCGAAGTTTCTTGCTTTAACAATTGTTTTTGTTGGGTTTTCACTAGTTGCTCGTACCCTAAATCTCAAATCTGACATATCCTTATTCTTAAAATTTAATCCTTACAAACATATTTAGATAAGTGCTGCTTAAGAGCATTTTTAATAAGTAGTGTTTCATTGCATGTGTTGCTATTTTTCAGGCTTAATGGTGTAAATTTGCATCCTAAAATTTTAATTATTCTGAGTAAAATCCTTTTGAGTGTAGCGAATAATGTTAGAGCAATTTCTTATAAATAAACAAAGCCACAACGAACAATTGGTGAGTGCTGCAGAGTGTTTCGAAAAACTAACTGATCAGGAAAAAGAACGCCTGCTAAACAATAGAACCGAGATTGTATTTGAGAAAGGGGAAACCATCATTAAACAAGGATTTATTGCCAGTCATATTTTGTTTCTTGAAACAGGCATGGCAAAGCTCGACATCCTTAATGATAACCGTTTATCAACGGTGAGCATTATTCCTCCACAATCTTTCATTGGCATCATCTGTTCCTTTGCCAGCAAACATCTCGACTTTTCATCAACAGCATTAGAGCGATCTACCATTAGCCTGATAAACATGAATACCTTTGAGGATTTAGTGAAACAGAACGGCGAATTTGCCTGCTCAGTTATTAAGCACATGTCGGCCATTACCAACAAGTTGGTTCATCACATTTCGCGCTTTGGAACCAAAAACATAGATGGTGCTTTGTCTATCCTATTATTAGACTTTGCCAAAGTTTACGGCAGCGACAGTTTTGTGCTTCCAATAACACGCAAGGAAATGGCTTCAATGCTAAACTACTCAAAGGAGAGCGTGATTCATACTTTATCAAAATTTAACAAGGAACAGATTATTGAGGTTTCTGAGAAACACATTAAATTAATTGATAGAGCTAAGCTTGAACAAATATCAATTACAGGATAATGAGTACATTCGGAACTTGAATAGAAGAGTTCGACTAAGAAAGCCTGCATGAGCAAACGAGAATTTAAGAAATATATTGGAGCCTTAACCAAACAACAACTACAAGAGCAGATTACCGATTTATATGATCGCTTTAAGGATGTGAAGCAATATTACAACTTTGCTTTTAACCCGAACGAAGAAAAGCTACTCGAAGAGTGTAAGTTTAAAATTGGCAAGGAATACTTTCCGGTTAACCGAAGGAAGGCAAAAGCTCGCAGGTCTGTAGCACAAAAGTTCATTAAACATTTTAAAACGCTGGGCGTGGAACCTTTGCTCATTGCTGAAGTAATGCTCTACAATATTGAGATTGCACAGGCTTATGCTGCCAATAAAATTATTAAACAAGACTCCTTTTTTGTGAGCATGTTAAAATCCTATAGTGAAGCCACTGTATACATCCACGAAAACGGCTTGCTTAAAACCTACCAGGAGCGTCTGGATAAAATTACGATGGAAGCTGTGGAGCAGGACTGGTTTAACAAGGATGGGTTTGAGCGTATACAAAATGAAATTGTATAGCCCTTCTTGCAGCGCCTGACTTTTATTTGCAGCACAATCATCGCAAACAGCAATCAATTAACATACTTACATTACCTTTGCACCATGGCATTTACAGAAACAAATCAGCAAGAAATAATAAAGAATCTTGGCTTTAAGCAACTTAATGAGATTCAAAACTCAATGATGCAGGCTGCTCCAATGCACAGCAACATTTTGCTCCTGGCGCCCACAGGTAGTGGAAAAACTGTAGCTTATCTCATGAGTCTGCTACCTAAGCTAAAACAAAAAGCCGGTGTTCAGGTATTAATCCTCGCTCCCACGCGAGAGTTGGTATTACAGATTGAAAGTGTCATTAAGCAGATGAAGCTTTTATTCAAAGTAAACGCCTGTTATGGTGGTCATGCCTTTAGTGTGGAGCGCAAAAACTTTTCAACGGCACCGGCTATTTTGGTTGGCACACCGGGTAGAATTCAGGATCACATGCAACGCCAGACTTTTGATGCCGGCTCAATTACGCATATTGTTTTCGATGAATTTGACAAATCACTTGAATTCGGATTCTCAAACCAGATGGAATTTATTGCCAATGAGATTGAGAACAGAAGCGGCCAGATTCTGGTATCGGCAACACAAAACATTGAAGTGCCTGCCTATTTAAATATGGCTAACTTACATACCATTGATTTCACCAACGAAGAATCAGGCGAACTCACCCTTCAACAATTTCTGGTAACCAAGGACGAAAAGCCAGAGGGACTCATTCGTTTGCTTACCAATTTAAAGGAGAATGAAAATGCAATTGTATTTGTAAATCATCGCGATGCCTGCGACAGAATTAGTGAATACATGGATTTTCAGGGTGCAGCCTATTCAATTTTCCATGGAGGATTAGAGCAGGACAAACGTGAGCTGGAGCTCTGCAAGTTCAGAAACGGCAGCTCTCAAATCTTAATTGCCACAGATATTGCAGCTCGAGGCATCGACATTCCAGATTTGGATTATGTAATCCATTATCAAATGCCACCACAAGAAAATGTGTTCATTCACCGCAATGGGCGAACAGCCAGAATGAAAGCATCAGGCACAAGCATTCTCGTTCGCACCAATCTTGATAAATTGCCAAGCTACTTATCAGAGGAACCTGAAAATTTTAATTGGCAGGACGGATTACTAATGTCTAAACCAACTATGCTTACACTATATATTAGCAAAGGCAAAAAAGACAAGGTGAATAAAATTGATTTGGTTGGTTTTTTCCTTCAGTTTGATTTTATGAAAAAAGAAGATCTTGGATTAATTGAGATAAAAGATTATTCAGCGTACGTAGCAGTTAGTAGTAACAAATGCAGCCAATTACTTAAAGCTGCACGAAACAAAAAGATCAAAAATAAATCTGCCAAAATAGAAATTGCGCGCTAGTTACGCTGAACACGATTGCTAATTTATGGTTAGACGTATGTAATACTATAGGCAAACAAACGTTTTAGAGCAAGACATAAAACCAAGGAACATGAGCGACACAAATGGTATCATTAGAATATATTCAGGACAGGAAGTAACTGTACTCTTTCTGAAAGGCGAATTAGAAAAACATGGCATTGCAACAATGATGAAAAATGATTTCCAATCGGGAATCACCGCAGGTTTTGGCGGCGGATTAAGCGAAACGATCGATTTATTTATTGAGGAAAATGATTTGGCAAAGGCTGAACCAATCCTTACCGCTTTCATCAAAGATTTGGAAAATAACAATAAAACGAATGAGTAACAATCGAGCTTACCTATACCAATAAGCAGGTTTATTACATCATTCAGGAAGCACATTTGCGCAATTCTTAATCGTTAGCAGTATCCAGTAAGGATACAACCAGCTGTTTCATTGTTCCATCAGATGGTATCCTTCAACGGGTGCTTTTTTAGGAGCTATCAAGCTCACTAACTAAAAGCCAAGCCGAACCATACAACTTTATTATCTTACGTTAGTAATTACTTTCTTTATCAAAAACGATTTGCTATATTTACACATGTGCCAACTACTTGCACGCAACAAACATTAACAATACACACTGGTTTTATCCTTTAACTATTTTGATAAGTCCAGATCAAATCAACTGCTGGCAACACAGGTTGACAAACCTAAAAACCGATGATAAAATGTTAAGTAAAACCCATTCGGACATACTTGAATATTTAATGCTGAAGAGTGGATTGGATTTTAGAGGTTACCGAGTCTCAATGCTTGAGCGCCGCATGCAAAGGCGTATCTCGAAAACCCAATGTTCCACGATAGAAGAATACCTTGTTTACTTAAAAACCCATGATACCGAAATTAAAGAACTGATAAATGTTTTTACCATAAACGTAAGCAGCTTTTTTAGAGACCCACTTACATTTGAGTATGTAGGAAAAATAATATATCCACAAATTTGTGAACAAAAGAAGCTCAATAAGGAACAAGAACTAAAAATATGGTCGCTGGGCTGTTCCTATGGTGAGGAGCCGTACACCTTTGCCATGCTGTTTAATGAAATTAAAAGAAAAGACACGGCCCCACTGAAAATACAGATTACAGCTACCGACATTGACACAGATGCCATTGAAAATGCGCAAATCGGCAGGTATAAACTAATAAGCATGGAGCACATCAAATATGACTACCTGCAAAAATACTTTCAATTGGATGGTTCCGATTTTGTACTTAACAATAAGGTAAAGCAGATGGTTAATTTCACCTTTCATAACATACTCGATCCCAACCAGGACAATATAAATGTGACCAAAGAACAGTATGATGTAATCAGTTGCAGAAACCTTTTAATATACTTTGAGCAAGCTTATCAGGAACGAATATTCAACACCTTATACCAATCATTAAAGCCCAACGGTTATTTAATATTAGGGGAAGCAGAGGTACCAACCACACCCCATCACCAGAAGTTTATTAAAGTAAATAATTGTTGTAAAATTTATCAAAAAATTAGTTAATTTGAAACACGTTCATCTATGAGGGGGAATCTAAAAACATGAACATTTTTGAAGACAGTTAATTGGAGATTAAACAGTGAAAACATTGAACTAAAGTTGAAGGGCTACACATAACAAGCTAGCATTAGTACACTAGCATTTAATGTCATTTGCAGCATCTGTGAAAAAACATGCAAATAAATATGAACAAAAGCTAAACAGATAAAAGCCATTTTCCACATGAATTTATTTGAAAACTCACGGAAGAAAAAACTCACGGAAGAAATAAGGAAGCTAGAAGCTGAGAAAGCACTGCTAGCGAAGGAGAATCAAGAGTTAAAAGCTACTGTTGATTCTATAGAACAATCGAGAAATAATTATCTGAACTTCTTTCAAAAAAACATTTCTGGTGTTTATCGCACTTCGCTGGATGGGCAGCTGCTGGATTGCAATGATGCTTTTATTAAGATGTTAGCCTATGAAAATATAGATGAATTAAAGGGAATAGTTAATACGAAACTTTACCAGAACAAGGAGTTGCGATTACAATTAATTCAAAAACTAGAGACGGAACAAACGCTTGTTAACGTTGAGATTGATTTGATACAAAAGGATGGCAGCATTATTCATTGTATTGAAAATCTTGTTGGAATATTTGACGAAGATAGTCAGTTACACCAAATTCAGGGTTACTTACTAAACAGAACTGAAGAGCGAAAAACGCTAAACAAACTCAGTGAAAGTGAGCAAAGGTATCGGCAGATGTTTGAATCTAATCAAGCCATTAAACTCATTATAGATCCTGAATCGGGTAAAATAATAGAAGCCAATAATGCAGCACTTAAGTTTTATGGTTACAGCAAAAAGCTCATCACTTCGATGTTCATTTCTGAAATCAATCAAGCAAGTGATGAGGAAATTCAAGAAGAAATGGCACGTGCAAAAGAAGAAAATAGAAATCACTTTTATTTTAAGCACAAAACATCAACAAATGAAATTAGAAATGTAGAGGTTTATTCCGGTCCCATCTATTTAAACAACCAACCCCTGCTTTATTCAATAATCCACGACATTAGCAACAGAAGCCAAATTGAGCAAGCCTTGCAAGAAAGCGATGAACGATATGAGGAACTTGTAAAAATGCTACCCGAAGCGGTATTCGAAACAGACAGCCACCTAAACATTACCTTTGTTAATGAGCGAACTCTGGAAATGACCAATTATACCACTGATGATGTCAAGCTAGGACTGAATGGTATTAATCTAATCGCTCCGGAAGACAGGACGAAAGCCTTACGTTTCTTTAGTGATCGCTCCAATGGTATAGATAAAGGACCAACGGAATATCAAGCAGTAAAAAAGGATGGAACCCCATTCCGGATAGTGATTAATGCCAGCTCCATTTTTAAGGATGATGTATTTTGCGGATTACGCGGAATCATTATTGACGTTACGGAACGAAAACTAAATGAAGCTAAACGGATTGAAAGCGAAGAGAAATACCGCAGTTTGTATACCTCAGCCAACGATGCAATATTTTTAATGCAAGACGGAATATTCAAATCTTGTAATCCGAAAACGCTCGAGATCTATCAATGTAAGAAGAGTGAAATACTAGAGCACTCACCGGCGGAGTTCTCTCCTGAATTTCAACCCTGTGGCAACTTATCGTCCGAACTCTCAAAAGAAAAAATAAGTCTTGCGATAAACGGCGAGCCGCAATTTTTTGAATGGGTACATTTACATAAGAATGGAACACCCTTTAATGCAGAGGTATCATTAAACAGACTGGTGTTACGCAACGGAGTATATGTACAAGCCATTGTACGAGAAATTACCACCCGCAAAAAGAATGAAGAAAAAATCAAGCGCTTCAGTACAATTTTAGAAGACTCCTTAAATGAGATCTACCTATTTGAACCCGACACATTGTTTTTCAAACAGGCCAACCACGCGGCACAAATAAACCTGGGCTATACAAACGATGAGCTATTAAAAATGTGCGCACTGGATATCAAACCCCTGTTCACCCCCACTAGTTTCAATGAACTAATTATGCCACTCATTAATGGAAGCAAAAATAAGATTGTATTTGAAACCCTTCACAGAAGAAAAGACCAAACCGAATACGAGGTTGAAGTTCACTTGCAATATTTTAAGTACCAGCACGAGTCGCTTTTTGCTGCAATTGCTCTAGACATCTCAGAACGAAAAAGTGCCGAGAAAAATCTTAAAGAACACCAATCTCATCTGGAGGAACTGGTAAAAGAAAGAACATCTAAAATTGAAAATCAGTACAAAGAACTGCAGCGATACAACGGTATTTTTGAAGGTAGAGAGTTTCGAATAAAGGAGTTGCGCGATAAAGTGAAAGAACTAGAGGACAGACTGAAAAAAAATTAAACCATGCATGGATAATTTTGCCTATGTTTGAATTTAAGAATCTCGATCTTAGTAATGCAAGGTCTTACTAATCAACTATTGACTATGAAATCAAAAATTCTGCTTCTCACCTTACTTTCATTCTTATTCTTTCACGGCCAGGCACAAAATAACAACTTTCTTTTTCACCAGGAACTGTTGTTTCATAATCCGGCAAGTATTAGCACCATAGAATATATTCAGCTTTCAGCCAACTTATACACACAACCTTACGATGAAACACTTAACGATGAAAGTTTGGCCATTCTCCTGCCCTTCAAGAAAATAAACTCAGTGTTCGGCTTATCATATGATCGTTTTAGGTACCAACATCCATTTGACTCTTTTGAAGGTAGAACTATGCAAGACATGAGTATTTATTATAGCTACAAACACAATTTTAAGAGTAACTGGTCATTGGCTTTTGGGGCAGAACTATCGCTTCACAAAATGCATCTAAGCGAAAAAACCAAACTGTTTGATATTGAAGGTAATCACATCTACATCGATCGTGATTTAAGCCTTAATGATCTGGATATTGGCATATGGTTAACACATAAGCAATTCCAGCTTGGCCTTACGAATAGGCATGTAAATAGTGCTTCTGATCTTATTATCGACAACGCAGGTTCTGTTTATGAAGATTATAAATTGCTTAACGAGTTGAATGCAATTTTAATGTATGAATTACATTTTGGCCAAAATAGAATTATCAATAATTATTTAATGATCCAAGGTCTTGCATCATCAGAGGAACATATCGTGCTATTAATGAACAATTCTTACAAGCTTAATAAAAGCATTAGTCTGGGCGTTAGCACCAGATATGACATTAGACCAAATCAATTGGGCGGCTTGGTACTTTCACCAACTTTTGCTTATCATCCGGGTAAGAAACTAAGTATTTCTCTGGCAGCAATTCCATGGTGGGATTCTTATCATAAATACAAGATTACCTCCCCATGGATCCATCTTTCAGCCACATACACATTCATACCTAAGCAGCCAAAAACGACCGAAGCAAATCCCAACGAATAATTAAGGATTTTCAACTTAGAACTCAAATAATCGCTAGTAAACTTCATAAAAAATTAAGATTCGTTCATCGGTTAATCGGCTATTCCTATTATCTTTCAGCTTGAATTAAACTAAGAGCATTATGAAGAAGACAAAAATAGTTGCAACCATCTCCGATAAGAATTGCACCAAAGCGTTTATTCAAGATTTATTTGATAATGGTTTAAACGTCGTCCGGCTTAATACTGCTCACCAATCCACTGCAGATGCGCTAAAGGTTATAAATATTGTCAGACAGGTTTCTAGCAAGATTGCCATAATGATTGACACCAAAGGACCTGAAATTAGAACCACAGATTGCGGTGATGGCATTTCGTTTAACAAAGGCGATGAAGTATGCATAACAGGCAAACCAGGAGAAAAATCTACAAATGAGATAATCTATGTCAATTATGCCGGTTTTGTTGATGAAGTATCGGAAGGAAGTCAGATATTAATTGACGATGGTTATATTATCCTAACTATAATTGAAAAAACAACATCAGCGGTTAAATGTAGATTTGAGACCAATGCATTGGTGCAAAGCCGAAAAAGCGTTAATGTTCCAAATACAAGTTTCAACCTTCCATCCATTAGTGCCAAGGACAAGGACTTTATTCATTTTGCAATTGAACAGGATCTAGATTTTGTAGCCCATAGTTTTGTAAGAGATAAGCAAGATGCAATGGCGGTGCAGGCCATTCTGGACGAAGCTGGCAGTGACATGAAAATTATTGCAAAAATTGAAAACCAACAGGGGGTTGATAATATTGATGAAATTCTTGATCACACCTATGCTATAATGGTGGCGCGTGGCGATTTAAGCGTAGAAATACCCTATGAGAAAACCCCTGGAGTCCAAAAGGAACTGATATTAAAATGCATCGCAAGACGTAAGCCAGTGATCATTGCCACACAAATGTTACACTCAATGATTCACAATCCACGACCAACACGTGCTGAAGTAAGTGATATAGCAGGTGCAGTTTATAGCCAGGCCGATGCCTTGATGTTAAGCGGCGAAACTGCTTTTGGGAAATACCCTGTTGAAGCCATAGCAGCCATGTCGAAAATTGCAGCTGAGGTTGAAAAAAGCAAGGAGCAGTTTCTTGACATCAACACCGTGGTACTGCATTGCGAGGTTTCTGCCTTCCTAACAAAAGCAGCTGTTGAAGCTTCCGTTAATCTAAACGTAAGTGCAATTATTGCCGATACCATATCCGGTAGAACCGTGCGCAATTTATCTGGTTATCGCGGACAAAAGCCCGTTTATGCCGTTTGCTACTCAACACGCACCATGCGCGAACTCGCCCTTAGCTATGGAGCATATCCGTATCACATGGAGCGCAAACCAACATCACATGAGTTTATTCGGGAAATATTGGAACAACTCCTAAAAGAGAAAAAACTAAGTTATAGTGAGATGGTAGTGGTAATTGCCGGAAATTTCGGTGTTCATCATGGAGCAAGTTATATTGAAGCGGGAACAATTGGCAATTTGCTTGAATCTGCTGAAGAATAAATGATTGGTGATTCGTGTTTCAAACCTTCATAAATATTGTTAAAAGTCTTGAAGAGCTAACACTTAACACTATCTTTGCAGGGTAGTCAGTATAAAATGAAGAAAAAAATAGCCATACTATTTACCTTGTTTGCCAGCATTGTTTGGGTATTCTCGGCTGTTTTACCTCATCATCATCATGATGATAGTATTTGTATTGAGACAACCCACTGCAACCACGATAACGAAGAAACTCACGACCATAGTGATGACCATGGACATCATGAGCATGAAGGACACCATGATCATGAAGGACACCATGATCATGAAGGGCAAAGTGCTCTGGATCATTGTGTGCTAGATATGGAGGTTATTCTGCCTCACTCAGACAGACATGGAATTTTCGAGCCAAGCGCAATCGACAAGGCCTATAATGGCATAGAAGCAATCTGTTTGCGTGATAATGTTGTTGAACCTACAGTTACCAAGGCCGCCAAACGGACGGTCCATCAATCCATAAATTTCAAAAGCTACCTTGGCACCACCGGGCATAGCCATCGTGGTCCACCTACCGTTTAAATTTTTCAATTACTGATATAACATGCTTCTCACGACTCATCAATGTTGGAGTACATTGTTATCAACAATTTTCAAATTTAAACATGACAAAATGAAATACCTATTTTATATTGTTATTGTCATAACAGCAATTTCATGTGGCAATAGCACCAACCAACACAATCACAGCGCCGATATACACCAGCACGAAGGAGGACATTCGCACACAACACAATTTACAGCATACAGCAAACATTATGAAGTTTTTGCAGACGCGGATGTTTTCATCCTGGGCGAGAGCGCAACTGTTCTATCACACATATCCAGTCTACCAGAGCTCAACCCATTAAGCAATGGTTCAGTTACAATTAAACTTACTGTCGATGGAGAAACTGTAAAACATACCTTACACAAACCTACCAGAAAAGGTATCTATAAATTTAAACTCACCCCAACCAAAGCCGGTAAAGGTAAACTTGTATACAGCATTGCTACCGATATGAAAAAACGCGAAATAGTAGTGCCGGATATAAACGTTTTTGCTGATCATAGCACTGCACACGCAGCAGAAGCTCCAGAGGTTTCAAAAACAAATACGGTTGTTTTTACCAAAGAGCAATCATGGAAAATTGATTTCAGAACAGCTAATCCAAAAATCAGCAAATTCGGGCAGGTAATTAAAACAACCGCACAAATTCAAAGTGCTCAGGACGATGAAATAGTTGTATCAGCAAAAACAAATGGCATTGTACAACTTGGTTCACAAAACGTTCTTGAGGGATTTCTGGTAACAACCGGACAAACACTATTCAATATTTCAGGAAGTGGTTTTGCACAAGATAATTTATCAGTACAATATCTTGAAGCTAAGAACAATTACGAAATTGCAAAAACAGAATACGAGCGTCACAAAGTACTAGCAGAAGACAAGATTGTGTCTGTGGAAAATCTGCAGATAACTAAAAATCATTATGAAAATGCAAAAGTACAATTCGAGAACCTAAAAAAGAATTTCAGCTTAAAAGGTCAGAATGGTACAAGCCCTATGGATGGTTACATTAAACAATTGCATGTAAAAAACGGCGAATATGTTGCCGCAGGTCAAGCGATTGTTTCCATCACAAGAAATAAAAACCTACTGTTACAAGCAGACGTTCAGCAAAAGTACGCATCCATACTTAGTACGATAGATGACGCCAACATTCACACCGTACATAATAATAAAACATACACCTTAGCCGAACTGAATGGAGCAATATTGTCGTACGGAAGAAACACCAACGCAGACAACTACCTTATTCCTATTGCACTCCAAATAGAAAACACTGGAGATTTCTTTCCAGGTGAATTTGTAGAAGTTTACCTTAAAACAGTTTCATCAGCCCATGCACTTACAGTTCCTAACTCGGCACTTATCGAAGAGCAGGGCTTCTTTTTTGTATATGCGCAAATTACGCCGGAGCTATTTGAGAAACGAGAGATTAAACTTGGTGCTACCGATGGTTTCCGAACAGAGATCACGCAAGGCATTAGCGCGAATGAGCGAATAGTTACCAAAGGAGCAATCCTAATAAAGCTGGCACAAGCAACCGGAGCACTTGATCCTCACGCAGGTCATGTTCACTAAAATTTAAATGTTATGTTGAATAATATTATAAAATTTTCGCTGAGCAATAAATACCTGATTATTCTTTGCTCAGTAGTATTGATAGTTGTGGGAACCCGCACCGCTATTAACATGGATGTTGATGTATTCCCGGATCTAACGGCTCCTACCGTGGTGGTTATGACAGATGCTCATGGAATGGCTTCAGAAGAAGTTGAGCGACTGGTTACCTTTCCAATTGAAACTGCTGTTAATGGTGCTACCGATGTGCGCCGTGTTCGTTCAGCTTCATCGCAAGGTTTTTCCTTTGTGTGGGTTGAATTTGATTGGGGAACGGATATCTATAAGGCTCGTCAGATTGTAAGCGAAAAACTCATAACGGTTACTTCACAAATGCCTTTGGGAGTTGAGCAACCTACACTTGCGCCACAATCAAGTGTAATGGGTGAAATCTATTTCATTGGTATGCAAGCAGACAGCACCAGCATGATGGAACTAAGAACCATTGCCGACTGGAACGTAAAACCATTGCTTTTAGCAACCAACGGAGTTTCGCAGGTTACCATTATTGGTGGCGATTACAAACAATACAAGGTCTTAGCCGATCCGCAAAAACTAAAGTACTTTAACGTATCGGTAAGCGAACTTGCCGATATCTGTAAAGGAATCAGCCAAAACTCAACCGGTGGAGTTGTACGACAGTATAATAACGAATATGTTGTGAGAGGCATTGCCAGAACTTTTGATTTGGAAGCGTTGGGCAACTCCTTTATCAAATCTAATAATGGTCGCCCAATAAGAATAAACGATGTTGCTGAAGTAGTTGTTGAAGGAGCAGTAAAAATGGGGCACGGTTCTCAAAATGCGAAACCAGCGGTGATCATTTCAGTATCAAAGCAACCAAACACAAATACACTTGAACTCACCGAACGCATTGATGAAAACCTAGTAAAGCTGCTAAAGTCATTACCGCCGGATGTGAAATTAGATAATAAAATATTCCGCCAGGCTGATTTTATTGAAACCTCGGTTAGTAATGTTCAGCGCGCACTTGTTGAAGGTGCCATCTTTGTGATCATCATTCTGTTTCTATTTCTCGGCAGCTTCCGGACTACAATTATATCCTTATTGGCCATCCCCTTATCACTATTAGGGGCAATCATGGTAATGAAGATTTTTGGTTTGAATATAAATACCATGAGTCTTGGTGGTATGGCTATTGCTATTGGCTCCCTGGTTGATGATGCTATTATTGATGTATAAAACGTGTACAAACGTTTACGCCAGAACAGACTGCTAACAAAGGAAAAACGCCAAACATCCTTTACAGTTGTTTTCGAAGCATCGAAAGAAATTCGATCATCTATTCTTAATGCAACGCTCATCATTATGGTTGCGTTTGTTCCTTTGTTCTTCTTATCCGGAATGGAAGGCCGCATGTTAAAGCCTCTTGGAATTGCCTTCATCGTTTCACTCTTTGTATCACTTATAGTAGCCATGACTCTTACACCATTATTGGCTAAAATGCTTTTATCCAATGAGGATTTTCTTGCAAAAAATGAGAAAGAGAAATGGCTGGTTCGCAAATTAAGTAATGCCTACGGCAAATCGTTGAACTGGGCTCTGGGTCATAAAGCAAGCATATTGGTAAGTATTCTTGCACTATTTATCATTTCTCTTTTTGCCTATGCCTCAATGGGGCGAAGCTTTCTTCCTGAGTTTAATGAAGGATCGCTCACCCTTTCTGTTGTTACGCTGCCTGGCACCTCGCTCGAACAGACCAATCGTCTGGGGAATTTAATTGAAAAACAATTACTGGCCATTCCCGAAATATCCAGCACCGCCAGACGCACCGGCCGTGGCGAACTGGACGAGCACTCGCAAACCACAAACAGCTCTGAAGTTGATGTTAATTTCGCTTTGGGTAATCGTAGTCAGGAAAAGTTCTTAAACGAAGTTAGACAAACACTGGCAGGTGTTCCGGGAATTGCAGTTACCGTTGGGCAGCCACTCGGGCATCGTATTGACCATATGCTTTCCGGTACGCGTGCAAACATCGCCATCAAACTTTTTGGCGACGACCTTAACAAGATGTTTAATCTCGGCAACCAGGTAAAAAGCAGCATTATTGATATCGAAGGACTGGTTGATGTTAACGTAGAGCAACAAGTGGAAATTCCTCAAATCCAGATCAGGGCCAATCGCGAAATGCTGGCCTACTATGGAATAACCGTTGAGCAATTTAATGAATTTGTTGATATAGCCTTTGGTGGTGAAAAACTGGCCGACATCTATGAAGGTCAGCGTAGCTTTGATTTAATCGTCAGGTTAAACAAAGACTATACAGAAACAATAGACGGAATTCGAGCCGCATTAATTGACACCCACGATGGAAAGAAAGTACCATTAGAGCAGGTAGCAGAGATCATCTCAGTTTCCGGGCCAAGCAGCATAAGCAGAGAGAACGTGCAACGTAAGATTGTTATTTCGGCCAACGTAGCCGGTCGCGATTTGAGAGGAGTTGTAAATGAAATACAATCAAGCGTGAATGAGAACATTGTGTTGCCCGAAGGTTACCGCATTGAATATGGCGGTCAATTTGAAAGTGAAGCAAAAGCATCGCGTACCTTAATGCTTACCTCCATAATGGCGATTCTCGTTATTTTCTTGCTCTTGTATCAAGAATTTAAGAACTTCAAACTTGCGGGTATTATTCTTCTGAATTTACCACTGGCATTAATTGGTGGTGTGTTTGCCATTTATTTCACTTCGGGAGTAATGAGTATTCCGGCAATTATCGGTTTCATCACCTTATTTGGCATTGCCACAAGAAATGGAATTTTACTTATTTCTAATTATCAGCATTTAGAGTTAAAAGGCGTACCATTACAAGAAACCATTACACGCGGCTCTGTCGACCGTCTGAATCCAATTTTAATGACAGCACTCACAGCTGCTCTGGCACTTATTCCGCTTGCATTAAAGGGTGAATTACCAGGTAATGAAATTCAGAGTCCGATGGCCAAAGTGATACTTGGCGGGCTTCTTACGTCAACAATCCTGAATATTTATATTGTGCCTATTGTTTATAGCTCAATTAAAAAGCGTGGAATTATTAATACTGAGAAAGCATGAAAAGATTAATAACTATACTATGTGCGTTCATCTCTATCTCAACGCTTAGCGCGCAAATTAGTATTACAAATTTATTAACCGAGATTGAGCAAAACAATACAAGGCTTGCAGCTGTGCGAAAGTCAGCTGAAGCCATGTTGATTGAAAACAAAACAGGTAATTACCTGAATAACCCTGAGGTTGAATTCCATTTCCTGAACGGAAACCCGTCGCCTCTGGGAAAAAGAACGGATTTTAGTATCAGCCAATCGTTTGATTTCCCTACCGCTTACAAGTATAGAAATCAAATCTCAAAATCGAAAAACAAGCAAGTTGAGACGATGTATCTAAAGGAGCGCAACTCGCTTTTATTTGATGCGCATCTGTTATGTCTTGATTTAATCTACTCAAATGCCTTAATGGCTGAACTGAATAAACGCTTGAATCATGCACAAAGCATTGCCAGATCGACCAAGGCGGAATTTGAAGTTGGAGAAACAAACATACTTGTTTATAATAAAGCACAGCTAAATTTGTTGAACCTTAGCAATGAAATAGAGATCTTAGAAATAGACCGGAAGCTCATTAGATCGAAACTAAGCTCGATGAATGGCGGAAAGGAAGCCAACTTAAACGACAGTGTTTATATCCCTGCCGAGATACCTGAAAATTTCGATCAATGGTACACAATTGCAGAAAGCAACAATCCAGTATTAGCTTGGCTAAAACAGGAAATTGAAATCAGCAGACAACAAAAACAATTAAGCAAAGCACTCAGCATGCCAAAGCTGGCAGCAGGCTATTTAAGCGAGAAGGTAGCTGGGGAGCAGTTCCAGGGAGTTTCCTTAGGTTTAACAATTCCCCTTTGGGAAAATAAGAACACAACAAAGCTGGCCACTGCCAACACCATTGCCTTAACTTTCGAAAAGCAAGATATGGAATTACAGCTCTATAATGAGCTTCAAATTTTACATGCAAAAGCTTTAAACCTGCAAAACAGCTTGAACAACTACCGGGCAAAACTCACCGAGTTTGACAACACTGCATTGCTTAAAAAAGCACTTGACGCTGGTGAAATCACGATGATAGAGTATTTACTGGAGTTATCTTTTTACTACGAAAGCAAAAATAAATTGCTTGAGATGGAACGGGAAAAATGCAAAGCGGTTGCTGAGCTCAACCAGTTTAGCTTATAGAATAAATAGTTCACGGGGTATTAAATATGCCTCGTGAATTTCCTTTAAGAAGAAGGTTAAGCACTACTGAGTATTTATCAGTGCCCGCTGCTCTACTTTAAGAATAGGTTTCAAGTCGTATCCCCTTTGCTGAACCTTCTCAAGTAAGTGATTGTACACTGCTTCATCCATCTGTGGAGTACGACTTAATATCCAAAGGTACTTTGAAGAACCAACCACTATTGCCCATTGATATTCTTTATCAATTTCAAGTACCAAATAATCTGAACGAAAGATTCGAAAAAAAGTCAAATTCATTTTTGAAGGAACCGCCGGATCAGGAATGTCAACTATCCCCTTAGCTTCAATCAGTTTGCCATCAAATGAGCCTTTAAAGCCGCGAATAAAAACATCTAGTTTACCTTTTGCGTTCTTAGAATAACTAATTGTCGCGCCTACAAAACCTTTCTCAAAGGAATGTGGGTATCGGGCAATTTCATACCAATCGCCCATATATCGTTCTAAGTCAAAATTCTTAACGGTACTTTTATCAATCATTATCTCATTATAATCTAGAAAACTAGTCCAGCATTAATATACAACTAATACGATTCTCAAATACGCATTGAGAATGTTAATGTTTCACAATAAGAATTGCTACTAGAACAAAAGTAATCATCATTTATGTTTTTCAAAAGATAAATCAAGGGTTAATAAAGCTAAGTATTGATGAAATAAAAAAAAGACCAATTCTTTTTACTTATCAAATATTAACGGACAACAAGTTTATCTATGATCAAACTAATTACTAATAGCCCTTGAAACAGACACATTAGAACTTCACCATTATGCCAATTGTCGGAAGCAATGTTCCTGAAACATTCGGTAATGAGTTAAGAATATACTCCGATCCATCGGTATTGGTTTTATACGAACCATCCGCATTTTTTTCACGCACAACAAAATCTAAACCTGTGTTTTGAAAATTATATGCATTTTGAATATCAACATAAATCATGAATGTCCATTTCTTGAAAAAGAAATTTTTGTCTACTCTTACATCCAATTGATGAAACGACTCATAGCGTTCAGAATTCAATTTTGAATAGTCGAGGTAGGGTTGCCCAATGGCATTCCATGCAAGAATATTCGCCGATGTTTCCATATCATACGGTGTATACGGTAAACCACCAACATAACGCCATTTAAACCCGATGCGCCAGTTCTTTTTTAGGTCAGCTGTTCCTGTAATGGTTAGCAAATGCTTACTATCCCACGATGAAGGAATTAACTGATCGCTAAGATCAGTGAACTCGCTACGAACAAAGGTATAAGATGCCAGTAGGTTAACCTTTTTATAGTTTATGCGATTCAATATTTCGAAACCTACTGCTCTTCCTTCTCCGCTAAAAGTCACAGGTGCTGCGCCCGCAACACTGCTGTAATCGGCGCCACTATTTGCCAGGCTTACACCAGAGTTTAAATCAATCGGATATTGAAAGTAATCCTTATAGAACGCTTCCGCCGATAAAATAACAGATTCGGAGAAACTATATTCAAAACCTGCGTTATAATGATCAACACCAATAAAAGAA
>JBFHES010000061.1:0-18914 GCA_041584015.1 Bacteroidales bacterium
GGAGAGATGAATGGGTTTACCTCCATACCAAGAAGTATTTACTGGGCAATTGTTACCATTACTACAGTAGGATATGGAGATATTGCACCGCACACTCCATTAGGTCAGTTTATTGCTAGTTTGGCAATGATTCTTGGTTATGCAATAATTGCGGTGCCAACGGGTATTATGACGGCCGAGTTTAGTCGACAATCAAAGAGGAAAGTATCAACACAAGTTTGTCCGGAATGCCTAAAGGAAGGGCACGACCCTGATGCCGTGTTTTGTAAAAGCTGTGGTGGCAAAATAAATCCTGATTGAGATTAAGGCTGCTGTATCATTCATCAAATCACTTTTATTTTTAGATTTATAAAAAAGCATATTATGGAAGAATTAATGGTAGGTACAAGAATCGACCATGATCGATATGGAGAAGGAATAATAAGTAAAGTTAATTTAACGAACTACGAAGTTTTTTTCGAAACACGTGGTAAAATGGAACTCTCGAAACGTAACGAGGACTATACGGTAAGCGAAACTCCGGAAGGAGAGCATTCGAAATCATCATTTAATATCGCGGAAGTTGAAGAGATGATAGAGTATGTGCTTGACAAGCACGGTGCACTTAATGAAGTTGTTGAGTTGGGTGAAAAATGGATTGGTGGTAAAATGCTATTACAACCTGCAAACCTGGAGCTGCAACCTAAAGAAATACCCGTTGAAGCATTCTTTCATAAAATAGTAATGTTGCGCGACCGGCTAAGGGTTTTGGAGCAAAACATTAACAGTCATAAAGTATTAAGCGACGAAGACAAGGTTAACCTTCAACAATACATAACACGAAGTTACGGTTCGCTAACTACATTCAATATTCTATTTGCCGATAAGGAAAATTTCTTTAAAGGAGCTGGAAAATAATGTCGTTTGATGCTGGAACTATAAAATCATGGTTGTCGTTGTTACTTGTGTTGGTGGTAATTTTTGCCATGTCGAGAGCTTATTTCAAGCAACGCAAAAAGATGAAAAGTATCAATTCATGGATCGACGAAAAAAATAAATCGAAGTCGGATGATTGAAACCATAATTGCTTGGGCGCTTTTTTACATACTTCATAGTTGGTTGGCCTCTTTTCATGTAAAGAATTTCATCAAACAGAATTTGACAGGGTTTAATCCCTTTTATCGTTTTGCTTACAATGTAATTTCGGTACTAACTTTTGTTCTGGCATGGTATGTTCAAAGAAGCATGGCAAGTAGTGGTACCTATTTTCAGTACGAGTATCAAAACATAGCAGCGGGTGCGATATTTATTTCAGGATTGTTTCTTGGTTATCTTGCTTTTCGGAAATACGATTTAGGAGAGTTTATCGGTTTATCCTCAATAGAAACACAGGAGTTGGTAATCACAGGTTTAAACAAATGGATGCGCCATCCGCTATACACCGCCACATTAATAATGCTCATCGGTAGCTTTGTTTATCAACCGAACCAGGGCATGTTAATCTTTTTAAGTATTTCGTGCATCTATATTTTTGTGGGTGCTCATCTTGAAGAAAAAAAGCTGATTAAGAAATTTGGTCAATCCTATGTGGATTATAAGGATTCTACCCGAATGATCATTCCATTCATCATTTAAAAAAATATGAAAGCCATCTACATTCATGGGCTTGACAGTTCGCCCAATCTTGCAAAAATTGATGCTATGGAAAAGGCCGGTTTTGAAACCTTTGCTTTGCATTTAAATTACCGGGATCAAGCTGATGCTTATCAAATTTTAAAAGAAAAAATAATTAGCGAGCAAATTGAGTTCGTTGTTGGTTCGTCGATGGGAGGTTACTTAGCCTATTGGTTGGGTGCCGATTTGGGTTTGCCGTGTTTGTTGCTTAATCCTGCAATGACCTTTGATTATAGCGGCAAGTTGATAGTTCCCAAATTAAGTGAAGATAATTGCCCTTTCAGGCTTGTGGTAATAGGTGCAAAAGATGATGTGGTTGATCCGACGGACAGCGCAGCATTTTTCGAGAAGCATTCTAATAAACATTATCAGCGAGTGATAATTGCCAACTGGATGCCACATGTGGTAGATAATAATTCGTTCAATGAGTTTATTAATTGGGCAAAATTTAGTTATTTCAACCAACAGCAAAATCTCAATAATGAAATCGTCCCTTAATAATTATCGTATTTATTTCTGGTTACTCATTGTAATTGATGCGCTCATATATATGTTCGTTCTTCCCGGATCTGAGCAGTTTCACTTTTGGGCTGGGTTTTTATTAATTAGTATACCCGTATTAGCAGGGTTAGCCAATTCCATTTCGTCAGGTGCCAAGTTATTTGCCAAACAGTTTTGGTACGTATCAGCAACCTTGATAATTACCATTATTGCATTTTTTCCGTCCATAAACAATGGCTTTACCAACTGGGACGACCCGGCATATGTGTTGAATAATCAATTGCTCAAGAACTTTTCTTTGTCGGCAATTTTTGCAGACACATTTAAAGGTATGTATCAACCCTTAAGTGTATTATCTCTTGCCATAGATTATAAACTTGCCGGATTGAGTGAGCAATTTTATCACTTTACAAATGTGTTGTTACATTGTATAAACACCTTACTCGTTTATCAACTAATTGTAAAGATATTCTTGAATTATCGATTGGCTTTTGTGAGTGCCATTTTGTTTGGTGTCGCTAGTGTGCATGTAGAGTCAGTGGTTTGGATAACCGAACGCAAAGACATGTTGTTTTCAATGTTCTTTCTCTTGAGTATGAATACATACAGTGTATATTTTAAAGAT
Organism: Bacteroidales bacterium; assembly: GCA_041584015.1. Taxonomy (GTDB): domain Bacteria; phylum Bacteroidota; class Bacteroidia; order Bacteroidales; family M50B96; genus JBFHES01. Next base: position 2,780 of record JBFHES010000061.1, read on the forward strand.
GGAAGTAAGCCTTCGTATGTTCTTTCAATTGCATGGTTTGTATGTTCTTTGCTGTCTAAACCACAGGGAGTTGCATTGGTTCCAAGTCTTATACTAGTTGATTACCTTTTATCGGACAAGCATTTCTACCTACGAAACCTGATGAATAAAATTCCGTTTTTCCTATTTGCAGTGCTTGCAGGTATTGGGGTGATTGTTTTTTCTGAGGGGCAAGGTATGACGGTTAGCTTTTTTGATCAGCTTATCCTGGCTGGATTTTCTTTTAGCTCCTACCTGATGAAGATCTTAGTCCCAATAAATCTATCAGCTATTTATCCGTATCCAGCGGTTCTAGGTGTTATTCATTATGTAGGTTTTGCTTTTGCAATGGTAATATTGGGTTTTACAATTTATAGTTTCAGAAAGTATAAACAAATTGCTTTTGCCTTATTATTCTTTGCATTCAACATTGTGTTGCTACTCCAGTTTATTCCTAATACCTACACCTTAATGGCAGATCGATACGCCTATCTGCCATCAATCGGTATTTACTTATTGCTTGGTTTTTTATTAGAGTATATTAGCAAGAACTACAAAGAGTATTTTAAACTTGCCATTGGTGTGCTTGGGGTTTATGTAATTATTTTGATACTTGTTACACATAACAGAACCAAGGTTTGGGAAAACTCCTTAACACTTTGGAATAACACCTTAGAGCAATATCCTGATATTCCGGAAGCGTTGAATAATAGAGGTTTGTTTTATTACATAAATGATAATTACGATAAAGCTCTGGCAGATTTCAATAAGGCTGTTAAAGTGCACGAAAACGGCTATCATGGCTACATAAACCGAAGTGCAATCTACACAAAAACACAAAAGTATGATTTGGCTTTAAGAGATTTGAATAAGGCTATCAGTCTGAATGATCAGATCTCTGATGCATTTTTAAATCGGGCACTGGTTTATGAGAAAATGGGTGAAACGGAAAAAACGCTGAATGACTTTAATCGAGCAATACGTTTGGATGATAGGAATGTAAAGGCTTTTATTAGTCGTGGAGCAATTTATTTACATCAAGGTAAATTTCAGGAGGCCATTAAGGATTTACGAAAGGCAACTGAGCTTGAGCCTGACGATTATTTAGCATGGGCCAATAAGGGGTTAGCTAATGTTCGTCTGGGAAACAGCAATGCAGCAATTGTCGATTTTGGGAAGGCAATTAGCTTGAATCCACAGTTTCCTGATGCTTATTCCAATAGAGGAAATGCACGTTTGCAAAGTGGTAATGTGGGCGGCGCAATCGATGATTTTACAAAAGCAATTGCCATTGATGCTAAAATGGGTATTGCCTATATGAATCGTGGACGTGCCTACGCCAGATCAGGGAATAATGATCGAGCGTGCAGTGATTTTAATAAAGCCTTACTTTATGGAGTAGAAGCAGCTCAATTACATCTTGAAAAATATTGTAATTAGATTGAAAAACAGTTACATAACCTCTTGATAACTATTGTAAAAGGTGATTCTAATTTAGTTAGGATGTATATTTTATTTAATTACTTTTGTAATAATCAATGGTAATCAGAAAGTAAAAATTAATGACTAAAGTTAAACTTAGCATACTTGGCCTCTCAAATAGTCAAAGTCAAACCGGGGCTTACGCATTAATTCTATCAGAAGAACACGGGCAAAGAAGATTACCCATAATTATTGGAGCATTTGAAGCACAGTCTATTGCATTGCAGCTTGAAGGTTTGTTTCCTCCAAGACCACTAACGCACGATCTCTTTTTTAATTTTTCAGAAGCATTTAAGATAAGACTTACTGAAGTAAATATTTATAAACTCGAGGAAGGGGTATTCTATAGTATTCTTGTTTGTGAACAAGGCGAAACGCATTTAAAAATTGATGCACGTACATCCGATGCTGTGGCGCTTGCATTACGATTTAAATGTCCGATTTATACTTCCGAAGAGATTCTGGAAAAAGCAGGTATTTACTTAGATGATGAAGATGTTCCTGTTGAAAAACCTGCCGAGAAGAAAGCACCAAAAACCAGCAAGGTTAAGTGGTCAAATTATAGCATCGAAGAATTAGAAGAAATGCTTAATGAAGCGATTGAACAAGAGAACTATGAAAAGGCCTCAGAGATTCGGGATATTATTGAGCAAAGAAAAAAATAGAACCGCCTTTTATTCAAAAAAATAGGACCCAATGAAATTCATCTATAAGGGATTTTTACTAGCAATTTGCCTGTTATTTATCACATCGAATTTATACCCACAAACCACCGATACATTAGTATCTAGTTTAACCGAAACTGCCGAAATTGTAGCCGATACCGGAAATACAGTATCAGGTGTACTTTCTGAAACTATTGAACAGCAAAAAGATGCAAATGTGAAAGTTATTGCTGCTGGTAATGGTTTTTCATTAACTAATTTATTTAGAGGACTGCTGGGTATGTTGGTTTTAATTGCCATTGCATTTGCTTTTAGCACCAACAGAAAAGCTATTTCCTGGCGCGTGGTGTTATTGGGAATATCCTTTCAATTGGTGTTGGCATTTGGCGTGCTCGAGGTTTCTTTTGTTCAAAGCTTTTTTGAGGTAATCGGAAAGGTCTTTGTTAAGATTCTTAATTTTACCATGGCGGGTACAGAGTTTCTGTTTAGTTCCTTTGTTACTGGCCAGGTTGAGGCTCCTTTGCTAAATTTTGCCATTAAAATTCTACCAGTTATTATATTTTTCTCAGCACTAACAAGCTTGCTATTTTATTTGGGTGTTATTCAAAAGTTGGTATTTGTGTTGGCCTGGATAATGAGCAAATTCATGCGATTATCAGGAGCAGAGAGTTTATCGGTGGCCGGAAATATATTTCTGGGGCAAACCGAATCTCCATTAATGATTAAGGCATATCTTGAAAAAATGAACCGCTCAGAGATGTTACTGGTAATGTCTGGAGGAATGGCAACAATTGCTGGTAGCGTTTTAGGTGCCTATATCGGAATTCTTGGTGGAGGCGATCCTGTTCAGGAACTTATTTATGCAAAACACTTGCTGGCTGCATCGGTTATGGCTGCACCTGGTGTTGTTGTAATCTCAAAAATAATCATACCTCAAACCGAAGAAATTGTTAAGGAAGTTAAGGTTACCAAGGAAAAAGTTGGCAAGAACATTCTGGATGCTATTTCAACCGGAACTGGCGAAGGCTTGCGCCTGATGGTGAATGTTGGTGCAATGTTATTAGTGTTTATTGCGCTAATTGCGATGCTTAATTATATGTTGTTAAAGGTTGGGCATTGGACTGATTTTAATGAGGTGATTTCTGGATGGACAGATGGACAATACACAGAACTCTCGCTACAGTTTTTACTTGGTTATGCGCTGGCACCACTCATGTGGATGCTTGGTGTTTGTAGTCAGGATATTACGCTGGTAGGGCAAATTGTTGGCGAGAAAATCATTATGACAGAATTTATTGGATATATCAGTCTTGGTAATTTAAAAGATGCAGGTGCTTTTGTTGAGCAAAAATCAATTATAATGGGAACCTATATGTTATGTGGGTTTGCCAATTTTGCATCAATAGGAATACAGATTGGCGGTATAGGTGCGCTTGCTCCAGGTAAGCGAGTTTTGTTGTCGCAATTGGGAATGAGAGCTCTATTGGCTGGTACTTTAGCATCATTATTATCGGCAACAATAGTAGGAATGATTTTAGGATAATAATAAGCAACTAGTGATAAAAATAAAAGCCCCGAGCTGGGGCTTTTTTTGTTTACCTTCTTTCAGATCTGACTGGGAGTCACATCTTTGGGGAATCCAGTAAACTGGGGATGGGGGAAGAATCTTAATTAGGCAACAGCCAGTGTTGCAATACTGACTGAAGTATCATTTATTTCTAAAATTTTGTTTGCACAAGCTTCTAGTGTAGATCCTGTTGTAACAACATCATCTACAAGCAATACATGCTTTCCTGTAAGCGCATCTTCTTGGCATACTTCAAAGATTGAGTTTACATTTTGCCATCTTTCATATCTTGATTTTTTTGTTTGAGTTTCGCTCTCTTTTGTTCTAATCAATGAGCTATTATCTAATTCAATTCCTAATACATCAGCTATGCCTTTTGCAATGGCTTCGCTTTGGTTATAACCTCGTTTAGCTTGCTTGTTTGGATGCAATGGAACAGCTATTACCGAATTAATATGAGCATAGGCTGGAGAGCTTTTAAGTTCAAAACCAAACTGACGACCAAGCTCGTATCCAATTTCTTTTTTACCCTGATACTTGAGTTTATGAATTAATTTCTGAAATTTTCCACCTTTATTAAAATGGAAGAGTGAGGTTGCGTTTGTAATTTTTGTTCTTCCCCAGAATAGGCGAGCAACCGGATTGTCCTCCTTATGCTGGTAATTTGTCTTTGGCATTTCGTAAAGACAAGAAGTACAAATATGGTTTTCATGTTGCAGCAGGTATTCTCCACATCCCTGACAAATCTTTGGATAAACCAAGTTTAGGATGGATTCGAATATACTTTGTATGTGGTAAGTTATGGTCATATTATCCCTGCTTATATTACTTAATACCCAAAGTTCTTATTTCGTGACCCATCAAATTTGAATATTTTTTAATAAAAGGGCTAAGTTGCAGATAGTCAGTGTGAAAAATAGGTAAACTATTTTTAGAAAGATTTGAATACAGTGGCCTTGTTGATTATTTGGATTCTAGAATAAAATAATGAGCATGATTCTTATGTTTGATTTTAAGTAAGTATTTTTGGAAAAATTTTGTATTCAAATGGAAGAAGTTAACAATCAGTTCGATCCTGTTGAAGAGATAAATGATGATGCTAAAAGCAAAACCAACACAAAGCCTAAGTTCAGAAAATACTTATGGACACTCTGGTTGATTTTTGCAATACCAATTGTGGCTATCATTATTCTGTTTTATCTTATTGTTGAAGGTAAATTAGGATACATGCCTCCGTTCGAAGAATTGGAGAATCCTAAGAGTTTGCTGGCTAGTGAGATTATTTCTTCCGACGGCGAGATATTGGGTACCTATTTCGTAGAAAACCGATCGAAGGTAGATTTTGAGGATTTAAGCCCATATCTGGTTGATGCCTTAATTGCTACAGAGGATATTCGTTATTACAAACATTCCGGGGTTGATGCCAGAGCGTTGGCGCGTGCAGTAGCCTTTGCAATGATAGGTCAGAGTAGAGGAGGTGGTAGCACTGTTTCGCAGCAGCTGGCTAAGCAGCTTTTTCATGATCCGGCCAGAAATATCTGGGAACGTGTTCTTCAAAAATTGAACGAGTGGGTGATTGCTGTAAAATTGGAGAAGAGTTACACCAAGGATGAGATTATTGCCATGTACTTTAATAAGTTCGATTTTCTGAATCATGCAGTAGGTATAAAAACCGCATCGCGGGTGTATTTTAATACATCACCTGATTCATTAAGAATTGAGCAGGCAGCCTTGTTGGTTGGAATGTGTAAGAATCCTTCGTTTTATAATCCTGTGCGCGAACGCAGAAAGGATACCACTTTGCATAGGCGTAATGTGGTTTTTAGCCAGATGATGAAATACGGTTATTTGTCGAAAGCAGAGTTTGACTCATTAAAGGTGTTACCGCTGGATGTTACCTTTAGCAAAGTAGACCATAACCTGGGAAGTGCAACTTATTTTCGTGAGTTTCTAAGAACCACCATGAATCGTAAAGAACCGGAGCGCAAGAAGTTTCGTAATTATTCATCGTATAAGGCCGACTCAACTCGTTGGGCAAACGACCCACTTTATGGCTGGTGTAATAAAAATTTAAAAGCCGACTCGACAACTTATAATATTTACCGCGATGGCTTAAAAATATATGCAACAATTGATTCACGTATGCAGGGCTATGCAGAGAATGCCGTTTCAAAGCATTTAGGTGAAACGCTGCAGGATGCGATTTATGAAGAGTTAAGAAAAAATAAATATCCGCCGTTTTCCAATGATGTTGATGAGGAGATTATTGATAGAATAATGACAAACTTGATTATTCAGAGTAATAGATACATCCGTCACCGAGGCTCAGGCCTTTCGAAGGATTCTATCATGAAAATATTTGATGTTCCAACTGAAATGCGTGTTTTTGCCTGGGGTGGTGATATCGATACGGTAATGACACCAAAGGATTCCATAATTTATTACCTGCATTATTTAAGAGCTGGATTTATGTCGATGAATCCACATTCCGGGCATGTTAAAGCTTATGTGGGTGGAATAGATTATCGTCACTTTAAGTACGATCATGTTTATCAAGGTAAGCGACAAGTTGGGTCTACCATTAAGCCTTTCTTATACACCATTGCCATGCAGGAAGGTTATTCTCCTTGCTACGAGGTGCCAAATATTCCAACAACCTTTCAGATGCCTGATAACAGAACCTGGACACCGCATACCACAGACAGAAAGGAATATATAGGTAAAGACGTAACGCTAAAGTGGGGATTGGCTCACTCAAGTAACTACATTTCTGCCTGGTTAATGAAACAGTTTTCGCCAAAACCTTTTGTTAATCTTATGAAAAAGGCTGGTGTTAAAAGTTATATGGATCCTGTACCATCTATGATTCTGGGTACATCTGATATCAAGCTTTTTGAGATGGTTGGTGCTTATAGTATGTACGCAAATAAGGGTATTTATACCGAACCAATCTTTGTTACACGTATTGAGGACAAACATGGAAATGTAATCTCAACCTTTAAAGCAAGGCAAGAAGATGTAATCAATGAAAAGACGGCCTACCTTATGATTAACCTTTTGCAGGGAGTTGTTAGACAAGGTAGTGGCGTGCGATTGCGATATAAGTACCAATTAATGAATGAAATTGGTGGAAAAACGGGTACAACAGACAATCACTCCGATGGTTGGTTTATGGGTGTTACTCCCGATCTTGTATCTGGTGCGTGGGTTGGAGGCGAGGTTCGCAGCATTCATTTCGAAGGATTAAAGCTTGGGCAGGGTGCAAACATGGCATTACCAATATTTGCCGAATACATGCAAAGTGTGTATGCCGATTCATTAAATCTTGGTATAAGTACCAGAGATTTTGATGCGCCTTTACAGGGCTTTGACTTTGAACTGGATTGTGATAAAGCAAAAAAGCAAGACTTTGTTATTGATGGAATGATCGATAATGGAGATCTGATGAATTAGATGTAAAAGGAAACAATGATAAGGAAAGTTGAGGTTGAGGAGTTTTTAAATTTACGCGATAATTATTTTACATTAGTTGATGTTAGATCTCCAAAAGAGTTTGAAACAAGTCATATTGAAGGAGCCATAAGCATTCCGTTGTTTACCGACGAGGAGCGTGCTAAAGTGGGAACCCTCTATAAACAGATAAATCGCGAAGCTGCGATTCTTAAAGCTCTTGAGTTCATTGGCCCAAAAATGGCCGGCTTTGTTCGCGAGCTAAGCAAGCGTACGCAGAAGAAAACGGTATTGGTACATTGCTGGCGGGGTGGCATGCGCAGCGAAAGCATGGCTTGGCTATTTGAAATGGCTGGCTACGAAGTTACTTACCTAATTGGCGGCTATAAGGCCTATCGAAATTACATCCTTAATTCATTTGAAGAAAAGGCCAGGTTGGTAGTTTTAGGAGGAAGAACGGGTAGCGGCAAATCTGCGTTCCTGCATGAGTTGGAAAAAGCCAATGAACAGGTTATCGATTTGGAAGGACTTGCCAATCATAAAGGATCTGCATTTGGCGCAATTGGCCAGCAACCACAACCAACTACACAGCAGTTCGAAAATATGCTGCATGAGAAATGGCGTACACTCGATCTGACTAAACCTATCTGGATTGAGGATGAAAGTGCTGCCATTGGCAAAGTTTCCATTCCAAGGCATTTGTTCCTGCAAATCCGTTCGTGTCCGGTTATTGAAATTGTGCAACCTACTGCAGTTAGAGCGAAACGTATTATTAGAGAATATGCCTATTTTGGTGATAAACTCCTAGAAGAGTCGATACTTAAAATTTCTAAAAGGCTAGGAGGTTTAAGTACTACAATGTGTCTTGAGGCTGTTAAGAATCAGGAATACGAGAAGGCGGTGATGTTAATTCTGGAATATTACGATAAGGCTTATAATAATGGTTTAGATAAAAGAGATTCGCATACTGTATTTCCTTTTGAGGTAAGCCAGGATGAACCTGCAAAGTACTGTTTTGATCTAATAAAGTATGCTGCCAAATGTGGACTTTGAGTTTTACAAGGTCATGGAAATGAGAAGTATGATGCAGTTTTATCAACTAGGTAATTCTTAGTTCAGGCAAAATTATTACGAAATCTTTATATTCAGTTTAAGGCTATTTTAACATTCCTATTTTAGCTGTCTTTACTTTTTTAACTGGCTTATAAAGCTTTATGTATCGTAAAAATTTAGCCTTTCCTATTTTTTTATTAATTTTGCAAAGTTAATTTGGAATCATAAGCGGAGGAAATGGAGAAAACCAAGGTATTGTTTATTTCACAAGAGATTACACCTTTTTTACCTGAGAGTGAGATGTCGATGATTGGTCGTCACTTACCACAAGGTATTCAAGAAAAAGGTAAGGAGATAAGGACTTTCATGCCCAGATATGGATGTGTTAACGAGAGAAGAAATCAACTACATGAGGTGATTCGTCTTTCAGGTATGAATTTAATAATTAACGATACTGATCATCCTTTGATCATTAAGGTAGCCTCTATTCAGGCTGCAAGAATGCAGGTGTATTTTATCGATAATGAAGATTATTTCATGCGTAAGCAAGTTTTAAAAGACGAGAAAGGTGTGTCTTTTGAAGATAATGATGAGCGTACAGTATTCTTCACCAGAGGAGTTCTTGAAACAGTTCGAAAACTGCGTTGGGCACCAGATATTGTGCATTGTCATGGTTGGTTTACAGGCCTAGTTCCTTTGTATTTAAAGAAAGCATTTCAAGATGATCCGCTTTTTAATGAAGCCAAAATAGTGTATTCAGTGTACAATGATGATTTTAACGAAGAGCTTAATAAAGATTTTGCGGCTAAGTTAAAAATTGATGGTGTAACTGATAATGATGTAGCTGTTCTAAAGAAACCGGATTTTGTTAGTCTAAGCAAATTAGCAGTAACAATGGCTGATGGTATTATTTACGGAAGCTCTGAAATAAATCCGGATGTTAAGTCGTTTATTGAAGATTCTGGGAAACCAGTATTAAATTACTTTCCACAAGATCAAATAGTGGATGAGTATTCCAGTTTTTACGATAAATTATTAGCAGACAGAGATGAAGATTAAATGGAATTGGGCTAAACAGCATATCCTACTATTATCAATCAGTGTTTTATTTCTACAATCATGTAACGAAGAGTCAGGACCTCTTGGTACCGATATCATCCCAAGTGATGATCAGGCCCTGGTGATTGTTGATACGATTAAAAACATTGGAGCTTATACCATCAAGGAAGGCGCTATTCGTTGCGACGAGGATATTAATTCAACTGCACGCGATTACAACCTTGTTGGAAGTTATGTAGATGCTGAGTTTGGTACAACTACAGCCGGATTCTTTACACAAGTTCGACTTTCAAAAAATAGTGTGAATCTTGGCGATGATCTAAACATCGACTCGCTTGTATTGTATCTTGATGTTAAAGGCCATTATGGTGATAGCTTGCAAGCATACAAGCAAACCTTAAGCGTTTATCAGCTAACAGATAGCATTAGTAAGGATGAAGAATATGAGTCTGATATTGATGTTGCCGGTTACTACAACGAAAGTGAGCCATTGTGGCAAAAGACATACGCCCCGGCAGGCGATTCAGTGTTGGCCTTAAAACTAGATGCCGATCCATTCTTTGATATTTTAAACGATACCAACAACCTTATCGATAACGATATATTTACCGCACTGGTAAAAGGTCTGTACATAAAAACAGAAGCAGTTGATTTTGGTGGATCTATCAGATATTTCGATTTGTTATCTGAGCAATCTAAGCTTACGCTTTATTATCAATCGGGAGAAGAAACAGGTGGAGTTGTTCCTGCCTCAAAGCAAAAAACATTCGACTTTTTAATTAATGATAATTGTGCACGTATTAATTTGTTCACACACGATTACTCAACAGCCACGTCGAATATTGAAAGTGTGATGAATGATACAGCAACAATACATGATTTGCTGTACGTTCAAGGTTTAGGTGGTGTAAAAGTAAAACTTGATTTGGCTAATCTGCTTACATGGCGCGATTCAATGAATTACATTATAACCCGGGCCGAGCTAGTGGTGCCTGTTTTAGAAGATTCTTATTCTGAATACGCTCCGCCATCAATACTTTCCTTACTGTTCGATACCGATGAGAGTAATGTTTATTTGCCAGACCAATATCATAATGGTGTATTATACAGCGATTATTTTGGAGGAATATATTCTGCCTCAGAGCATACGTATACCTTTAACATTGCTCAGTATATGCAGCAAATTATTGTTGGTGAAACAACAAACACCAATCTCGAACTAGGTATTTATCCACGAGAAAAGCCTGTGCTTACAAATCGTACGATTCTAAAGTCACCTTCTTTAGACGGAGGTTTAAGTATTAAGATTACGTATATGAAGCTTTAGTAAGTTGAATTTGTAACCCGCTTACTTAATAATGTACCATATTTAACAATTCTCGGTAAAAATATCCTAAACATAGCTTTGTTTCAAATAGGATTTATATTTTTGATGGTTCTAAAACAATGAAAGGAATAATTTCAAGATATATATTTTATTAGATTATGTGTGGTATTGTTGGATATATTGGAAGTAAAGAGGCATTCCCTATTCTTATTAATGGATTAAAGCGCTTAGAGTATCGTGGCTACGATTCTGCTGGTGTTGCTATTATTAATTCGGTAACCAGAACCTATAAGGTTAAAGGAAAGGTTAGCGATCTTGAAGCATTCGTTAAAGATAAAACGACTGAAGGGAATATTGGAATGGGACATACACGTTGGGCAACCCATGGCGAACCTAACGACTTAAATGCACATCCTCACGAGTCGGCTAATGGAAAATTTGTTGTTATTCATAACGGTATCATCGAGAACTATGCGGTTCTTAAAGAAACGCTAAAAGGTCACGATTATGTTTTCCAAAGCGAAACAGACACAGAAGTTTTAGCTAACTTAATTGAGTATATTTATCTTGAGAATAACATTAGCGCTGAGGAAGCGGTACGTCTTGCATTGCAAAAAGTGTCTGGCGCCTATGCCTTAGTGGTCGTATCAAAAGACGATCCTGATAAACTTATTGCGGCGCGTAAAGGTAGTCCGTTGGTTATTGGAATCGGCGAAGGAGAGTACTTCCTGGCATCTGATGCAACACCAATTGTTGAGCATACCAAAAGCGTTATTTATCTGAATGATTACGATCTTGCCATATTAAGCAAAGATGGATTAACCCTTAAAACCTTAAAGAACGACGTTGTAACACCTAAGATCCACGAGTTGCAAATGGAATTAGAAACCATTGAGAAAGGTGGTTTTGAGCATTTCATGCTAAAGGAGATTTTTGAGCAGCCAGAAACAATTACCAATACCTTAAGAGGAAGAATTGCTTCTGATTTAAAAGACATTCATCATGGTGGTATAATGGCAGTATTCCCACAAATATTGCAAGCCAAGCGTTTGTTGATTATTGCCTGTGGTACAAGCTGGCATGCTGGCATGGTTGGAGAATATCTGATAGAAGAATTTGCCCGTATTCCTGTTGAAGTAGAATATGCGTCGGAATTCAGGTATAGAAATCCGGTTATTTATAAGGACGATATTGTAATTGCTATTAGTCAAAGTGGTGAAACGGCCGATACTTTAGCAGCTATCCGTTTAGCTAAAGAAGCAGGTGCTATGGTGCTCGGAATCTGCAATGTGGTTGGTTCGTCAGTATCGCGTGAAACAGATGCAGGTATTTACACCTACGCTGGTCCTGAAATAGGAGTGGCATCAACCAAAGCATTTACATCTCAGGTTACTAGTTTTGTGATCTTAGCCTTAATGATTGGGCATAAGAAAGGTCTTATTGAGCAATCATTATATGAAGACTTGATTAAAGAGGTGGTGGAAGTTCCGAACTATATTAAATCCATTTTGGAGCATAACGATGAATACAAAGAAATAGCGAAGCTTTATAAAGATGCTGAAAATTTCTTGTATCTCGGTCGTGGTTACTTTTTCCCGGTTGCGCTTGAAGGGGCCTTAAAACTGAAGGAGATTTCCTACATTCATGCTGAAGGTTATCCGGCAGCAGAAATGAAACACGGTCCAATTGCCCTAATTGATGAGAAAATGCCGGTGGTTGTAATTGCTACCAAGGATAAGTCTTATGAGAAAATTGTAAGTAATATTCAGGAAGTAAAAGCTCGTAAGGGAATTGTGATTGCTGTGGTAACAAAAGGTGATACTGTAATTAGAGATATGGCTGATCATGTTATGGAAATACCAGCTACCTTGGAAGCGATAGCCCCAATATTAGCTGTAATACCATTGCAATTACTTTCGTATCATATAGCCGTTTTACGCGGATGTAATGTAGATCAACCAAGAAACTTGGCAAAATCGGTAACGGTTGAGTAATTAGATTTTAACGGGTTTTTTAGTTGTTATTTACCAACTAGCAACTATTAGAATTATGCTGTTTAACTCCTTTGAGTTTTTACTGTTTTTTCCGCTGGTGTTTTTTATTTACTGGTTTGTTGTAAATAGAAACTTACATGTGCGGAACTTATTTCTAATTGCTGCAAGCTATGTTTTTTATGGTTGGTGGGACTGGCGATTTCTTTCGCTAATTGTATTAAGCTCCTTTACAGACTATCTTACTGCCCTTTACATTCATAAATCCGAAGGGCACCATCGTAAATATTGGCTCTGGCTAAGTTTAGGGGTAAATCTGGGTTTACTCGGTTTCTTTAAGTATTATAATTTCTTTGTCGATTCATTTATCGAGGCCTTTTCGATTTTTGGTTTGGAATTAAATCCCCGCACCTTAAACATCATATTGCCAGTTGGAATTAGCTTTTATACGTTTCAAACCCTAAGTTATTCGTTGGACGTTTATTATAAAAAGTTAAAGCCTACACATGATATCTTATCGTTTTTTGCGTTCGTAAGTTTCTTTCCCCAGCTGGTTGCAGGACCTATTGAGCGAGCATCTAAATTCTTACCTCAGTTTTACACTAAAAAGAAATTCTGTTTTTCTGATGCCAAAGATGGTTTACAGCAAATACTATGGGGTTTTTTTAAGAAGATAGTTATTGCAGATAATGCAGCCTATTTTGTCGAGCGCACCTTCGATAATTACGAAAATCTTCCGCCGGTCTTATTATGGATAGGTATTGTATTTTTTGCCTTTCAGATTTATGGCGATTTTTCGGGCTACTCTGATATTGCCATTGGAACAGCCAAGCTGCTTGGATTTAACCTGATGCGGAATTTTAACTTTCCATATTTCTCAAAGGACTTTTCTGAATTCTGGCGACGATGGCATATTTCACTTTCCACCTGGTTACGCGATTATCTTTTTCTTCCGGTAAGTTATCGGGTAATGGGCAAAATAAAGCAAGCACGGTTTTGGGGAGTAAAAGCAGAGGTTTGGGGGTATTCCATCGGTGTGCTGGTAACCTGGTTTTTGGGAGGTTTGTGGCATGGCGCTAACTGGACCTTTATTATGTGGGGCGCTGTTCATGGTTTGTACCTAATCGTTGCACACTTAAGTCGTAAAACAAGAAAACGAAGTTTAAGGCGGATGGGAATTAAAGCATCAAATCCGGTTTTGGTATTTGTACAGATGGTTGGTGTATTTATATTGGTGAATGTTGCCTGGGTATTTTTCAGGGCAGAAAATGTTGCTCAAGCATTCGGTTTCCTTAGCGGGATGTTTGTTGGGAACTATTTGCACATTCCGGTGCTAGGTAGCAAGCTGCTATTGAATATTGCCGTTTTGTGTGTGTTTGTTGTTGCTGAGTGGTTGGGCCGAAATAAGGCACATGTACTTAAATTTGATAACACACCATTGCTTATTCGATGGGGCATCTACATGGCAGTAATTTACGCAATTATATTTTTGGGTAATTTTAAGCAGGTGGAGTTTATTTATTTTCAGTTTTAAATAATGAAGCAATTTTTAATCAGAGCTTTGGTTTTTTTAATATTGGTGTTGGCAGTATTAGAAATTGGTGTGATCATTCGTTTGAGCCCTGGCTTCATTAATATTGGTTTTAATAAAGGCGGTTGGTTTAAAGTTGAAAAACGGATTCACAAAAGCAAAACAAACATTAAGGCAAAACGCCTGTATATCGGCGACAGTGTGGGCAATCAGCTATTTCATCCGGATAGTGTTGAAAATTCCTTAACCTCCAATGCGGCAGTAACCATGATTGGTAACTACATTTTATGTAAGAATGCCATTGCTGCTAATCCGCACCTCGAGGAAATCGTGTTGGTAAGTGTGCCCAATGATATCGGGTTCAGCTTTGAGAAGAAATTGGTTTATAACAATTTTGTGAAGCCTTTTTTTGAGTTTCGAAATCTCGGTGCTTTTGAGCCGTTGTTATATGAGAAGCTATGGCAGCGCCCGGTAAGTTTTCTCTCTATCTTTCATTGGTTCAAAATTCTGCCTGTTTCCGATGTTAATTTTTCTAATGATCAACTCATAAAGGAACGAGGAGCTTATGTGTTGGAAATGAAACAACAGCATCTTTCTGATATGGCGATACTTTATATTAATAAGCTGAAACGAATGTGTGATCAACATGAAATAAAATTAAAGCTGGTATCGCCTCCTGTGCCTGAACATTGGCTTGAAGATAGTAGGAACTGGAGTCAAATGAGGGAGCAGATTAGAGCAAATCAACTAGAAGATATTTTCAAGAACTATTTAAACCAAGTAAAGTATTTACCAATCGATCACTATTCCGATGGTCTTCACCTCAAGCAGGAATATGTTAAATCGGCACAAAATGATGTTCTTTCGCTCATAAATAATTCAGATTAACTTCCTGATTGTATAGATAATTACATGATTATTCTAAATAGTGAAGCCTCTTAACTAGCTATTGAGTACCGAATTCGATTTTGTTATCTTAAATGACAGGAAAGTTATACACTTTTAAAGTAAAAAGACTATTTTTGCAAATCGAAAAATCTTTATAAATAGATAATTAGATGATAGAGTCTTTTAAACAGAAGATTTTTGCTGTTAGCATTTTAGTGGCATTGTTACTTACAGGTGTATCGGCAAATTTATTTGCATCTGATGCACACGGTCACGATCAGGAGCATCAGCAAGGGACAAAAGAATTTGATCCGGGTACGTTTATCATGGATCATATTGGAGATACTTACGACTGGCACATCACTACCATTGGTGAAAAGCACATCAGTGTTCCTTTGCTTGTTATTGTTATGGGAAAGGAAAGTGGATGGCATTTTTTCTCATCTGCAAAGTTCCATCACGGGCACGATGCTTACAAGGGATTTTCTATTGCACACGACGGGCCTTATAAAAATAAAATTGTTGAATATGCTGCAAACGGAGAACAATTACGACCACTCGATTTATCAATAACCAAAAATGTATTGGCCATTTTTATTAGTATGGCTCTTATGTTGTGGATATTTTTATCGGTAGCTAAAAGTTATAAGCTACGCGAAGGACAGGCACCTAAAGGTTTGCAGTCTTTTATCGAACCACTTATAATTTTTATTCGCGACGATGTTGCCAAATCATCAATTGGTCCGAAGTACGAAGGTTATATGCCTTACCTGTTAACTGTATTTTTCTTTATTTTTTTTAATAACCTGATGGGCTTAATCCCAATTTTCCCGGGAGGAGCTAACGTAACAGGTAATATTGCTGTTACATTGGTATTGGCTGTGATTACCTTTGTTATTACACTTTATAAAGGAAATAAGAATTACTACGCACATATTTTTTGGCCACCTGTGCCACATGCTCTAAAAATTATCATGATTCCGATTGAGATAATTGGTGTCTTTATTAAGCCTTTTGTGTTGATGGTTCGACTATTTGCAAATATTACAGCAGGACACATTATTGTATTGGGTTTCTTTAGTTTAATTTTCATCTTCGGAGGAA